>JAYSUJ010000034.1:0-25001 GCA_043719155.1 bacterium | reverse complement strand
AACCCTGTTAGGGCTTTGATGGCTCTAGGATCGTTAACTAATTTTTCTGTTTTAAACATTACTACAGTCTAACATTTTGTTAAAAAGGAGCAAGCCTACTTACGGCCTCCTCTAAACTCCCGCCATCAAAACCTTTTTCATAAAATAGCTTTCGTTGCTGCGAAGTTGGATGCACATCACCTTCCCTCTGGTCATTTAAACCAATTAAATCCATAAAAGTGGAAATGGAAAATTGTTGCATCAATGAAAATTTTGCCCTTTTGGCTTGTAGACCCATCATGTAGTCAGACATATTCTCATAAATCAAACCATAGGACGCCCCAAATAATATATTCTGTACATGATGGGCAAATTCATGATAAATAATTGTTTTTAAAATTGCGTTTAGATTTTCTTTTGAAAATTTAAATTTTCCAATCTCGTCCATCAGCGACTCTAAATTGATGTAAATGTTGCCGTTAATATAAAAAACAAAATGACCTGCAGTGTCTACACCCAGGTTTAAAACTTGATCTTTTTCAAAAAAGACCATGCTACACATTGGTAAATCCACCCCCAAAGTTGTAAAGTATTCTTGCCAAAGATTATAGGACTCTTGTTGAGCCTCCATTACAACTTCTGCAGCTTCATCTTTTGTACATTCACTTTCTATTACCTTTTTTATTGACGCCGCATTTAACCCTAACATAAAATGAAATGATTAAAAACTATTCTTTGGACGGGTTATCATTTGGATCGAAATTTTTAGTCATATCCATTATTTTTGTCCACTGTGGCAGAGTAACGACAGGTTTTTCTGAATTATCTTCACCCCCTTGTCCTTCTGGTAATGTGTCTCCGGTTTCTCTGGCAATTATTTTCCCATCTTCATCCAAGCTATTTATCTTGCGCTTAACAGGTTTTTGTTCTGGCATATTTTTATATTTATAAATTTAAGTGTACCAGAAAAAAACAAAAGCCGCCAAAGTTACAAACTACATGTTAAACTGAGAAACAATGCCCCACCACCACTTCAGTAAAATTTTCTGGATAAATATTTTTTCCTTTTTTATTGCTATCCACCATGGTGTTGTTATTTACTCGGCCTCAGTTTTTCTAGATTCCGTAATCCATAAAAACAATATTTGGATCATCTACTGTATCGGGGCTTTTCTGGCTATAGCCTTAAATTTTGCTTTGGCCAAGATTTTAAAAAAAATAAATTTTAGTAAAATTCTCCTTTATACAGGTACTCTCGCGATCATAAATCTGCTCTGCTTAACTTTTTTTCAAAGTCCATTTTCTGTAATTTGGGGTTTTGCCTTTTACCTGACTCTTTCCGCTTTTCTTTTCTTACTGTCATCAGTTTTACTGGAGGATTTTTCAAAACAAAACAATGTAGGCACTCTTCGTGGCTACTATCAAACCTCCTTAAACTGCGGCTATTTACTCTCCCCGTTCATCTCTTCGTTTCTAATTACAAATTACGGGATGCACAGTGTATTCTTCATATCGGCCATCTTTACAAGCTTTGCTATCTTAGCTTTTTTCTATCACATACACCCTATACCAGAAATAGTGCTCAACAAGGTCACAATAGGCTCTAATTTAAGACGAGTGCTCCAAAACAAAGACCTTCTTTATATAAACATCGTAGACATCGGTATCAAAACTTTCTTTACCTCAGTCATAGTCTACATGCCTTTTAAAATGCTTGAGGTGGGAGTTCCTTTAAATATTTATCTCAGCGTTTTACTTCCTATTGCCCTCCTACCTTTTTTAATAATACCAAATAGATTAGGACATTTGGAAGACAGAGTAAAGAATGAAAAAGAGATTTTGCAATTTTCTCTTCTGGGTTTAATTTTCTTTATGCTTGTATTTGCATTTTTAGATTCAAACTCACTTATTATTTGGGCCATTGTTTTATTTATCTCGAGGTCTTTCGCTTCGGCTGCAGACCTTTCTGCCTCCTCATATTTATTCAAAAAAATAAAAGTTACGGACACTACACTCATTTCTTTCTTTGATTCTTCACAATATATTTCTTATTTAGTTTTCAGTCCTATTTTTGCAATTCTTTTATGGACTGGCGATATCAAACTTATTTTCCTTTCTGTTTCGCTATTATTGTGTTTCATGTTAGTATTAGTTAGTAAATTACACGATACAAAAAATTATGAAAAACACCAAGTTTGGAAAGACATTTGGAGCAAATCGAAAAGGCGCTCCCAAAAAGGGGCAGCCTAGAGATCAGAGGTCTGAGCTACTTTTTAGAGCTGGAGTGCCAGAAAAAAAAGAAGTGAAGGTAAAAGGTCCGAAACCAACTCCAAAACCTTTTGACGGCAGCGTGCGAGTTAACAAGAGAATGAAAGATTTGGGCCTAGCTAGTCGACGTGACTCAGATAAACTAATAGAGTCCAAAAGAGTTTTAGTAAATGGAAAAGTTATAAAACTGGGTGACAAAATAAAAGAAACCGACAAAATAGAAATTTTAGGTGGCGTAGGTGACTACAAATATTACAGATTTTACAAACCAAAAGATGTAGTTTCCCACTCTCCACAATTTGGCGAAAAAGAGGTTAAAAACTTTTTTGACAATTGGGACAAAGACGGCCTCACAGTAATTGGTAGGCTGGACAAGCTAAGTGAAGGCTTGATGTTGGTGACAAATGACAAAAGACTGGTTGAGAGGATTCTCGACCCTAGGTTTGGGCACGAGAGAACATATGAGGTAGAGGTGCAGGAAAAACTTTCTCAAAATATCGTCAGACTTTTTGAAAAAGGTTTTGAGGTGCGTGGCCGCTTTACTGCCAAGCCGGCAAAAGTAGAAATTGTAGACAATTACAAGTTTCGTATCACACTAACCGAAGGAAAGAAACATCAAATACGCCTCATGACCAATGAGCTGCATTACACTGTCTCTAAACTTAAAAGAACCAATATTTTAAACCTAAACACTCGTGCCTTAGAGGCAGGTAAAAATAAACTGATCCCAAAAGAAGAAGTTGCAAAGCTTTTAAAGCTTGTAGGTTTAAAATAACTGCACTGGAAAGTAAAACAAAAAAACAAACATTTATCAATGTTTGTTTTTTTGTTTTGTTTAAAGCTAAAATCTTACTTCTTCGCCACCGGACTTAACATCTGTCGAACTTTCCACTTTGACATCTACATTTTTTTCTGGCACATGTTCAACCTCAACACTTTTAACAGCTTTTTTAGTTGCAACTTTTTTTACAACAGCTTTAACACTTACTTTAGTTTTAGTGGCAACTTTTTTTACAGCTGCCTTTGTTTTTGTAACAGTTTTTTTAGCAACTTCTTTAACTTTGGCAACCTTTGCCGCTTCTTTTTGTATCAATTCTTCCTTTTTAGCCAGCTCTGCATTTACCTCTTTTTTCATCTTGTTCCAAGTAGAATGCATTTCGTCTACAACTTTTTTCAACTCTCCTTTATCAATTTTTGCATATTTTTCCGAAACTTTTTTAACCAGCTCTTTGTAAGCAGGCTCTGAAACAGTTTTAAGTTTCTCTATTCCCTCTAAGACCTCCCCCTTCATTTTTATTGTCCAAGCTGCGATTTGTTTTCTTTTAGCTTCTCCGTCTCTTGAGCCATAAAGGTAGTACGCACCGGCTATTGCAGAAGCAATAGCACCGATACTCATGTTTTTAAAATTTTTGTTCATACTTTCTTAATACATTTATACTTATATTTTTTAATTTTGTTTTTTAATATTTCTAAAAAACTTATTTTAGTTTAGCATAATTTTTAATTGCAGTTGCTTGCCAATGTGTATCCAGCTTTTTGTGCCAAGTCTTCACTTTTAAAATATATTTTTTTACTATCCTTTATGTTTAATGCACCCTTACACCATACAAAATAATATTTTTTTCCAGTTTTACTGGCCACTATCTGACTACTTGTACCAACCCTTGAAGCCTCTTGAAATAATGCAGCTTTTTCTTTTTCATAGTTTTCATCTTCAGCCTCCTTACTTTCAAAAGTAAAAGTCGGTCTAGCTTCTAAAAATTTAGTCAGCCTCCCCATGGTAAAGGAAAAAATCATCAGAATAATCAGAATCAGCATGTAGAAAAATTTATCGACAAATAGGCGCAACTCGTCTAACCTACTATGCTTGAGGAATCCTTGTATTTGTGTTATAATACTACTCATAACTAATTTAAGAAAATTATAACATAATAACTATATGGCAACCAAAAAAGCGGCCGGAACGGCCAAAAACCTACGTGATTCTAAACCAAAATACCTAGGCGTTAAAAAGTACCACGGGGAAACTGTACACGCTGGTGGCATCATAATTCGCCAAAGAGGGACAGACTTTGTTGGTGGCGACAATGTAGGTATGGGTAAAGACCACACTTTGTACTCTCTTGTTTCTGGAAAAGTAGTTTTCTCAGAAAAGAGAAAAATGCATTTCAACAATACTGTAAAAACTAAGAAAATAGTTTCAGTGAAATAGTTAAAGATTTAAGATAAAAACAAAAAACTCACATAATATTATGTGAGTTTTTTGTTTTACGATAGGTTTTATTTAAACCCTCGCATGATACGCGCCTTTTCAGATTCGTTCAAGTAAATTTTTCTAAGTCTTACTGACTGTGGTGTAACTTCTAGATACTCATCTGCGTTCATAACTTCTAGCCCCCTTTCAATTGAAAGTGTCCAAGCTGGGACCAGTACTATAGCCTCATCATTTCCAGATGAACGTACGTTGGTCAAGGCTTTCCCTTTGTTTGGGTTTACAGTTAAGTCATTACCTTTTGAAACATTACCGATAACCATACCTTCATACACGTCAACTGCAGGCCCAATGTAAAGCACCCCACGCTCTTGCAAATTCCAAAGTGAGAAGGCTGAAGTTTTACCAGTTTCATTTACCACCATACTTCCAACTTCACGTTTAGCAATTTCTCCTGCATATTCTCTAAACCCTGTCATGCGAGATGCCAAGATACCATTACCCTTGGTGTCGATCATAAACACTCCCCTAAAACCAAGTAGGCCTCGTGTTGGCATATCAAAGATCATTCTAGTTTGTCCATCTTTTTCTTTCATGTCTTTCATCATAGCCTTTCTGGACCCAAGTTTCTCAATAACTGTACCAGAAAACTCTGTTGGCACGTCTATCACCACTTCTTCATAAGGCTCGGTTTTGTTGTTACTTGCATCAGTTTTGATGATAACCTCTGGTACTGACACTTGTACTTCATAACCTTCTCTTCGCATGTTTTCCAAAAGAACTGAGATATGCATTTCTCCACGCCCAAACACACGGAATTTGTCTTCTGCAAATTCTACCTTTAGCCCCACGTTTATTTCCAACTCTCTTTCTAGTCTTTCACGGATTTGTCTACCGGTCACCATTTTCCCTTCTCGTCCTGCAAAAGGCGAGTTATTTACTAAAAAGTCTAGGGAAATAGTTGGCTCATCGATGTGGATTAGTGGCATCGGTGTTACATCTTTGTTGTTGGACATCGTATCTCCAATAAATATACCAGGGAAACCGGCGATCATCACAATGTCTCCTGCTATCACTTCCCCCACCTCTTTTCTTTGTACCCCGTCAAAAGAAAACATTTTTGTGATTCTTCCTTTTTCAGATTTTGTACCATCTAGTAAAAATAGTTCCGAACCATCTTTAATTTTCCCTTCATAAACACGGGCAATAGCAAGACGACCTAAAAACTTATCGTAGGCCAAGTTAAACACCTGTGCTTTAAAAGTTTCCCCTGTGTTTGCAGCTTCGTCACGGTTGGCAGCTGGTACGTTTTTCAAGATAACATCCAAAAGCTGATTTAAAGTTTTTTCTTCTGGTACATTTTCACCTTTCATAAAAGCATGAGCTTCTTCTACGGTAGTAAAAGCTATTCCTTGACGACCGATGGCGTAAACCGTAGTGAAGTTTAGCTGCTCGTCATTTGCACCGAGCTCTAAAAATAGTTCAAAAACTTCATCATGGGCACGTACTACGTCAGCTGCAGGCTTGTCGATTTTATTTAAAACTAAAATTGGTTTGATGCCAAGTTCTAAAGATTTTTTCAAAACGAAACGCGTTTGTGGCATAGGACCTTCTTGGGCATCTACCACAAGTAATACTGAGTCAATAGAACGCAACACACGCTCTACCTCACTACCAAAGTCGGCATGGCCTGGTGTGTCCACAATGTTTACCTTTGTACCTTTGTACATCAAAGATGTATTTTTAGCATAAATAGTAATTCCTCTTTCTTTTTCAATAGAGTTGGAGTCCATAGAAAAGTCCCCCTCAGCTGCCCCATTTTGTTTTAAAAGTGCATCAGTTAAAGTTGTTTTTCCGTGGTCCACGTGGGCAATAATCGCAATGTTTCGTATTTCCATAATGTTTATTTAATTGGCTAATATTTTCTTAAAATTTGTTTAAAAAGATTGTGCAATTATAACACGAAATTTGTCAGAAATAAAGGGTAAAAGTGGACAATACAACAGGGCTTGCATTATTAAAACAAGTATGCTATAATTCTATTTATCTGATGGAAAGGCACCCGCCCAACTACAGATAACAACCGGAGAACTACTATGAAAAACGTGATCCTCGCGACTGTTGCAGCTATTGGCCTCGCCGTTTCCTTCGCTGCCTCGGCCTCCGCCGAAGGCTGCTGGACCCGCGACCCGATCCCAGCTCCAAAATTCGGCGCTGACTGCAACGGCCGCAAGTAATTCACCTTCATCGCCGGCTAAGCCCTTGTAAGCACCTCGTGTGAACCAAGGCAAAAATCCTAACCTCTTTCGAGAAGTTAGGATTTTAATGCTTTAAACAACTTACTTTTGAAATTAAAAAGAAAGTTGTTATAATAATTTTATTAAACTTACTCTAAACCTATGACTAAAATTATTCTGGGAATCTTGCTTTTTTTTAATTTATACCCAGCTACACCAAGTCTAAATTTTGAAAGTCTTAAAATCTGTCAAAACAGCTACATTTCTAACCCAAAAGACGCCGGCGAATGCTTTAAGAAATATTTTTCTGACTTCACCTATAAACATGGCCGAGAAAATACAATTTTGGCTTTTCAAAATTTAACCCAAAAAGATGATTCTTTGATTGAGCATTGCCACTACATTATGCATGGAGTTGGGCATGGCACCCTTTTAAACCTACAAAAAAATATTGTTTCAGCTTTTAGTCTTTCTTTAGAGTCCCCACTCATGAGCACATTACCACCCACTTGCGGCTCAGGATATTTCCACGGTTTAATTGAAGAATATGTGGGCACAACCACAGAAATAAACATTATGAAAAATAAATTAATTTCTATTTGTATGAACAGTAATGTTATAAAAAATAATAATCAAATTGACTGCTATCATGGTATAGGGCATGCAGTATTTTTGTATCTAGAAGGTAACGTCAAACCTTCTTTAAACCTTTGTGAAGACATAACAAGGGACGAGAAAATGCAAAGTATGTGTAGAACAGGTGTTTTCATGGAGATGCTCAGGCCAGAAGAGGCCAGAAATAATAAGAAGATTTTAAGCTTTTCAGCTTGTGAAAATTTGTCAGAAAAATATCAGGGCGAATGCTTTAATCAGCAATCATATTTATTGGCTGAGTTTGGGACCAAAAAAAAGGAATTTAATCAAAATATTAAAGCCTGTAATTTAAAGTTTCCAAGAAAACTGGAAGAGAGAATCTCTTGCATTAGGATGTTTAACTTTTAACTTAAAATAAAACTGGATAAACTTAAAACATCTACCGAAGAAAGTGATAGAACCGTACATGGTATACTATGCATACATAACGCAGATGTTTTCACCAATCTTAAAAAAAATAGAAAACTGGTTTCAAGTAGAAGAAATTCGTAACTCAGAAGGATTAAAATTAACTTCTTTCTTTCTGCTCCTAAATATAGTTTTTTTAATCAACAGACTAGTGCCTTTTCTGAGCGAGAAAAAATTTACCACCTATTGTTGGCCTTTTTTCCAAAATTGCACAAAGTACCAAGAGATTTTTCTTTTAAATACAAATACAGATTTGCGTCCACTGGTATACACATTCATATTTTCCATATTAACATATTCAACCTACTCGTTGTACAGAGAAAATTACAGACATTTTTATTTTAGTCTTCTTTCAATATTTACCTTTTTTATACTTCCCATGTTTATACTTTCTGGTTATCATTACACTTTTTTTACATATATTGAGCAATACCTTTTTTATATTCTTTTTATTTTTCTATTAACACCTGGATATAGATTTTTCTATCTACAACTTTTTTTTATTTTGAGTTATTTTCTGGCTGCAATTTCAAAAATTGGTAGCGACTCTTGGTTATTTGGCTATTTACACCTATATGGAGTTCCAACTTTTTTTATGCCCTTTGCCACAAACACTGTAATCTTACTACAAATATTAACACCACTATTACTCACATCTAAAATTAAAGAGGTTAGGATTTTTTGTTTGATTTTGCTTGAGATATTTCACATTTATACAATAACCATTATTGGCATTGGTTTTTTCCTTATTACATCACCGTTTGTCTACATACTTTTTTATAAAAGTTACATTGAAATGGACTTTAGTAAAGTTTATAAATCTTTCTTTGGACTAACAATAGTTATACTTCTTGTTTTTTTTAATATTGTCCGTCTCGTTATCCCCTACGAAGATCAACTAACACTGGAAGGGTCGTTTATTGGATTTAACATGTTTCACTCAAGAAGGGGCTGCGAAATCATTTATACAGACAAAAACATGGAGACAAAAATAATAAGTAATAAGCTGTTTGAGGACAGTAAATATTGTGACCCATACCCTATCCTGATGGAATTACAGAAATCTTGCAATGTACCAACGTTAAACAATATAAATAAAGACGTGCATCAAGAAAGATTGTTAAAAATAACGGTACATTTTTCTGATTACTCACATAAATTAGTTGACGAAAAAAACTATTGCAAACTTGAATATAAAGCCTTTTCTCATAATCAGTGGATTAACACTGTAATACCAGAAATAAATCCGGAGAAGTACAACGAAAAAATTGGTAAAATGTCTGAGGTTCTCCGAAATATTAAAAAAGAAATGCAATTTTTCTTTTTTTTAATCTTTATTGTAGTGGCTTTAATTCTGATTTTTAGAGCAATTAAATATCCAAACTTTTTTGATCAATAACATAAAGCTGTATTGAATCATTTTTTACAAGATTAAAACACTTTCTGTTTTCAAAAAAAGAAAGGGATCCACAAATTTTTTTCACAGCTTCGTCGAACTCTACCGTGCTCCTTGTACTGTCTAAATTTCGTCCAATCCTAGAGGCAAAAGTAGACGCACATATAAGTCTTTCAGCTGAAGTGGACGTGTTCCTAACACATAAGTCTTTTACGTTTTCGAGTCGATGCTGAGATACTGCAGCAGCAGCAAAACTCTTTACACAAGAAAAGCGCAAAAGCTCGTCTTTTATCTGTTTACATGCATTTATATTTACAGCGTGATCAGAGCGATTTTTCGCAAACATTTCCAAACCTGTTGCCATTTGATAGTAACATGCAGGACGATAAACATCACTCAATTCATCGCAAAAAAACATTTTAAATTTTCCACTTTTTACACTTATTTGCTGTTCAATTGAAAAATTTTGTGAAGCCTCCATAAATAAACCTGAGTAACACTCATATTTATGATACACATTCTCACTTATATTGTCGCAAACAAAAAGCGAATCATTAACATGATACTCAGTTTGAATAAAAGCCGCATGACCAATACCATGGTAACAATTCCCAACCGGTGAAGATTTAAAGTTTTGACAAAGTGGTTTTAATAATTTTACTAAAGAGTTTTTATCTATCTCACTCCTAGCCACCTCTTCTATCACACCGTGAAAATAGCCATTTCCACACATAGACATGTTCCTAAAATAAGAGTCATAGCTCATTGCCGCAAAGGACTTAGCTGCATCACCACCGTCTAAAATAAGTTGACCTTGGCCGATTCCATGAGATATGTAATGGCAATCAAATTTAAACTCAGGATTAAGTACTTGCAATTTGGACATATGAGCAAAAGTTAAATTTACCCCATTTTTTATTGTAAAATTTTTATAGAAATTTTTTATGCACTCCCTAGCATTCTCATAAGACCTGTTTGAAATTAGTTTTTTGCATTTAGATAAAACCTGCAATTCTTCTTCTGTCACTTTAGAATAAAGTGGATTTGTTTTTGTGTTCTCAATTACTTTATAATATACTTCCAGACCAGTGTCAGAAGTTTGACCGAGTTTGCCAAAAATGAATAGACTTAAGCAACAGATAACAATCAAAAACAGATACTTCTTTTTTAAAACAGATAAATCTGACAACATATCTTACTAGGGACGCCCATAAGTCTCTACTAGAAGTGACACATCTTTATTTGCCTTGGAAATTTCAATAAAAATTTTGTCATTTTTTGCTTTATCAACAATTTTGTCTTTGAAAAAACCAATAAAATACTTATTGTCCATATTGTCTACAGGAAACTTTTTTATATCAGCAACAAGCTCGAGCATTTCAGAATTAAATTTTCCACCATCTGTTCTATATAGATAGACAAGATAATTAATTTTTGTATTTAATTCCTTAAATTTAACAATACCCTCTTTACCAGTCATAGTTTTTTTTAACAACAACAGCAGCTCTCTATAACTCTTTTTTACATCTTCTGCTTTAGCAGTTTTATCAAATTGACTCAAAACGTCGAGGGCAAAAACATAATTTATCAATGGGTTCAACTCTTTGTTATCTTTATTGTTTTTAAAGTAGATAGTTTCAACAGCGTCATTATACTTTTTTAAGTCTTCTGCCAAAAGGTTTACAAAATATTTTGTGTCTACACTTGTAAGTAAATTACTGTGATTTGTCAAAATTTTAGCTAAATTTTGTATTTTTATACTTTGCAATAGCCTATCATCATTTACAATGTACTTTGAGAAAATTTCATTAAAGAAAAGACGGAAAGCCAAATCCTGGTTACTTTTACTTTTAAGTAAAAAGGTTTTATACGCACTTTCTTGAGCCCAAGACGTGTCGGCATAGATAGTGTTTAGAGGGGACTCTGTGTAAACTTCATAAAGTGACTTGAGGAGACCAGACATTACAACCCTTTGAGCCAATAGATTTATTTTTTCTTTAACAAAAATACTCGGGAAAGCTTTATAGAGGCTGTAGTGCCCCTCTAAAGACTCTCTCATTTCTGTCTGACCACCGTCTACAGAGTTAACACCAACACCATATGAACCCAAAGCACGGTAGAGATACATTCTTTTTGTAAGCGTCACACTGGTGTTTGGACTGCTTAACTCTAAATCTTTTTTATAGCCGGCTATTTCTGTGTTAATATTTTTATACATTGTCCCAGTTTCTACACCCTGTTGCTGTGTGTATGTGCTAGGAAGCTTTGAATTTACGATTGTTGGATTTGCTGTTGAAATTTTTTCTGTCAAATTTAACTTGATGTTGCTTTTAGACTGAGCTGAAAAAAAATACTTATACCCTCCAAGAAAGGCCCCCAAGAGAAGGCCGGACACTACTGCAAAAATAATTACTTTATAAATTGTTCGCATATTTATATACCTTGACCTCCACAGCCTTGTGAACAACCTTCTGAACCACCTTGGCCACAACCTGGATCTACTGTTCCCTGTGTTCCGATATTGTCGGCATTTACAGTATCTGAAAATAAGTTTATATTATCACTATTTGTACCCTTGTAACTTGTCACAAAATAGAAGATTAGCGACAGAGTGCCTGCTAAAATTAAAAGAATTTTTTGTTGTAATTTCATGTATATAATTATATTTAAAACAGACATAAATAGCAACCGATTTAGGGAAAGGGATGGGGAAAAGTATTTATTTCAAAATCTTTTTTACCGTTTTTCCACAAATTGAAGTCACTTAATCTTTCAGAGTTTGGCAGAGCCATATTTTCCTCAAGGTATATTGGGTATAATTTTGGGATAATAACCTTGACTACAAAAAAATTGAGTTTTTGTAAAATGTCAGAACTAGAGTTATATACATAAACATTGTTATAGTTGTTTCCTTTTAAATTTAAAATATTTAAAAGTGCTTTTAATTCTTCAGACTTATTTGAGAAAATAGAACTTATTTTCTCTTCAATACTTTTAAAATTTACTTTTCCTAAAAATAGCATCTTCGACTGATTTCTATAATTGCCAGATGATGATAAATTTATTCTCTCTGTTCTGTCAATATGGTTTGAAATAAACGGGGTGTAATCTTTTTTTAGTAAAACGTTATCCGTATTTTCAAAGACATGAACACATGACGAACCCTCTCTAATCGCTTTTTCAATTGCAATCCTAGGATGCAAATTACTTGCAGCAGCAACTACATACCCACCGGTAGCCTCATTTGTTATAATGCAAACGCAGCAAAAAATACCAATATCCGTGGTTGTGTCAAAAATATTTATTTTAAACCCAAGCATACTGAGTTTTTTTTTAAAATTATCCAGAGTGTGAAAGTCTCCGTTTTGAAATTCAATCTCTGTGAGACCACTTTTAGAGAGCCAGTGGCACATAAATGCATCACGCTCTAAAAGTTCATAAATACCAGATACAGTCGCCTCATCTAAAGAGAATCCTCCTGCTGCCCCATTTGTCGTGGTTCTAAACATTTTTTTCTTATTTAACGGTTCTATGTTTCTACGAAAAATTTGACCAACAGGATAGTGAACTAATTTATTTGTAATTAAATTTTTTACCCTTACAACTTCAAACTCATCTTCATCTAATATTTTTACTTCTGGAAATTTTATCATTTGATCATCTGTGAAGCAATGAAAGTGACTAATTAATTTTACATTACTCTCAATCTCTTTAAATGAAAGTCTTTTTAGATGATTTGTTTTTACAAAAACATTTTTAAGAAAGTCTCCGGAGAGGAAATATCTTTCCAAGAATTCTCCAACGGCACGTGAAAACGACATTTCTTCTTCTAAAAAATCTTCTCCAAAACCTTCAGATTCTTGATTTTTTATTGCCACATAGTGACTTAAAAAGAAACCTCTAAAATAATTTTTTTCCTTATAGATATTAACTCCAAATTTCAGATAAAGATAGTCAGATATAATCTGCCAATAGTAAGTTTTAAAATTTTTATTATCAACAAATACTTTTTTACAAAAAGGCATTTTTGAGGCATGATTTGCCAAAAAGATAAACCAAATTTTTTGCACAAAAGTGAGAGGTAATCCGAATTTGTTTTTTTTGTTATCATATTCCAAATAATTTTTTAGATTTATCATAAATTATCTTTTTAAGACTTAACCAATCACAAAGCTATAGACAAGTGATTCTTGCTCCCCATCTATTCCAATTATTTCCTCTATCGATACATCGTCTACACCAGTCAAAGCACAAATCGATAACCCAATAGCTGTTGCAGTCAAGTATACATTTTGACCTACGTGCCCCACTTCTATCAAAATATTTCTGTAACCTCTTTCTCCATACTTCTTCATTGAACGGTTAAAGACTGAGGAAATAAACATATAGACCGATCCATGTAAAGCCCAATCATAGGATATTTTTTTTTCAAAACAATCAAAAGTTACTTGGCTAATAAGTTCCAGAGCGTTCTTTTTTAAATTAAAGTGATAAAGCCCATTTTTAATCTCTCTACAATCTTTAATATAGAAATAATACTCGAGTGGATACATACCTCCACCAGAAGGGTGGACTCTAAAATCGGAGCCATCTTCTTTTACGGCTACGCTATTGTAAATTATTTTAGATAAGTCCAATTTTGTAAGTAAATACTGTCTTTCTTTAAAATTTTTGTTTGACCTACGATTATGTATTGACTCAGATAAACCCATGCTCAAAAAACACTCACTTCGACTACAAAGCTGAACGATTTCCGCACCCAAGTACTCTTTATATTCTACGTTCTGCCAACTCTGTGGATAGAGTAAATTGTTTTTAGGAATGTTGACTTGTCCTCCCATGCTAATATCTTTTGAAAGCTGATGGAAATACATTCCCATGTTTTCCTTTGGTCTATTTATATTCATGTAATATTTATGGAAATGGATTTATTCGTTTAAAGGCAGGTTGTATACCGCTCAGCACAGGTCTACTGTAAATTTCAGTAAGAGCAAAGTAGTAAGAGTTTGGGATGTAAACTTTAGAAACAAAATAATTGTACTCATTTAGTACATCACTTTGAAAGTCATATTTAAACACACTATCTCCGAATTTTTCATTTGCAAAAATACATAAGTCAAAAGTATCTTTTTTGTCAAATTTATCAGTGAAATCAACTACTTTTCCTGATAAAAAAAACTTATCGGAATCTTTCATAAAATATGAGTTTCCAAAAAGAAGAACTCTATTTGTATCATTCGCACTATCATCAGTAAAATCAGGTTTCATACTTTTAATATAATCTAAATTCAGATTATTGCCGCCATCTAAACTTTTTTGCTGAGTCCATAAATAGGTTGAAAAGGCTTCGTCAATTGCTCTGTTTATAGCGTTGAAAGATGTTTCAGATGTTGATCCTCCGCAGTACCAAGCTCCCATTCTCTCTAAAATACAAATAAAAGTAGGAATACCAGCTGCCTCAGAGAAGTCTGCACAGAAAATTTTGAAACCTCTGTTTTCAAAATTCTTAACTTTTCCAAACAGTTCTGAGCCATTTGGAATGGTTTCTAAGTTTACGATGTTTGGAGATTTTTTAAAATACCATGCTTTCAAAAATTCATGTCTATGAATAATTTCATATAAACCAGAGCGGAAAGCCGATTCACTAGAAAAACCAGCACCGGCCCCATGTGTTGTTGACTGTAAAAGAATTTTCTCACTCTTTTCTGTAAAATTACTGAGAAATACAGCTTGGGCAGGTATATACATCTCTTCACCTTTAGAAACCTTTACTGACGGTACAAACGCAAAGACATCTTCATCTGTAACTAAAAAATTTGAATACTTATTCACTTGTTCAAAAGTTGGTTTTGGCAGAAGATTTATATCCAAGTACTCTTTTTCTTTTTTAGAGTCACTTTTTTTTACATATTTAACTTTATTTAAATCTCCAAACCTAATGGTAGTACGTTCAAAAACTTCACCGATAGCTTTCGCATAACTTTCTGAAAAATCTATGGACGTACCTCTAGAGAAAATTTTATTATCTGTAGTTTTTAGAAAAACGTCATGATATGTGATACTCTCAAAAGAGTAGAAATGATACTTAATGCAATCAGGGTGTAATATTTTTTTTCTGACTAGGTCTTGAATAACTGCAGATATAAGTATAGTATCTGCTCTGCTATGGTTTCCCATCACCTCATTTGCCAAGACTGCGTAAAAGATTTGCAACTCGAGCGTTGCACAATAGAACATAAATTTTGCACCCCTGTTTCTTCTCATTTCCAAAGTTGAGTTTACAATAAATTGTTTAAATTGTTTTTTCATAAAGATTTATCAACGAGTGGACAATGTGAGCATTTGTATCCAAGCAAATATATTGAGAATTTTCATTTTCAGTAAAAATATTTTCAAATTTTAAAAAATCTGGATTTAGATAGTTTTTATATTTCTGTATATTTCTTGAGTTTAAAAAAACAAAAGCTTTAAAATAGTTCTCAAGATCCCCAATTCTAGAAAAATGTTCTAAACATTTTGCAACACCTGACGCACTTGGTTGACTATTTAAGTAAGTTGTAAAAGTAGAACTTATTATTTCACCTGCATCTCTTGCAAGCAGGTCAGTATTTTTGTCAAATTTATTTTCCCATAGACTCAACTCAGCAAAATGAAAAGGTAAGAAGTTGTTTTTAGCACTTGAATAAGTAATGTAGTCAAATATTTTCATAGATTGATTAAATATCTCACTTGAATACTCATATTTTTTTCTTAGTTCACACTCTAAAAAAGTAGTTACAAACACATAAGAAGTAACTGGGTATGAGTAAATATTTTCATAGCTGCCCTTTTTAAAAGATTCAAGTAGCTGCGAGAAATCTTCTTTCAGAAAATTCAAAGCTCGCATTCCATACAACTCAACAAATCTAAAATTAGAAAAATCTATCTTTGATTTTATTTTCTCTGCTTCAGCAAGTTTGTATAAATCCCAAAATAATTTTATAAATTTTGATCTATCAATTTTAAAATGCCCTGTCGAGCTAGCTCTTGCTAACGTACATAAAATAAAAAACATTCTAGGATAGTCCAATTTTTGGACTCCTTGCCCTTGGATATGAATATTTATTTTTGGATTCGAGAAGTCAATATTTGAAAGAATGAATTCGCAGTTTTTTTGTATTTCTAGAGATAAAAATTCTTGTTTCCTAAGATTATCTATTACAAACATATTGACAGATTATAGCACATTTTTAGATCACCACTTTTACTCAAACTTTTGTAATTTTATTTTTCTGTTAAACTGGCATAAATGAAAAAAAAGTTTTTTATCTATTTAATTTTTCTTACTATACTTATTGGTTTTACCTTTTTTAAATTTCAAGTAGAGATTTTAACTAAAGTTGGGGAGAAACTTTTTCTAAGTTTTCACCAAAACGCAGCTGCGATATGGGTTTTGGAGAGTGCCTTGGGGCGGCCGCAGGCCGCCCTACAAGATAGAGCAAAAATTCACTTTTTGCTCGGCCGACTTTATTTTGTGGAAAATCAACTTTTTGAGTCTATAAACAATTTTAATCAAGCTATAAAACTAAATCCAAATGTAAAAGAATATTATTACGGCCGAGGCCTGTCATACGGTTTTTCCACCCCACTTTTTTACCCAGACGCAGAAAATGACTTTAGAAAATATATAGAAATAGAAAATGATGAGTATTTTAAAAATAAAGTTCGTGCTTATGGGGCATGGGCAGGCTACAACGATTTGGCCTGGATTTTTTTCCTACAAGGAAAGTATAGGGAAATGGAAAATATTTCTCGGGTCGGGCTAAACATTTCCCACAATAACCCGTGGCTAAATAACATGCTCGGCACCTCTCTCCTTGCCCAAAAAAAATGTAGCGAAGCTATGCAGTTTTTAGAGACCGCAGATGTGGAGCTACAAAAAATCACCACAAAAAATTTTGGTGAGGCCTACAGTGGTGACTCACCTGACTTTTGGGAAGTTGGAAAAAAGCAAATGGAAAGTACAATAAAGGAAAATATAGAACTTTGTAAAACTTTTCCACAAAATAAGTTTTAAACTTATAAATTAGTAAAAAGTAAATTTAAATAGAGTATACTTTTTATATGAAAAATATTAAAATCTTTTTAGCTTTTTTTTGCCTAATTTTATTCTTTTACATTGCACACACTTTTGTAAATTTACCCTCAGGTAAAATTTCTCCAGAAATTTCCATCAATTCACTTTCACCATATGGTAAAAGTTTTGGGAAAGTAGTTGCGGCCTCTTGTGGATACCCTGACGGACCCGCCCCAAGTGACATTGCCCCATGTACAACCACTATCACCTGCAACGGTGTTGCTGTCACAAAAACCGGGACCGCAACTTGTGGCGGCGCCTGCACACCGGTTGACTATACTTGCCCAGGTTGTGCAAATGGTGCCAATAACCCCCCAACCTGTAGTTGTGCCCAAGGTGATTACTCTTGTTGTCCAACTGGTCAAATATTCATGAATGGTCGCTGTGAAAACATTTGTACAAACGGGGCTACCAACCCTCCCGCATGCAGCTGTGCCCAAGGTTCAACTTCTTGCTGCCCAGCTGGTCAAGCTTTTATATCTGGTCAATGCAGGTCTGGGTGTATAAACGGAGCTGCTAATTTCCCCCTATGTAGTCAGTGTCCAAGTGGACAAGGTTTCAATGCGGCAGGGCAATGCAGCTCTGAATGCTCCGTCAACAACATCACACCCGGGTGTATAGTTGGCTTTACCCCAAACAGGCCGACCGTAAACCCAAATGGTTCAGTTGAATTTTCTTGGACTATTCCAAAAATTGCAGGTGTAGCTTCCCGCTGTGGTTTCGTTGACCTTACTACAGCCACTCCTAGACCAATCCCTGGGCTTCAAAACCTCGACTCTAATACAGACAGAATACGTATTTCCAACATTCAAACAACCACTCGATTCTGTCTAGTTTGTCAGTTTTATAAACTTTTAGATAACTCAGTTTTAGGTGAGGCAGCAGTACATCAGTGGGTACGAGTAATCCGCATTGGTGAAAATTAAAACAATAATAGAATATGAATAATTTTAAAAGTATCTACTCTGGCTTGATAGCCATCATCATTATCTGCCTTTTGGTTGCAATAGTGTATATAAGCAGATCTATAGACCAAGAAAATCTCAATTTTAAGAGCATCACAGAAAATCTGAAAAATGAGATTCGGGACTCAAAACCAAACAAGACAAATTTGGAAAATGTTTCAGAGAATTTTAACTCTGGAAATTTTCAACAAACAAATAGCATTTTAGACGCAGAGTTAGAAAAGGACAGTAGAAGCGTTAGTCTCTTACTCAGTAAATCACTTACTCTCGCCCAAGAGGCATCACTAACCAACAAAGAGATAGAACTTGGTAATCAGGCAAGGGAGTATGTTTTAAAAGCTTTACAAATTGATTCTGCAAACAAAGTAGCTTTTACTCTGCTCGGCTATACCTATGAAATCCAAGAAAACTACGAAAAAGCCTATGAAAATTATGATCTGGCACTCAATATTGACCCAAATTATTTCCAAGCAATTTCTCAGAAAGGTCACGCTAAACAACTACAAGGCAACATCAAGGAGGCTAAAAAACTGTACGAACTTGCCTACCAAATAAATAAAGATTTTCCATTAACAAACTTAGGATTAGGTAAGATTTATACAAGTGAGAATAAATTCTCAGAAGCTAAAAAACTTTTTTTGAAAGTTGCAAACTCTGATACGAACAATAGACAGCGAGCCGAAGGCTTTTACTCTGCAGCTTTAATAACTGAGTCACTTGACTCCGAAAATTTGGACGAGTTCTCAAAACTTATCAACCAAGCTATAATCATCGACCCCCTTTACCCTCAAGCATATGTAGCTCAAGCGAAATTTTTATTCAAAAGTGCTGCACTTAAAAAGACTACAGCTGAGAAAATTTCTCAAATTGAGGAATCTTTTGAGATCCTAGACAAAGCACTAGAGTTAAACCCCAAACTCGCCTTTGCACATTTGCAACTTGCTACCCAATTTCTTTTTTTAGATGAGACAAAAAATACCAAACTCATTTTAGGCAATTTACCAGACATTGTTAAGAAGGATATAAGTCTTAACAAAAATGAGAAAGAAGTTTTTTACAATATTATTAAAAATATGCAGTCTAAAATAAATACAAAATAATTTTATGAAAACACTTAAGAAGGCAATAATTGTAACCACACTCTCCTTGATATTCTCCAGTCAAGCTTTTGCAAGAGCAGAAAAATGTTACCCAGACGGATGTGTCAGTCTCTGGTCTCACAGTGAAACAAGTGAGTGGTGGGTAGAGCATTTTAAGACTTTTAACGAACTTTTAACTTTCTTTTCTGGTGCTTGGGGTACAGGAAATGCAACCCGCGACAGTGCTGGAAATATAATCGGCATGGCTTGTGGCAATGGGTCAAATTGGCAAAAGATAAATGGTTGCCAAAATGGAGCCACAAACTATCCTGCTTGTAACCAATGCCCAAATAACTCTCAACTTACTAACAATATTTGTGTCTGCTCAAACGGGGCAACACCCGCTTCTCAATGCCAAAGCTGTCCAACAGGTCTGAGTATGTACAACAATATTTGTGGCTGTGCCAACGGGGCTACCAATCCTACAGCTTGTAATATTTGCCCCGCTGGCGCCAACATGGTAAGTGGAACGTGTGTATGTGGCAACAATGCATCCCCTCAGTCAAATTGCTCGTCCTGTCCCTCTGGTTTGGTAATGGATGCAAATGTTTGCAGACCTGGCTGCGACATGACAAATGTTTGTGGCCAACCTGTACAAGGAATAACAGTAAACAATACGTGCACACCACCAACTGGTTCAAATATAAATAGTTCATGTATACAAAATTTTAACATTACAGCCAGCACAATAAACCCAAATGGTTCTGTAGAGTTTTCTTGGACTATTCCAAAAATTGCAGGCGTAGCTTCTCGTTGTGGTTTCGTTGACCTGACAACATCCACACCCAGACCAATTCCAGGTCTACAAAACTTAGACGCAACTACTGACCGTACACGTATTTCCAATATTCAAAACACAACTCGTTTCTGTTTGGTTTGCCAATTTTACAAACTTTTAGATAACGCAGTTTTAGGTGAGGCAGCAGTACATCAGTGGGTTAGGGTACTAAGAATAGGAGAAAACTAGAGTCAGCAACTCCTCTTAAATTTTGCTATAATTTAACCCATGCAAACACATGGGTTAAATTTTTTGGTTTTTTTAACCGAAAGAGAAAAAAGTATTTTAGCTAAAAATAAAATGAAAACACTCGAAGAACTTGTTTACTATTTCCCTTTCAAGTACGAAGAAGCCCCAAGAGGTAAACAAATATCAGACATAAAAACTGGAGACAATGTAACTATCGCCGGTATTGTGGTAGATATCGAATCTAAAAAAGGATTTAAAACTGGCATACCTTTTACCAGAGCCATAATAAAAGACGAGACAGGTACCTTGGAAGCTGTGTGGTGGAACATGCCTTTTGTGGCCAAAACTCTTTTTCCAGAGCAAAAAATAATTTTAACAGGTCAGGTGGTCGAAAGAAATGGAGATACTTTTTTAAATAATCCCAAAATAGAGAAAGTAAAAAATTTGCCAATCAATGCTGACTCTACGCTTTTTCAGTCAGAGGAAAAAAAGTCACAAAACGGAGTTTATTCTTCATTTCGTGGAGAGAAAAATTTTCAAATAAAAAAAATAATTGAAAAGACTTTAAGAAGTTCAGAATTTAGAAAACTTGAAGACCTGATCCCCAAAAGTGTTTCTGAAAAAATACATTTAGGTAGTAGGCAAAATGCTGTCATCAGAAAACATTTCCCTATTACAGAGGAGGATAAAGTAGTTACTAACAAATATTTTGCTTTTGAAGAAATTTTTGTGATGCAAATATACCGTGAACAGGAAAAAATGTTGCGGGCCGATGCCCATGCTCACAAAGTAGATGTAAATAACGAATTTAGAACAGAACTACAAAATATTCTTCCATTTAAACTGACAAATGGGCAAGAGAAAGTTTTGGAAACTATTTTACTTGACTTGCAACAAAACAAACCCATGTCACGTCTTGTAGAAGGCGACGTAGGCAGTGGTAAAACCATTTTAGCCCTAGCTGCAAGTCTGGCTACAGTTCTAACTCCGGTCAAAAATGGCAAACATTTACAAGTTGCTTACATTGCCCCGACTGAAATTTTAGCTTCCCAACATTTTGAGTTTTTCATTAAAATCCTGTCCCGCTTTACCCATTTAAATATCGCCCTACTCACTTCCAGTGGAGCCAAAATTTTCCCATCAAAACTAGATAGAGAAAAATGGACAGCTGCTCCAAAATCTCGCGTGAAAAAACTTTTGGACGAAGGCAAGCTAAATATCGTTATCGGCACCCACTCTCTTTTTAATAAAAATATTTTATTTGAGTATTTAGGTTTGGTAATTATAGACGAGCAACACAGGTTTGGTGTAAAACAACGTTTAGCCATGATCGAAAAACATAAAGAAAAACTTGAGTTTAAAAATACCAAGAGAAAAGCCAAGAATGATTTGCGAGAGTTTACTGGTGACGAGTTTGAAGACAAGATAAAGTTACTTCCCATTCCTCACCTCCTTTCAATGTCTGCCACACCAATACCTAGAACTTTAGCTTTGACTATTTACGGTGACCTAGATTTATCTATTTTAGATGAGTTGCCACCGGGTAGAAAAAGAGCCGAGACTAAAATAGTCACCAAGTTTGACCGAGAAAAAATGTATGAAGTTTTGCTGGAAAAACTAAACTCAGGTAAACAGGCCTACATTATAGCCCCGAGAATAAAAGAAGAAGATGCCAGTGAAGAGGAATTGAAAGTTGAAAGTACCAACAAAAAAAGTAGTGTTGAGTTTGAAGAAAAAAGAATTTTAAGTTTACTTGTTAAGTTGGATTTAAAATTTAAAATCGGCACATTGCACGGGAGACAAAGCAAAGTGGAAAAAGAAAAAGTTATTGCCAAATTTTATGCCGAAGAGATTGATATTTTAATTTCTACTACCGTGGTCGAGGTTGGTGTTTCAGCACCCAACGCCACTTGCATCATCATAGAAAATGCTGATACTTTTGGTCTAGCACAGCTACATCAGCTTCGAGGCCGTGTCGAAAGATCTACTGACCACTCTATCTGTTTTTTGGTAACCGAAAGTGCAAACGAAACCAGCTTAAAGCGACTTGAGGCTTTAGTAAAAACCAACAATGGTTTTGAGTTGGCGGAGGTAGACCTGTCCGAGCGTGGCGCAGGAAGCCTTATAGGCAATCGCCAAAGTGGACTTTCAGATATTGGCATGGAAGCTATAAAAAACAGAAAGCTGGTTGAAATAGCCAAAGAAGAAGCCAAAAAACTTTTGCTTTTAGACCCAAAACTAGCGTTACCAGAACATCAAAACCTTAGGAGAAAGATAGGCGAATTCACTTTCCACGAAGAGTAGGATTTTATACTTGTCTTACTTTTGAAACCCAAACCCCAGGCTCGCAGTCACCCCAAATGTCAGGCTTGGTTATTTTCACCTCAACTCTTTCTACAATTTTAAATTTAAGTAAAAGCTGAACCATGTCATTAGCTAGCTTTTCTAGCAACTTTTGATGTGAGCCCAAAATTATTTTTTTGACAACATTTCTTATTTCTTCGTAGTTAAAAGTTTGTTGCAAATCGTCACTTTCTCCGCTGCTGTTTTCACTCACATCACACCAGACACTCACTATAAATTTTTGAGGCTTAAAATGCTCTTCTTTGTAATATCCATGTTTGGATATTACTGCATAATTTTCTATAAATATTTTATTCATATTTTAATTTATTAATTTTACCCAAGTTGATGCATGCAACATTTTTCTATGTATCTCTTTGGCAAGTTGATAATTTTCAGAACTAAAACTCGCAAATTTGTCCATCATTATGCCATTGTTAACTTCCAAAACTTTAAAGCCCTCTTTGGTCTCTAAAATATCTATTGCCCCTGCCCTTAAACCAAGTGCCATAAAAGCCTGTCTAGCAAGTTTTTCAAGTTCATGATAGTTTGCAAAATTATCAAAATTTATAATTTCTGCATGTGCTGTTAAAGACAGATTATGTTTCCAATCATATTTATTCTTAATTTTTTTGTAACAAATTAAAATTTTACCATCTAACATGTAAAATCTATATTCGAATTCACTTTCATAATATTTACAAATTGCCACACTCACTCTACTTTGCATGAAACTAACCAAATTTAAAACATCTTGACCAGTACTGGAAAGACACACATTTAACCCTCTGCTTCCACTTGTTGGCTTTACCACAACTGGCAGCCCAGTTTTTTTAAGTATTTCATACACATCTTGCTCCCAAGTTTTTTCAAACTGTAACTCTTCTCTAAACTCACCTTTCATGACCAGAAAATGCTCTATACAATCTATACCAGCATCTAACAAAATAGTCGAAGTTAGAACTTTATCGTACAATGTGAGATACGCTGCAGCCGAATTCAAATTAAAATTATAACCCTCTGTCCATGTATAACTCCCTATTTTTGGATCTGTAATTTTAAGTAACCACCCGTGAGAAAATACCTCTAAAATTAAACCCTCTTGCTTACATATCTCTTTTAAAATTTCCACAAAAAAACGTGTTCGCATAATATAATATATTTATTTTAAATTTAATTAATAATCAAAAACTTGAAAAATCTGAACACAATTATTAATAAAATTTGAAACTTATACCATAATTATTTTTTATTTAAAATATTCTTAAAGATATTAGCAACGACAAGTGGCCCCATACACCCAGGTACAGGAGTGTAAAAAACTGATTTACTAAAACAGCTTGCGTCAAAATCGCCAAATATTTTTTCATTCCCAAACTCATCTAAAACATACGAACATCCATAATCTATCAAAATAGACCGACTAGAGATGTCCTCTGCTTTTATTAAATTTGCAGAACCTACACCAGAAATAACAACTTCATATTTTTTTATTTTCTCCAATTCACCTTTTTTTATAACATCTACTATATATTTTTTATTTTCTAAATATTTTTTTATAGGCATGCCCACGACTTGCCCTAGGCCAATAATGCAAATTTTTTTTTCAGAAAATTTAATTTGAGAATTTTTTTCCACAAAATTAATAATATTTTCTAAAGCCAAAACTATAGGTGCTTCAAAATTCCCATTATTAAGCCCATCTACATCTTTATTTTTTTCTATTAAAGACAGGACCTCATCCGTATGTTCCCTCAAACTTATAGGAAGCGGCAGTTGCACCAGTACTGCATCATTTTCAGATTGCAGACAAAGCAGAGCTTTTTTTATTTTCGTCAAACCTGAATTTTCATCTAAATTTAGTAAATTCACAGAAAAACCATATTTCTCACCAAATCTTTTCTTTACATTAATAAAACTTAAACTTGCCTTATCCTTACCTACACATAAAATACCCAAACTTAACTTTGTACTTATTGAGGCATTTTTTACAAACATTTTATCGCCCATTTCTTGGCTTATTTTTTTCCCATCTATTAACATTTTTATTTATGTTTACATTGTACCATTTTCCTATTCTAAAATCATTTCGTCAATTCCAGCACCCGCCGGTACAATCGGGAACACTTTATCTTGTTTTTTACATATCACTTCTACCAAAACTGGTCCAGAAAAATTTAGAACTTCTTTTATCTTACTTTGTAAGTCACTTCTTTTATCTAAAATTCTAGTTTGAAATGCAACTAGCACTAGTGGGTTTCTAGGGAGCTTGCTCCTTAGAGGGCACTAGCAAACCGGTATTGTAAAATACCACTAT
>JAYSUJ010000033.1:0-25130 GCA_043719155.1 bacterium | reverse complement strand
GGAGTATACTAGATTGAGAGACCACATCACCTGGTATGAACAAAAAGCCCAACTTTCAAGAGTTGGGACAAAATTAGCGATGGGTGCGTAGGTCCTATTTATTTATTTCCGCCTTAACGTTTTCTTCATTGAATGTGATTGTATATTTCCCTTCCCAATCTTCTTTCAATGAATATAAACTAACAAAATTTAGATGATTCGTAAACAAATTATAATGGAGTTGATGCATACCAAAATCTAACATCATAAAACCTTTACGAACCAAAGAAAAGTGTCTCTTGTATGTATTCTCCATTTCCAGGTTTGGCAGAGTGCCATTTGCAAAACACCTACTTATTTCTTCACCCATACCTTCAATTTCGTTTAGTATTTTAATCAATAAGTCCTGATTTTTATTTGCATATCTTAAGTCAGATTTTTGTTTTTCAATTTCAATATTTGTCCAATGGGTAATTGGGTCATAATCTTTTTTTTCCTTTTCAATTTCTGTTGGTGTTTTTATTTGAAATGCATTTACACTTAAATGGATTAAATTATAGCCAAAAGTAGAGAGTAGTTTTGAAATTTCTAAATAAAAATAAAAAAACTTTTTTAAATCATAGTTGAAACCTCTTGTGTCGAGAAAAAAGTGTAAACTTTCAGCAACAATTTTTTCTCCAGTTTCTTCATCAGATTCTTCAATAAGAGTTACCAACTCTTCAAAGGAACAACGGTCTGGGAACTCTTGACGAACAAAATCAAAATTTTCTTTAATTGCTAATGTGCTTAAATTTTTTTCTATAATTTTTCTGGCTTCTTCTAATATCTCAAGCGATTTCATATTGGTCTTTCTGTGAACATTGTGAATGTTGTGAACATTATAGCAAATTTGACTAAAAAATGTGGTAAACTTTAACGATGATAAAAACTGTTTTGGAGAGTATAAAAAACAAAGGAAAAATTGAATTACGAAAATCTACTCTGATGAGAATGGGTTTTGATGAATTTGTCGGCAGAAATGCCAAACAAAGTTTTACTGGTCCTGATAAATTACCGTGGAGGTTAAAAGAAATACTTCCAGCGTGGAGAGATGTTGCTGATTTTCATAGCAAATACAAATCAGATGTTGCAGAGTATTTTTTAACAGACGAAGGATATGAATTTGCAAAAAGATTGAGTGAGAGATATGTGGGATTTGACAGGCTCTGTAGAGAAAAAGGAATCGGAAAAGGCTCTACAAGTCCAATATTTTCGATGGAAAGGTTTTTCTTTGACACTCTTTCTATACTACATAAAAATCGCACAGATAAAACCCTTGCTGAAATGTTTAAAATTGCAGATGCTATAAGCAATGGGATTATAGAATTTTTTGCTACAGAAGAAAGTTTAGATTGGTATAGAATGGCGACTTCTAAGCCGTGGTTTGATTTATGTATTTTAAGGTTTATAGATTTTCCATCAGATAAATTAAAATTGGCTGTAAAGAATTTTTATGAGGTAAGTAATGTTTTTGGGGGCTACGGTGAAAAACCTGAAAGGTTCGGTTTAATAACCAAACATCAACACATTCTTTGTGCAGTGGGTAATCTTCTTTTGCAAGAAGATGCAGTTAAAATAGCGGAGCAAATTCTCTCAACTTATAAAAGAAATAATCTCAATGAAAAAAGAAGCGTAGAGGGTTATGTGGAATTTGACGCAGACTTTAGTAACTTGATTTACGCTTTATATAAAGGAGACCTAGAGAACTTTAATCCCAGACTCCTGGAGTCTTTTCTTGGGTTAGTTTTCGGTGAAAAACAAAGGTGCAATATTCAAATTGTTAATACATTACTACAAGAAGGACCAGTGCGTGGTGAATACGAAAATTCTGACGATAAACTTACATTTCTAAAACGAATTATTGTCAATTTCTCACCTAAAACACCGTTAAGGAAATGGACAGATATAGTTGCGTATACAAATATTTTGAAACGTCTCCCGGAAATTTTTGGAAAACTAATTTATAATAGTAGAGAATATAATGCTTGGGAGGAAATTTCTTTAGAATTTTTGGATAGAGTGAAAGAGTTAGAGGATTGGGAGTCGATAGATAAATTTTTATTTTCTCACTGGGGTGCCACTGCATTTTTTGGGATAACCAACAAAGAAAACGTTTATATAAAAATCAGGTTTTTTGAAAAGTATAAAGATGATTTACCTGCACTACAATTCTTTTTGGATTTTGGATATAAATTTGAGAGTTGGGAACAATCAGAAGCATTGATGACAAAGTATTTGAAATATGTAGCAAGTTCAAAAGAAAACAAAGAATATTACTGGAAATGGAAGGATAAGGTGGTTAATAAAAATTCAAAAGATACTTTGAGGCAAGTTTTTGATTTTTGCCCTAACTTATTTCTAACCTGTATTAAAAAACTAAACCAAGCACACAGAACTGGAATACAAATCCCTAGTGCCTTCTATAGTTTCTTCAAAAAAATAGATAAAATGTCAGCAGAAGAGTTGAGCCATTATTTTAAGATATTTGGTCAGTCTATGCGTGGAATTATGGGTCAAGGGAAATTTGAGAGACTCCTAGCGAGACTACAACTTGCGACGAAAAACAAGGTTCATTTTGATACTTTAAAAAAGGAAGTGGCTGGAATTTTTGCAAAAGCGACATTAGAATATTTTACAAAAGTTTTACATAGAGAGTTTAGGCAAAAAATTAAACTAGAATTTTCTGGTGTAAAAAATGTTGATAACCTCATAGATGATGAGTATTTTTTAAGAGCATTTGAAATGTATGAAAGATTAAAAGACGACAGCAGAAAAACACTATTAGCAAGTAACACTAAATTGTTTTTGAGTAAGTATTTAGAAGATAGAAGTAAATCTTATGGTCTATTTAAACCAAACACTGATTGGCTAACAAGAAATATCAAACCTGAATTGTTAGAAGACTTTTTAGGTCCAAACAAACAAGATATTTTATTAAGTGGTGAATATAAAAGTAACAAGCAAGATAGAGTTAGAAATTTTAGAAAGGAAATTTTTAACATTGCAACAAGGATGGGTGTAGAAACAAATCCAAAAATGACAGAAGCAGAAATTTTCGAACTTCAAGAAGTTTTACAGAAAGATAAAAAATATGAGAAGTTATGGAAGACAAATGATTGGAAAGATTTTATTACACAAATTGAAGCACTAAAAGTTGTTTTGGAAGAAAAAGAAGAAAGTGTAGCGGTGGGAAACAAAATTGTTATTGAAAGAGAGACCGACCCTGTAAAAATACTGAGTATGGGTTCAGTTGTAAATGGGAGTTGCTTGTCTGCCGATGGTATAAATTATTGGTCCTCGTTTGTAAATGCAATGGAAATAAACAAGTGTGTATTTTGGCTTAAAAACCCAGATGGAACTATTGTAGGAAGAGTGTTGGTTGCAATAGATAGACACAAAAAAATAGTAAGACACCCAATCTATTACAGAGGTCAATCGCAAGATTTAAATAAACAAGTAAATGAATATTTGGGTAAATTTGCTGAAAAATACGGTTTTGAAATAAACGGTGATGTAACGACTGTTGAGAGATTAGTATCTAATGAATGGTATCAGGACCCAGTAGTTAGAATAAATTAGTGAATATGTGAACTTTGTGAATGTTGCGGATGTAAAATACTTACCAAATACTCTAATTGCTGGTATAATTGGTGCAAAGAAAATAAATTATGGGACACAAAAGTTTTAAAATTACTTGACAGCAGAATTTTTACTCTGCTACATCATACAATGAAAAAAAAAATATTAATTATTGCTGGTCCAGCTGGTACTGGTAAAAACGCTGTGATAAATGGTGTTTTAAATAGAGTTAAAAAAGCTGCGGATTTAATAACAAGCACAACAAGAAAACCCAGGGAAGGTGAAGTTGATGGTGTAGACTACTTTTTCGTTGATGACTCCGAGTTTAAAGTAAATCTTGAGAATAACAAAGTATTTGGAGAGTATTACAGAGAAGAAACTGGTGTATGGTACGGAATACTACGTGATAAATTAATAGACTTGGTTGAAAAAAACGATTTAGTGATCGGTGATATACAGATTGTTGGGGCAAAAATTCTGAAAAAGAATTATAATGCAACAACTATTTTCATTTTACCGGAAAGTGATATTATAATGGAGAAGAGAATTCGTAGTAGAGCACACATAACAGACAAAGAATGGCAAGAGAGACTTAACCACACAAAAAGAGAAATGGAAGAAGATTTACCTTTTTATGATTATAGAATCAATAACAAAGAAGGCGAACTGGAAAACACAATAAATGAAGTTCTTATAATTATGAAAAATGAAGATTTTTTGTTTGAAACAAATGACTAATTTTGCTATAGTATTTTGATGTCAAAAAAAACTAAAAATACCAGTAGAAACATTGCAATTGTTGGAGGTGGCGCAACAGGCTCAGTTTTGATGATTTATATTTCAAAATTTGCAAAAGAAAAAAGGGTAAATTTGGAAGATGTGACTTTCCACTTGATAGACAAGAAAGAGTTCGGCTACGGTGGGATAGCTTTTGGAGAATGTTCGGATGAACATATTTTAAACACCCTGAGAAATGAGATGTCTCCTTGGCAGCCTGACCGCTTTCATCAATACATGTGCGAGGCAGGCAAATCAAATGATATTTTAAGCATAGACAAGCGACAAGACTTTCAAGTTTTTTTAAAGTCAGAGCTAGACAAAAGTCTGAAAGAGATAAACATATTGGGTGGAAAGATAAAAAAGCATATAGAAAAAATATCTTTACTTAAAAGTGAAGGCACGAAAAATACATACGCTCTTTTATCTGACTCTGGAGAAGCATTGCATCCTGACTTAGAAGATTTAAATGCGAAAGATATTGTTTTGACGGTAGGTTATGGTCCAAATAACAATTTTAAAGAGTTGCACCAGTTTATCGGTGATGGTTATATCCATCATCTTTACCCACTGCATCACTTGGAAAATGAACCAAGTATTAAAAAAGAAAAAATAAAAGTAGCAATCTTTGGCTCCTCTGCTGCTCTATATGATTTCGTAATCGCTAGTGGTTTGAAACCAAAGACTACTGAGTTTTATATTTTTGGAGCGACAGCTGATAAGCAATTAGAGATTAGAGATATTTTTAATGAGCATTTGTTAAAAGGTGTAGATTTAGAAAAATTATATAAATTTAACACGCAAACGACTATCTTAGAAATTCAAAGTGAAATGGACATTGTTTTTAAAGTATCAAGAGAAAATGAAGTGGGACCAGACACTTGGGTAGCATTCAATATAGTTAATAATTCTGCTAAAATTTTGAAAAACTTGAGTTTAGAAGTAGCAACCGAATTTAGAAAGTCAGACTTTTTTCAGAAGCTTAAAAGGTTGGGCGGCCCAACCTCACATGTTGCCAGTAAACTACTAGACTCATATAAATACGAATGCATTCCGCAAAATGTTTTTGCGAGAGATATTAAAAGGAATAAAGACAAGACTTTTATGATTTTTTCTGACGGAAAAGAATATATGGTGGACTGTATTGTTAATGCGACAGGACATGGGCGACACAACTCTAGTCTAATTTCAGATTTAAAGGAAAAACAACTAGTCAAAATAAACCAACATTTAGATGTTTTGGAAACTGATGAAAGTGGCTATAGACTAGTTGGGTCAGGTCTTGCTTGTATCGGTCCAGCCACTCACTTTGGTACAGACGGCGTGCAAACTTTTGCTAAGTACAGTGAAAAGCTAGCGAGAGAAATTGTAGACTCGATGTAGTAATAGTAAAAATTTGCTATAATCTTTCATATGCAAAAACTTGAAAGACTTCATAAAGAAACTGACATACCAACCCACCGTGTACCGTATAATAGCTTGGAAGAGGAACAGAGTGACTATAAAGATCTTATGGGGTTAATTTACCTGTCTTTTTTTACGAACAGACTTAGGTATAAAGATGAAAAAAGAGGTGAATTAGATAGGAAAAATGAAGACCTAAATTTTACAAATGGTGACAAAGGATTTTTAAGTTTATGTTTATTTGAGTACCTGAAAGCTTTTGATGAAAGTTTGTTGGAGAATGGTAGTGACCAGATTTTTTTTGAGCTACTGTTTAGTAGCGACTTAGGTGACCTAGTAGAAGTCAGGACTATTCCAGAGGTACACATGAAAAATTTAGAACAAGCTAAAGAAGTAAAAGCCGTCGCAGCTTTTATAAACCTTTTACCATCGAAGGTTGGCTATAGGGAAGTACTTTGGCGAAGATATTTGCAATACAAAGCTTCACTTCGAGTAAATGGAGACTTACCAAAAGAATTATTATCAGATAGAGAGAAACGTTTTGCAAGAATGGTAAAAGCATGTAAGGGCATTTCTCAGTTACTTTTTTTAGCTAATAAAAGTAATGAAAGTAAACAAAAAGTTTTTGAAAATTCTAACTTAACCAAAAGGGTTTTTGATGCGAGTTATCTAGAATTTATAGTTGATTTCCCTAGACTTTTAGAAATGTACACAGACCTTTGTTTGCTGGTTTTTAAAGAAAAAGTTGCTGAGAAAATTTATATCGAGCCACATTTAACAACTCAATTTACAGAGCCAGAGTTTATGAAAACAGCCGACGCAAATGAAAGACTAGCAAGAATTTTAATCTTAAATTTTTTACCCGACTCTGTCAACCTGAACGAATATTTAAGTTTGTTTGGTAAAAAAGAAGTTAGACATGATGCTGGTATTACAAACGAAATCCTGTCATTCAGCTTCTTGCTGAGAATTAAAAGGATTAAGAGATATGGCATCAGCCCTAAAGAAACTTATGTACATACAGACACTGTTCCAGAGCATACCTTTTTTATCAGAGTTTTAATATCTTATTTCCTAAGAGCTGTGATGACCGATGAAAGACAAAAGGATATAAGCAAATTGACTGATGTTGCGTCGCTTTCATTCTTATCTCTTGTGCATGACTTCGGCGAAATCTTAAGAGGTGACAAAAAAACCCAAAACAAGACAACTGCAGATAGCCAAGCAGAAATAGACAGCATTGATACATTAAGGAAAAACTATGTCCCCAGAAAAGGTGATTTGCATCAAAGAGTTTATGATACCTTACATAAATATGAAGAAGAAAAGAACGCAGAAGTTTTAGAAGTTGGGCCGACATCTTTTCTGAAAGCTATAGATATAATGGAGGCTTTACTTTACATTGTAGACATGGAAACTACAGACAAGCAAGTGAACATGAGCATTGTAGACATGAATGCATTTTACTTAAAAAGTAAAAAATACTTTGAGCTATATCCAATGTTGGACGACTTTTTTAAAAATTTTATTACACTTTGGGAAAAGGGAGTTAGAAGTGAGAAAGATGTATTTATAGATGAGAAATAAACATGCAAACAAAAAAAATAAAAGTGGGAATAATAGGTTGGGGTAACTTTACAAAATTCATAAAACCGATTTTAGAAAAATATTTCGAAGTCATAATTTTTAGCCGTAGTGGAGAGTTTGAACATTTAGAAAGTACGGACAAATTAGAAACTCTAGACTATTTAATTTTCTCTATACCTCTAGCAGGCCTCGAGGAAACATGTAGAAAAATCCAAGACAAAATTTTAGAAAAAACCATTTTGATAGACGTGACAAGTGTAAAAGTAGAGCCACTAAGAATCATGAAACAATACTTTTTAAACAATCCAATTTTAGGAACCCACCCAATTTTTGGCCCTCAATCTGGGAAAAATGGCATAGAAAATTTACCCATAGTTTTAACCAATGTCAATCTAGATGAAAATAGGTATTTAGAAATTAGAACTTTTTTAAGTGAAGTTTTAAAACTCAAAGTTATAGAAAAAACAGCTCATCAACACGATAGAGAAATGGCTTATGTACAAGGTTTGTCGCATTTCATAGGTAGGGCATTGGCCACTATGGATATACAAGATTTCGAAACCGCAACCCAGTCTTACAGGCAATTGGTCAATTTGGAATATTTGGTGGGTGGAGACAGTTGGGATTTATATAAAACTATACAAAATGGAAATGAACTGACAAGTGAGGTGCGTAAAAAGTTTTTACAAACTTTAGTAGATTTAGAAAATAAACTTGACCAAGACATCATTTCTGAAAGTAAGTAAATTTGCATAATTACAAATTTGTTTTATTATATAAATAGTAAAATTCAATTTTTGCTAGATGAGAAAACGTAGTGGCAACCACGTTTATCTCTCCGGTCCGTGTGCGCGACAATGTTTATGGTTTGACGGCCATAAATGTTGCACGGATTGTCGACCCTGATTGGCGCTTCTCATAGCGACTTCGGGGTCTTTTTCTTCTGGTTTGCAATTTCAAAATAAATATCTAGACTTAGTCCATATCTAGCTAGCTTTTTCCATGCACTTGTCAATTTGACAAAGTCTTCTTTCAAGCTTGGGTGTTTAGAAGCTAGCAACAACAAGTCTTCATGAGTTAGGTCATTAGAACTAGTTAAACCATTTTGTGTTTCAAAGTAAGAGACTAGGTTTATATATTAAATTACCAAAAAGTCCCCAAAGGAAACGCATATGTGTTGCAATTTTTTCTTTAATTATTTTTACTTTTTCGTCGTCAGACATTGTATCACCACCGAGTTCTCTTAGATTTCTAAACATCCTCCAATCTATGTCCTTAATTACCCAATTTGGGTTAAGAGTGTGCACCCTTTGAAAGGACCCGAATCCAAAAATTCAACCTGTTTATCTCTATTTATACCTAAAATATCCTTTATGAAATCTACTCTTTGACCTGAAGGTCTTGGTCTTTCTGGTATTGACATAGTAGGAGTTTAACATAATCTTTTTTTTCTGCTAAAATAGATATATGAAAAAGCAATTAACCCTAAGTGAAGAGTTGACTTGGCGAGGTCTCATTTACCAAACAACTTTTAAAGATATAAAATACATAGACGAAAACAAACTCACTGTTTACCACGGTTTCGACGCCTCTGCCGACTCGCAAACTATAGGCAACTTGGCGAGCATGATGATAGACCTGTGCTTTTTACGCCATGGACACAAAGCCATAGTTTTAGCTGGTGGGGCGACAAGCTTGGTGGGTGACGCTGGAGGTAAAGACAAGGAGAGAAACCTTCAAGCCGAAGAGACTATTCGCCACAATGTAGAATGTGCCAAAAAACAAATACAAAAGATTTATGGTAAGTACAATTTTACCCTAGTAAATAACATTGACTGGACTAAAGGTGTAGACATTCTTGACTTTTTACGTGACATTGGGAAGAATTTTAACGTGGGTGAGATGATAAAAAAAGATATAGTTGCCAACAGAATTGGAGAAGGTAAAGCCGGCATCTCTTACACCGAGTTCTCGTATTCACTTTTGCAAGCCTATGACTTTTTAGTGTTGTTTGATAAATACAACTGTACTTTGCAGCTTTGTGGTGCCGACCAATGGACCAACTGTATCGCTGGGGTAGAGCTTATTCGTAAAAAAAGAGAAAAGGAGGTACACGTTTTGACCAATCCACTTATAGTAAACAAAGCCACTGGTAAAAAGTTTGGTAAAAGTGAGGATGGGGCTATTTGGTTGGACTCCAGTAAAACCAACGTGTTTGATTTTTACCAATTTTGGATCAACTGCGACGACGAAGGTTCAAAAGAATATGTGAAAATCTACACAGACATTTTACCGGAGAAGTATGACGTGTTACTTGGTGATTCTGAACTGGATAAAAGTAAAAGATTAATACAAAAATATTTAGCATTTCATGTGACCAAACTGGTGCATGGCGAAGAGGAAGCAAACAAAGCTAAAGAAACAGCTGAACAGCTTTTTGGAGGTGCAAAAGTGAAACTAGAAAATTTGAAAAACTTTACTGCTACACCAGAATTTATTTCAGAAAACAATTTAAATTTAGTTGAGTTTTTAGTGGCAAAAGAAATTTTAAAATCCAAAAGAGAAGTGCGGGAAATGTTGGAAAGTGGGGCAATATATGTAGACGACATTTCGCACAAAGAACAAACTTTAGATTTACAAAAAATTAAAGCTGAAAATAAAAGCGAATTTTTGTTGCGGGTGGGGAAGAAAAAATATTATAAAATATCATTCTAACTATGCTTGAAAAGATTGGGATAAGTCCAGAGACAGCAGTAACTATTGAAACCTTATTTAACTGGTCAGCAACCATCTGTCCACTTTTCTTCCTGGCCTACAATCCTGCATTAAAGTATGTTTTTGATTCTGATATTCACAATGAACTAAAGGACGTAAAAGAAGGTGTAAGAATCTCAAAAGATTATGAAATAAAAGTAAACAAAAATCAATCTTTGAAGGTGTCAGCTATATTCTTGAAAGGTGAAACAGATTTTGTGATACAAGGTCTGCCTGCGAGTCAAGACAGAATAAGTGTTATTAAACTAGAAGTTGATACTGGTTTTGAAAAGGTGGACCTATTAAAATTTGCCAAAAATGCCAAAGTGGTTATTTCTCAAAACCCACTCTTTGATGTTTTTGGTTTAAAGCTGGAAGAAACTGGTCTGCATACGGTAACCATACCAGAACCAAAAAGTTTGTATTCTTTAATGGCAGCACTACACGAGTTTGGACATACACACCTAGATGAAGAATTAATGCAAGGTGTTTTCGACAAAACTTTACAAACTCAGAATAATTTTAACAGAAAAATTATGGAACCAAGTGTACTTTCAAAAATAAATGAGGAGTCCCTGGTTTATTTATTAAAGTTTTTTGAAAAATACAACCCTGCATTACTCGCACATTTGGAGAGCTATCTAAGTAAGGCAGACTTTAAAACCGATCAAAACTTCTGGAAAGCTGTCTCCTACTTGCTTTTGGTTTTTAGAGAACAAGATGCTGATAAGCATCTATTTAAAAATTTATTGAGTTTGTTTAACCAGGATAACAAACTTTTGAGTGCTGAGGCTGCTATGGACATAAACGAAACTACGACTTTGTCACAGTTGAAAAGGGCTCTGTTGAGTTCTGAGCCTAGAAGTCTGGCAGATGAAAAAACAAGTCTACTGGAGACTTATTTAGCCAACAAGCCGATAGCCACAATTGTCTCGCATTTGTTTGGCAGTATGCCGTTTTACTCCAAAAGAAAAATACCTGTTCCAAATTTACTAACAGGTAAGTATAAGTAGATTTTTTAACTAGAAAACCCTCCTTACCGACCCGGCTGTTTCTTTTATCAGATTCTTCATCTCCAGTAAAGTTAAAGCCATCAGCAAATCTGAAATTTCTAGACCAGTTTCTGTAGATATTTTTTCTTTAGTTTTTTCTTCATTACTCAGGTTTTCCAAAACCAGCTTTTCTTGCTCACTCAAGTTTAGATTTTCTAAACTTATTCTTTTACTTAGAACTAGTTTTGTATCTGGAATTTTAATTTTTAGTTCTTCTAAAATGTCTTCTGGTTTAGTGACGATTTTTGCTCCCTCAGAAATAAGATGGTTTGTACCATAAGAATTTTTAGAAAAAATCTGTCCCGGCACACACATTACATCTTTGTTGTACTCCATGGCGAGGCGAGCTGTGATGAGAGTGCCGGACTTCTCACCTGCTTCTACTATCAACACTGCGTCCGATATGGCTGCCATGACTCGGTTTCGGGCGGGGAAAGACCAAAGAGTAGACTTAAAGTCTGGCTCAAACTCATTCATGAGTAGTCCACCACTAAGAAGTATATCTTCTGCCAATTGTTGATTTAGTTTTGGATACAGAATCTCAGGAGAGATGCCAGAGCCCGGAACTGAGATGGTGGGCAAGTTATTTTTCAAAGCTTGTTTATGCGCCTCACTGTCTATACCCATAGCAAGACCAGAGATAATGCAAACATTAAAACCTGCCAATCCCTCAATTAAAAATTTCAAGGCGTCTTTGCCATAGTTGGTGACAGATCTAGATCCAACGACAGCTAAAAATTTGTATTGTTCCCCAGGAAAAGTACCTCGATAATAAATTTGTTTTGGTGGGTCAGCAATTTCATTTAGTTTCTTTAGCAGTGGGTATTTATAAAAATCTTTTTTGTCTATTTTTAAAATAGGAAAGTCCTTGTCCCAGTCTATTTTTCTTGTTGATTTTGAGTTTCCAAACATCAGCAGATTCTAACATAATTACAAACATAAATCATATACTAATCACTGTTGTGTATAAATATTTACGCAAACCAAATTATGTGCTATAATTGTTTTCATGGTAGTAAGAATGAGACATACAAAGGGACACACGAGAAATCGTCGTAGTCACCACGCTCTAGAAGCGAAAAATTTAACAGTGTGTAAAGAATGTTCTGCTTTTGTACAAAGTCACAAAATGTGTGATGCCTGTGGTATGTACAAAGGTAAACAAGTGTTGAAAATAAAAGCCAAGAAAACTCAATAGTTTTTGGTGTTTCTTTTAAAATATGGCTTCAAGATATGATTTACGTAGTATCGTAATACAGACGCTCTTTGAATGTGATTTTCGCAATGAATTCAACTTAGAAAGTATTAAAAGTATCTTGAGGCGAAATTTTAATGAACAGTGTTTGCAGGTAGAGGACTATGACCTTTTGACTTTGGAAGAAAACAAAGAAGTCCCAGAGTTTGCTGAAAAACTAGCTTTGGGTGTTCTAGCCAAAAAAGAGGTCCTGGACCAAGTGTTAGTAAAGGCAGCACCTGAGTGGGGAATAGAAAAAATAGATACAGTAAACAGAAATATTTTACGTTTAGGTATTTATGAATTGCTGTTTGGAGAGGAGATAGGTACTCCAAAAAAAGTAGCTATCAACGAAGCCATAGAAGCTGCCAAAGCTTTTGGTGGTGAGACATCTCGTAAGTTCATCAATGGTGTTTTAGGAAATATATTTAATGATTTGGAAAATAATAAAGAAGAAAAAAATGAAGAAAAACTTTAAAGAATTTGAGGAGAGGATAGGTGTAGAGTTTAAAGATATAAAGCTTTTAGAAAATGCTTTTGTGCATAGAAGTTTTATAAACGAAAACAGTAAGACAGGTTTAGAGCACAATGAAAGACTAGAGTTTTTGGGTGATGCGGTTTTAGAGTTGTCTGTAACCGATTTTCTTTTTAATAAATTTAAAAACAAAAATGAAGGTGACCTGACAGCTCATCGTGCAGCTCTTGTAAACGCTGTGACTCTGTCAGAAATTGCCTTAGAACTAGAGATGAACGAGTATTTATTTTTGTCTAAAGGTGAGGCCAAAGACGTGGGTCGTGCTAGACAATCTATTTTAGCCGATGCATACGAAGCTGTTATTGGGGCAATATATATGGAACAAGGTTTCGCAAAGGCGGATGAGTTTATTAAAAAAACTTTGTTGAGTAAAACAGACGAAGTGGTAAAAAGAGGTCTTTTGAAAGATGCAAAAAGTAAAGTTCAAGAAAAGTCTCAATCAATTTACAGTCTTACCCCAAAATATAGAGTCATGAAAGAGACTGGTCCTGATCATGACAAGAAATTTATTGTAGCTATTTATTTCGGGTCCGAACTAGTAGCCGAGGGGGACGGTAAAAGTAAGCAAGAAGCCGAACAAGTAGCTGCCCAAAATGCCCTTAAAAATAAGGGGTGGTAAAAGTTTCTAATAAAATAATAGGCTGTTGCTCTGGCGAGCAACAGCCTATTTTACTTTGTCTGAACTTTAATGTTATCGGAGTTTTTTGTTTCCGACTTTTATTAAAGCCCACCAAACCGGCCACACAGGCCAAACTACTGCAGTAAAAGCTCCGACGAAAGTGAGGAAAAAAAGGTCGAACACTGTTTGGAACATTGTAGTATGCTTGCCCCACTCTCTTTTTATCCACCAGAACATTGCAGGTAAATAACCCAAAGCCCAGATTGCAAACAAAATGTTGGCCATTTTGGCTCTCCTGTAACACACAACAGGGGATCTGCTGTTTCCGCATTATACAATAAAAATCTTGTATAAGTCAATACATACAGAAAAATGAATATATATTAAACTATAAATAATAAATGGACATAAGTAAACTTACAATCCAAGGTTTTAAAAGTTTTTATGAAAAAAGTGTTTTTACTTTTGACACAAAAATAACCGGCATCGTAGGACCAAACGGTAGTGGAAAAAGCAATATTACCGATGCTATACGTTTCGTACTGGGAGAACAGTCGACAAAAAGCATGCGTGGCAAAGACGCGACTGACATGCTCTTTCGCGGCAACACGGCAAAAAGCAGTAAAGCGGTTGTAACTATAGAATTTGTTAAAAGTACAAATAATGCAAGCCTAGTTAAAATAAATACTACTGAAAATATATTTATTAAAAATGCCTTAGAAAAAGATGTAGTGACAATATCTCGTAGTATATTTGCAGATGGAAAGTCTGCCATAGAGATGAACGGAGTAGAAATACGCAACAAAGATTTGCAGGAATTTTTGCTTTACATCCATCTTGGTAATAAAAGTTCTTGGCACATCTCTCAGGGTGAGGCAGATAGAGTTTTACAGGCAAATACCTTAGAAAGAAAAACGTTAATAGAAGATGCTCTGGGTTTGAAGATTTACCACTCACGGATAAATGAAGCAGAAAAGAAAACTGAAAAAACTAAAGAAAATATTCGCGAAGCTACAGTAAGCCGAAAAGAAATGATGCCAGAGCTAACTGTTTTGGCAAAACAGGTTGAGAAAATAAAAAGAAGTCAAGAATTCAGAACCGAGCTAACAGAGAAAGCTCAAACCTTTCTTTCATATAAGAATCTTATTTTTGAAACATCCAAAAAAGAGTTAAATTCTTTAGAAAATATTTCAGATCTACAGTACTCTTTAAATACTTTAGGGGAGCAGATTTTGCAAAAAGAGAAAAGTCTTTACAAAGATGGTAGTCACGATGTGGCTTTTTTGGAAAATGAATTTGAAAAAGAAAACCGGATTTTTGTGCATGTACAAAATGAATTTAGGCAATATGAAAATAAAGTAGGAAGTTTGAAAAATAATTTAGAGTATTTGTCTCTAGAGCAGTCAAGATATTTGCAAGAAGTGACAGAAGTGGAAAGTGAAAAAAGAAATATTGGTAGCATCGGTAATGATATTATCTTCAGTGAAAAAGACTTAAACGCAACTCGCGACATCATAGACTCAAGTCTGGAAAAAATATCTCAAACCAATGGCTTGGGGTTAATAAAAGAAAGTGTAAAAGAGATTGATTTTAGTTTCAAGAAATTCCTAACAAAAGGCTCGGTTGTGAGTAAGGACAATGTAAAACAAATTTCTTATTTACAAAATATCCGTACTAGAGCCCAAGAGAAAATCCAAAGAAACCAAGACGAAAAACAAAAATATGAAAAAGAGCTTTTGCAAATTTTGCCACAGCTAGACAATACGAAGTTGAAACTGGAGATTGTCACCAAAAAATGCGAAGACTACAAATCTCAAATTTTAGAATTTAAATTTAAAAAGGCTGACGCTGAAAGGGAAGTACAAAGACTTGTGTTTGAAAGGTCTCAGTTGCAAGTTAAAATTTCTCAACATTTAGAATTTGCGGAAAAAATAAAAAGTCAAGAAAATGAGTTTAAGCAAGATTTACAAGAATTTAAAAATATTTTAGGTGAAAGTTTTGAGTTTGTTTCTGGAAATATTCTAAACGAAAATGACTTTCATGCTCTCCGCAGAAATATAGAAAGGTTAAAAATTCGTCTAGAGGAAAGTGTGGTTACTAACCCAGATGAGGTTGTAAAAAGTTTTGAAAATATGACAGAGAGAGATGGTTTTTTGATCAAGGAGATATCGGATCTAGAAAAAGCCATGCTAAATTTGCAACAACTCATCATAGATTTAAAATTGAACTTGAAAAAAGAGTTTGACCTCGGTCTCGAGCTTATCAACACTATTTTTGATGCTTATGTAAAAAGGCTTTTTGGAGGTGGGGCAGCCAAGGTTTTTCAAGTGGAAATTGAGCCAAGAAAAAGTGAGACTCAAGCAGAAACAGAATCAGAAGATGAAGAGGTGCCTGAGAATAAACTAGGTATTGAGGTGGAGGTGGAGCTTCCTAAAAAGAAAGTTAAGGGACTGCAAAGTTTGTCTGGTGGGGAAAGAGCCTTGGTTTCTATTGCACTAAACTTTTCAATAATAAATCAAAACCCAGCTCCGTTTATGATTTTAGATGAAACTGATGCAGCATTAGACGAGGCGAACTCGAAAAGATATGGTGAAATTTTGGACATGTTAAAAGAAAAAACCAAGTTAATTGTTGTGACACATAACCGAGAAACTATGCACTTTTCAAATCAAGTTTATGGAGTGACTTTACATAAAGATGGATACTCTAAAGTGCTTTCAGTTTCCTTTGAAGATGCAATTGAGTACGCAAAATAGTATTTTGACTTTTTTGTAAAATATTGTATAATAAATTTCCCAGAAATAGAGAAAGAGGAACCAATGACAGTATTCGAGCAGGTTGTTCTCGAGCCACTGGGTTTGAAGCCACTACTTGTTATGTTATTTGTTATGATGAACATGGTCTATCCGTCCTTTGCGGCGGCGACAACGGCCTTCATCATAAGCAGAAAAACAGACTGCAAAAACAGTTTCTTGACAGGGCTTCAGGGAATATCGCTTTTCTTATTACTGATGGCACCATATTATTTACTGGTACTGAAGTGAAGAAAAGCGTGGTTGCAGAGGGCGGAACCGCAGGTTCCGCCTTTTTTATGTTATAATCTCTAACAAATAAAGCTATGAAATTTAAAAAAGGTGATATATTAGAATGCTCGTTAGGGATAAATGCAAAAGGTGCAGGTTTTGCAAAGTTTTTCGATAAAAAAATGTTAGATGCAAAACTGCGTGTGGATATTGCCTATGACAATTTGAATAAAGCTTTTCACGGGGACAAAGTAAAATTAGAAATAATAGATAAGGAGGATAAATATGGAGACATAACCTATTTCGCAAAAGTTTTAGAAATTTTAGAAAGAAAGCAAGACCTCTATGCTGGACATTTAGAGGAAGACAAGGGTCGCTTTTATTTCGTATCCCATGACAAAAAAGTCTACACTGATTTTTTTGTACCCACAGAGAATTTAAATGGAGCTAAAAATAATGAAAAGGTAGTAGTACAAATAGAGAGTTGGGACGATATAAAAAAAAGTCCTATTGGAAAAGTCACGGAAGTCCTTGGTGTAAGGGGTGACAGTAAAGCCGAAATGGCAAGTTTTTCTTTTGAAAAAGGTTTTAAAGTTGGTTTTCCAAAAGAGGTTGAGGATGAGGCTCTTAAAATTCATAATGCGGGAATACAAGAAAAAGATATTTTTGGAAGAAGAGATTTTAGAAAAATAACTACTTTTACTATTGATCCAATAGATGCCAAAGATTTTGACGATGCTATTTCTGTAAATTTTTTAGAAAATAATTGGGTAGAGGTAGGAGTACATATTGCTGATGTTTCTCATTATTTAAAGGAAGGTACAGCTATGGACAACGAGGCAAAACAACGTACGACTTCTGTCTATTTGGTAGACCGTGTAGTGCCGATGTTGCCAGAAGTTTTGTCAAACGACCTGTGCTCGCTAGTTGAGGGTGTAGATAGGTTAACAATGTCAGCGATAGTAGAGATAAACACTGATACTTTAGAACTTAGAAATAAATGGTTTGGAGAAACTGTTATACATTCTCACAAGCGTTTTTCTTACGAAGACGCGCAAGACGTTATAACTGGAAAAACAGACGGGCCATTTAAGAAAGAAGTCGTCACCTTAAATAATACAGCTAAAAAACTCAAAGAAAAACGTTTTCAAAATGGGGCACTTTCCATGGAAACAGAGGAAGTGAAATTTAAGCTTGATTCCAACGGCGTGCCAGTTGAGGTAATGCGAAAAGTGCGCTTTGATGCCCATAAACTTGTCGAAGAGTTCATGCTTTTGGCTAATGAGGAAGTGGCAAGATATGTTAGTAACTTAGGTGCCAAAACTCATGTGGGAATTTACAGAGTTCACGACAAGCCAGATGCAGAAAAAATGCATAATCTCTCGATCTTTCTTTTTAATTTGGGATACAAGGCTCCCTTTAAAGATGACACCGTTTCTCCTTTTGATTTGAACCGAGTAATGGAAAGTTTGGAAAAAGACAATGATCCAAACAAGACTACCATTCAAAATCAAATTATTCGTTCTATGCAAAAGGCCGTTTACACAACCCAAAACATTGGCCACTATGGTTTAGCTTTTCAATACTATTCTCACTTTACTTCACCCATTCGCCGCTACCCAGATGTAATGATACACAGACTAATGAAGAGGTATTTGTTAGGTGAAAAAACTAGTCCAGAAGAGTTTGGTATATTTGAAGCTATGTGTCTTAGGTGTAGCGAAAGAGAAAAAGACGCAGCTGAAGCTGAGAGAAATTCTACTCGCTACAAGCAAGTAGAGTATATGAGTACAAAAATAGGGAAAGAGGTAACTTGTTTGGTTTCAGCGCTAACCAATTTTGGAATATTTTTAGAAGATGAATATAGTAAATGTGAAGGTTTAATAAAATTTAAAGATTTGGGTGATGAATATTTTAAATTTGATGAAAAATCTTATTCTGTAATAGGGGATAGAGGTACAATTATAAGAATGGGTGATGTATATAAATGTATAGTTGAAAAAACAGACTTAGAGTTAAAGTCAATAGACTATAAAATGATACAAAAGGTCAGAGAGATGGGCAAGAGAAAGATACAGGCCTAGCCCATCTTTTTCTTTGCAAAATAAGCAATCTGTGTTATAATTCTCTCAAAGAAAAATAGATAAATAAATATGTTAAAAATTAGACTACAAAGAGTTGGAAAAGTAAACGATCCGTATTTCCGACTTATAGTTACACCTCATACTCACAAAGCTAAAACTGGTAAAGCAACCGAGATTTTAGGTTCTTATGATGTACAAAAAGGAGAGTACAAACTAAACGAAGAAAGAATCAAGTATTGGTTGTCTGTTGGTGCCCAGACTAGTGCAACTGTTACAAATTTACTTATTGACAAGAAAATCCTAAAATCAGAAAAAGTTAGAACTTTAAATGCTAAAGTTAAAAAAGTAGGAAAAAAGAAATAATAAAAAATAATTTTACTAAAATTGAAAATAATTATCAACACCAAAAGTGTTGATTTTATTTTGTTTACCTCTATACTAAAATACAAGTGCTGTTAGCACGTAATTATAAAATCAAATATGAATGAATACAAAGACTATGTTTTTCTAGAAACAGTTATTAAATTTTTAGTTACTCACCCTGAGTCTGTAAAGATAAACCGAATAGTAGACGAGATGGGAGTTTTGCTAACATTGGACGTACACCCAGATGACATGCGACAAGTGATAGGACGTGAAGGTAATACAGCTAAAGCCATGAGGACTCTGTTGCGAGTGGTAGGCATGAGGTCAAACGCTAGAGTTAACTTAAAGATAAATGAACCTGAAAGGGGGGGGACAGAAACAAGGAGCAGTAGTGAATACTCAGCTTAACTTGCGGAAATTTAAGGTTTTCCACATATAGGAAAATAGGGAATTGCAAATGTTTACTAACTTTGTATACTTAATATACCTTTGACGAAAAGGGAGAATATCCAGAATTCACACGACGAAGTCTGGATTTTTTCTTTCATGTTTCTTTACAATACTTTCTAAATATAATATAATATTGACATGTTAACTTTTCATGTTGTAAGCATATTTCCCAAAATGGTCGAGGACTATTGTAGTGAGTCTATTCTAAAGCGAGCCCAAGAAAAGGGACTGGTTGATTTTAAATTTTATTGTTTAAGAGATTTTACTTTTGACAAACATAGAAAGGTAGATGACAAGCCCTATGGTGGTGGACCAGGCATGGTAATGAATGCTGAGCCACTTTTAAGGTGTGTCGAAGAAATTAAAAAAAAGACAGATAAAAAAACTAAATTCAAAATTATAATTTTTTCGCCAAATGCTCAAAAGTGGACCAATGTAGAGGCAAAAAAAAATATGAAAAAATATACAGATATCATTCTACTCTGTGGTAGATATGAAGGTATAGATTATAGGGTACAAAAAATCTTAAAAGCTGAAAGTGTGTCTGTAGGTGACTTTGTGCTGACGGGTGGTGAGATACCGGCAATGATCTTGATTGACTCCATTTCTAGACAGATAAAGGGTGTACTTGGAGATTTTAATAGTTTAGAGGACTCAAGAGTAGAAAAAAATGGAGAAATTGTAGAAAGAGCTAGTGAAGAATTTTACACAAGACCAGAAGTTTTAGTTTATAAAAATAAAAAGTATAAGGTTCCTGCAGTTTTTTTATCTGGAAATCCGAAGCTTATTGCTGAGTACAAAAAGAGTAAAAATTAGTTACATTTTTTAAAGGACATACAATTTTCCAGAATCTACAGCTGTAACAGAGTTTAAATCAAGTAGTGGTATAGGGTTTAGGTGTTTAAAGTATAAACTAGATAAATTTATGTACAAATAAAAAAAGCTTAGATATTTTTCAATCTAAGCTAGTCTCAACACATATCTCTCACCAAGATACTACAAGCGTAGGTCTGTAAGTGTGGGTTTTTTGAAAATCAACGGTAAAGCCATTGTCCAACAGCATCTGTAAGTGAGTTTTTAAATGGTCGGTACAGAGATGGTGAACATAGTGGTTGTCTTCTTTGTCACTATAGTCTGGACCAACAGAATCTGCAGTAATAGTGGTTTTTCCTGCTTGAGCTGCAGCTGTTATTTTTTCTAAGCTAGACTCGTCAACTAGCATTTTTTCAGCCTGTAGGGAATGAAAAGCTTCATCAGTCATTTTTTTTGACAAATAGACATCGGAATCGACTATCTGTTTAGCAGTTGACATTTGGCGCATAGACGTGGCTAGGTCAGTCATCTTACTTCTCTTTGTTTAGGGGGTTAATTTTTCAGGCTTATTACCTGCAAAATTAGTACATGCACACTTTCTGTTAAATTTCAATAATTTACACATTTATGTTATAATCTAGACAAATATAAAATTTATGGCATTCTTAGATCATGTAAAATTAAACATTAAAGCAGGTAGGGGTGGTGACGGTGTGGTGCGCTGGAGAAGAGAGAGAGCTATCGCTATGGGAGGGCCTGCAGGAGGTGATGGTGGGCGAGGTGGGCATGTGTACATTGTAGGACAAAGAAACATGCACACTTTGCATAACTATGCGCAGTCAAAAGAGTTTGCTGCCGAAAATGGCTTTGCAGGAGGCAACAAAAACATGCATGGTGCTAATGGAAAAGATATGTATTTAACTTTTCCTCTTGGCTCTGAAATATACATTGAAGAATATGACAGGACGATAGAGCTTTTAGAAGAGGGCCAAACAGAGCTACTTTTTAATGGTGGCCAAGGTGGTATGGGTAACAGTCAATTTAAATCATCTACAAATAGAAGTCCAGAAGAGTTTACTGCAGGTAAAAATGGAGAGTTTGGAACCGTAACTGTCAACTTGAAATTTATCGCAGAGGTTGGCTTGATAGGCTATCCAAATGCTGGAAAGTCATCACTTTTAAACGCCCTTACTAATTCTCAAAGTAAAGTAGCAAACTACAATTTTACTACCTTAGAACCGCATCTCGGTGACTTTTTTGGACATATTTTGGCTGATATACCAGGCCTAATTGAAGGTGCGAGTGAAGGTAAGGGATTGGGAATAAAATTTTTAAAACATGTAGAACGTACTGGTTTTCTAGTGCATTTAATTGATGCAAGTTCTAAAAATTATGTAAAAGACTATCTAACAATTCGTAAAGAAATGGGCAAGTTTAACCCAGAGCTTTTAGATAAAAAAGAAATTGTGATTATTTCCAAGGTAGATAATTTGGGTGTAGATCTTAACTTGCTTCTTGATAAAAAAGTAGTTTCAAAAAAAGAAAAAATTGTTAAAGTTAAAAAATTAACTAAAGCCCAAATTGCAAAACTTTCAAAAGAGGAGAAACAGTTTCTTAAACTACAAGAGCAAGAAGAAAAAAAACTTATAAAAGAAGCCGATTTAAAAAAGAAATTTGAAATACTAGTGGTTAAAACTTTTAAAACTAATAAGGCAGCTCTGGAAAAAGAGATAAACAAAAAGAGCAAGAAAAAAGTTGAAGTTCAAGCTTTGTCACTTTACGATGATAAGTCTCTTAAAAATTTTATAGATATTTTAAAAAAAGTTTTGAAAAAGTAAAATGACCTAAGAACATTCAAACTTAGGTTTGGCAAGAAAGGAGATGAATACCGTACAGGGTCTCAACAGAATCTAGGTTGGGACTACATACTTTACGGGATGGACTTCAAACTTCACGTTTGGGGTCAAGGTTCTACGCACACCGGATCGTATCTGGTGTGTGACTGAGGAGCCAGAGTTCTCCGGCCACCCCTTCCAAAAGGGTGGTTTTTTTATTTCCATTTGCTTGGAATGTGATTAAAGAAGAAATTTAAAAAACTTCTGCCTCCTCTGACTTGTCTACACCTTTTTGAATGAAAAGAAGATCCTCTAAAGAGCTGGAAACTGAAACCATCTCGGACTCCCACTCCGAAGTTCCTCGCTCCTTTATCCCAATAAATTTCCCCCAGATAGCTTGCAGCTCGGGTGGTAATGATGATTTAAAACTATCTGACATTACATCTAATTTATTTAAATAGGCACTTTTGAATGAGTTGGCAATGACCGTAGTATCTACTTCTTGATGATAGCCAATTAGTTCGACTAGTTTTGCAAAAATATCTCTTTCTTCTGGGTAAGAATACAGACTATACCTTAAAAATCCTCTGTTAAGAGTTTCATAATATATTGAAAATTTACTTTGATGATAGTATTTTCCTAGATTACTTATAGTAAATATTTCAGTCACAGCTTCAGTTAGTGGGTTATAGATATCTATTTCGCTATTGGTTGGAAAATCCCCGTATAAATGTGTTAGCTCATGATATAGAATTTTATTAATAACGAATTCTATAATATTTTGTATTGTACCGTACTCTGGATGTAGTAATGCTATTATTGAAGTACACTTTTCAAGTAGAAGTTTTATATTAAGTTTTAATTCTACATTTCCGTCATGAGAAGTTTCGACTCTAGCAAGGTCGGGAATTAAGTTATCAAAAAAAACTTTAGGTATTGCGGTTTCTGAAATATCAGTAGTAATTTCTATAGATTTCGCCAGGTCTGATTTCATTATTTTAGTAAAAGACTTATAATCAAAACCTGCAATTGCATTTAAAACCCCTTTCTCAATGTCTGTCTTTATTTTTTCCAAAGCTGTATTTGGTATTGACTCCATAATTTATTTTTACGCTAATTTCTGGGTAAAAATATTTTTAGTCACAGTTGGGTTGGCACGGCCGTTGGTTGATTTTATAACTTGGCCAACCAGTGCCATCAAAGCCTGTTCTTTACCAGCTTTATAATCTAAAATACTTTTAGTGTTCTTTTCATCTGCAATTATTTGTTCAACGATAGGGGAAAGTGTTGCCTCGTCAGAAATTTGCAACATGTTTTTTTCAGTAGTTATTTGTAGAGGCGAATTTGCCGTAGGCAAATTCGCCTCACTTACTAAAATAGCTAATAAATCTTTGGCTCCACGACTGGCTAGTTTTTCTTCTAAAATCATCTCACACATTTCTCTGATATATTCTGGTTTAGGAAGTTTGGCTTGTAAATTTTTTGAGTTGTCTGAAAAATCTTTTAAAAGACCAACTAAGTCCGAACCGATGTAGTTAGATATAAGTGTCACCAGATTTACATTTCCCATATTTATAGTTGCAGCATCAAAATAATCTCCCCAAACTTGCTGGTTAACAAAAGTCTCGGCGTTTTCTTTTTTTACGCCCAATTTTTCATATCTAGCTCGTCTTGCATTAGGTAGTTCTGGCAAAAGTGTTTTAAGTTTTTCTGGGTTAAAAAAGTCATCTTCAAATAATTTTAATTTGGAAATATCTGGGTCCGGAAAATACCGATATTCCTCACTATTTTCTTTTGATCTTTGAGACTTTGTTAAGCCACTAGCTTCATCAAAGCCTCTAGTCTCTTGAACTATCTCACCTTCTTTTCCAACCTGGTAAAGAGAAATCATTCTTTTAAATTCAAATTCTATAGCCCTTTCCAAGGACCTAAAAGAACCGATATTCTTTACCTCAACTTTGGTTCCAAATTTGGTTGGATCGGTCGAGATAGAGATGTTGGCCTCTAGACGCATATGTCCCTTTTCGATAGAAGCTTCTGATATTTTTAAGTATTTCAACATTAACTGTACTTCTTTGGCAAACTCTACAGCGGTTTTTGCGTCGTAGATAACTGGCTCAGTCACCATCTCCATTAGTGGTACTCCGGCTCGGTTAAAGTTTATAAGTGTTGAGTCGTCTTTGTCATGGGTACTGGTTGCTGTGTCTTCTTCCAAATGTATTCTAGTTAAATCCACACCGGCCAAGTTTCCACATGAAACGATAGGGGTTTTGTATTGGGAAATTTGATAGCCTTTTGGGGTGTCAGGATAAAAATAATTTTTACGGTCAAACTCGGTAAAGTTGGCAATTTTAGAGTTGCAAGCCAAGCCCATCTTGATCACATTTTGTATAGCTTGTTGATTTGGAACAGGTAAAGTACCAGGGTGGGCCATACAGATAGGGCAGATATTTTTATTTACGATTTCCTCATCTGGCTCATTTTTACAGGCACACCACATTTTGGTGTTGGTGTTCATTTCGGCGTGTATCTCTAGTCCAATTACAGGGTAATATTTTACACCCTCAACCTCGATAAATTTCTCTAGTTTTATTGTCATAAAGTAAATTAATTATACCATTTATATCATTTTGATGTTAAACTCAACTCAAATGATAAATTATCAAAAAATAGCCAGTGAAATACAAGCTAAAATTGCAGGAGATGTGGTTTTTGACCAAGATACACTTTTATCTCACTCGACAGACGCTTCTATTTTTACAGTTATCCCACAAATTGTAATTTACCCAAAAGACAAGTTTGACATAGTACAAGTTGTAAAATACGTTCATGGTTTAAAGCGAGACAAGGTAAACGTGGAAAATGAGGAAAACATTTTTGCAAAACTTTCTATTACTGCTAGAGCAGCAGGAACTTGTATGAGTGGTGGGTCCCTAAATGACTCGATTATTTTAGACGTCACAAAGTACATGAATAAGGTCGGGGAGTGGGGCGGCGGCG
>JAYSUJ010000032.1:0-25395 GCA_043719155.1 bacterium | reverse complement strand
AAAAGCCTCGGCTACAAAAGTGCATACGAGGTGTCTTTGGAGTGTGGTATCATAACTGAGATACCGGAGAGAGTTGCGGTTCAGTACAGAATTTAGGTATTTATTTTTATACTCATAATACCATAAGCCTCTGCTATTTTTTGAAAATCTGGGTTATCCAAACTTACCACAGACTCGTTGCCGGCGTAGAACATTTCTTGCCACTGCCTAACCATTCCAAGGTAAGAGTTATTTAAAATAAATATTTTTAGTGGTATCTTATTTCTCATAACTGTCGCCAGCTCTTGAATATTCATCTGGAAACCACCATCCCCAGAAATAGAAATTGTTAAAGACTTCTTGTTTGCAAAATATGCCCCAATGGCTGCCGGCAAAGAAAAGCCCATGGTACCAAGTCCACCAGACGAAAAAAATTTAGTGCCATTACTAAAATTTACATATCTTGCAACCGACATTTGATGTTGACCCACATCTGGTACAACTATTTTATTTTGTATTTTAACTTTATTTATAGCCTCCACCACTTCACCCATATTTATTTCACCTACTGGTTCTACAATTTCTTTTTTATATATTTTTTGATACTCCAAATTTTTATACTCACATTTAAAACTTTGCCAGTTTTTAGAATTCTCTTTTACGGTTGTAAAGTCAACTTTACCAACTACTTTTTGTAGGAACTTTTTTACATCGCTTTCAATCCCAAGTTCTGTTTTTACCTTTTTCCCAATTTGTTTTTTGTCGATGTCCACATGGATTATTTTTGTATTTACAGCAAACTTTTTTAAATCGCCAGTTACTCTGTCGTCAAATCGCATCCCTAAAGCAATTATAAGATCAGCCTTGTTTACAGCCTTGTTTGCAAGTATGTTTCCATGCATCCCCAACATGCCATAGTTTTCAAGATAACTCGAGTCCACACAGTCTCGCCCATGCAAAGTTGTAGTTACAGGTAAATTGGTTTTTTCCAAGAAAAAGCTTAATTCTTCTTTTGCATCAGCAATTTTAATCCCATGCCCAACTAGTACCAGAGTTCTTGGTGAAGCATTTACCAGATTAGTAAAATTTTTGATTGCAGAATTTTTAAACACCGCTTCTTTTTCTACCTTTCTAATTTTTGCATTCCTAAAGTAGCCTAGTCCTAGCTGTATATCTTTTGGAAAGTCAATTAAAACTGGCCCAGGTCTACCATTTTTTGCTAAATAGAAGGCTCTGTCTATCACCTTTTCGATCTCGGAGACTTTTTTTATTTGATAGGCCCACTTTGTAATTGGTTTTACAATATCAACAATTGGGGTTTCTTGAAAAGCCTCTGTGCCTATCAGCTTGGTACTTACCTGCCCAGTGAAACAAACAATAGGTACCGAATCCATCATCGCGTCTGCAATGCCAGTCACAAAATTTGTGGCCCCTGGTCCAGAAGTAGCTAAGCACACTCCAACTTTTTGTCCTGCCCTAGCATAACCCTCGGCCATGTGCACCGCCCCTTGTTCATGACCAGTTAAAATATGTTTTATCTTATTTTCATATTTTGTAAGTGCATCATAAACAGGCATGATGGCACCTCCAGGATAACCAAAAATAATTTCACAATTATTCTTTAAAAGACTTTTAAAGAATATCTCAGCACCACTTATTTTATTTATTTTTTTATTTTTTTTCATATTTTTGCAATTAAAATACCGCCCCATTTTTGGGCGGTTATTATTTATTTTGTTTAATAAGTATTTATATAAACTAAAATATCGCCCTAAGTTTTCTTAGAAGCACAAGGACCAAAACTAAGTTCGATATTTTACTTGAAACTATTTGTCTCATATTTTTACTATAGCACAAAAGAAATGCAAACCGCAAGTTTTTCTATTTAGTCGGCAATTCTAAAACTTTGTCACACAGAAAAATACACATTTTATACTCCAGTTCTATTTCATTCAGCAACCTGTCTACATGTAAAGTTTTGCGAAGGTGAATATATTGCTCTAGAGGGTTATCAATTCTTATACCCTGTTTCCTTGAAAGGATATTTACAGTTCTGTAATGTAAAATCTTCTTACTTAACTGAGTTGATAGAGAAACTTTTGAAGTAGCTATTTTCTTTGCTAGTTCCGGATCCTTAAAAACTTCGGACATCAAAATTTCTTTTTTACTGTTTTTTTTCATACTTATTTTTTATAGCTGCTCTCGCCTCCTCTCTGTCATCCCAACTTTCAGTGTGATCTTTAAAGATTATAGACTGCTCAGCACCCTTACTGGCAAACAAGATCACATCACCATCGCCCACCAGACTAATAGCTTTTTTTATAGCTTCACGTCTATCTACAAAATCCCAGACATTCTTATTTTCACCTTCATATTTAAAACCAAATTTTACCAGCCAGCTCACCACGTCTTTGTTTATCTCATCTGGGTCAGCATCAAACGGGTCTGACAAAGTAACAATGGCATGTGTTGCCAAGTCAGATGTCGCCTTACTCATTGTCTCCCTTTTCTTTAAGTCACGACCACCACCTTCCGCCCCATAAACTGCAATAAGCTTGTTACTTGGTCCTTTTTTAGCCTTAAGAGCCGCTTGCAAAGCCAATCGCATACTTACACCCTCATGAGCATAGTCGACAATGGCTGTAAAGTTTTGAGGCGTATTTTCTACTTTTACAATCTCCATTCGCCCAGGTATAACCATGCAATTTTGTAAACCAGTTTGGATTTTCACCACATCTATTTGAAGCTGTTTTCCAATTAAAATAGCAGGCATCGCGTTGTAAACATTAAAAGTGCCCAAAAGGGGGATACTGTATTTATTTTCTTCAAAATTAAAAGACACTCCGTTTATAGACTCCTCAACATCACCAAATTTATAATCTCCATTTTTCTCACCAAATGAATATTTTTTATCGGCCCCAAAACTATAAAAATACTCTCCATTTTCATCATCCACATTTACAAAAAAAACTTTTTCCACGTCTGCACCGCTCCATCTTTTTGTTGGCAGCTTTGATAAATTTTTAAACAGTTTTCCTTTCATTTTTTTGTATTCTTCGAAAGAGTTATTGTGAGACTTTAAATGCTCTGGGTGCAGGTTTGTAAAAACTGCCATATCATAATATAGGCCGATATGCCTATTCATTTTTATACCCTCACTTGTTGCTTCCACCAACACAATATCACACCTTTCATTACACATTTCTTTTAAAAGTTTTTGCAACAAAAACCTGCCCGGCATAGTCATGTGATACCAGTTCATCTTTTCCACTGACCCAATTTTTATGTTGGCAGTAGAGATGAGTCCAACCTTGTAACCCCCAGCTGTTAAAACATGCCAGATAAAGTTTAGTGTACTAGTTTTTCCCTTTGTACCAGTCACAGTGATGACCAACATTTTTTTACTTGGGTCGCCAAATACTTTACTGGCCACAATTGCTAAAACCGTATGATACCAAATAAAAACACTGTCGCCAAAAACACTTTTAACTACAGCTCTGATAAATGCTTTTAGTTGTTTTAGCATATTCTTTTATATGTAAAATTATAACACTTTTAAGATTTAATTAAAACAATTTTCTTGTAATATACAAATAATATTTAAGTTTTTTTATTGGTATGTCGAGGAAATTCCCATGAAATTTTACATTGCCACCATAGCGTTTTTTATATTTAGTTAAGCTTTCTAAACTTTTTTTACCATAAACATTCCCGTTTACACTGTCTGTTATGCCGCCAAAATTGTAGACCGTAGCACCTAACTTTTTAGACTCCAAAATACATTTGTATTGTAAATAAATATTTGCCCCCAACTCTCTTTTATAATCACTCGAGGCACCATAAACAAAGTTGGCTACTTTATCTTTTAGAATTACAAGTGAGACACCCGTTACTTGATTGTCGATTTTTACTACAGCCAAGAAACCATCTACTTTTTTCTCATCAATATTTTTAAAAACTTTCTCATAATATTTTTTTTCGTAAACCCCAAAACCATTTCTCTCTCCGGTTTCTTGCATGAGTTCATAGAAGGTTTCAAAATGCTCCTGTAAATTTTCATTTACAATTACAATGTCTGCCACCTTTTTTTCTAACTCTTTTTCTGTTCGCCTCATAGAATATCTGTGGTCTTTATGCATGCCTTCCAAAATTTCTCTTTCTGTTTTAGAGATTTCCAACCACCACTCTACTCTCGGCTGAAAAACCCCCTCATTTACAAAAGTTTTTGCAGGTGGATTTACTAAATATTTAGTTTTTAGTAAAAAATTATTTTCATCTTCTATCCTGACAAATACACAATTTTCTTGTTTCGCCCAAGTCTGCAAAGTTTTTATGATTTCATTTTTTAATTCTAAACTCGGCACAACTAAAAAAGCTGGCCCATATGGGCAATATAAAACTTTCCCAATACGCAAACTCAACACTACACAAGCAACCACTGCAACACGTTCCTGACCTAAAAAAAACTCTTTATAAAAAGTTTTTGTCTCAACCGTCTCATGTGCTGCCAAATATTCTTTTGTTTGTGTGAAAGGAGTTTCCATTATTTTATGTCTACTTTCACTGGGATTTTAAATTCCCTCAAAATATTTTCAAATTCTTCTCTCTCAATATTTTCTACTTCTATCAACTTCTTAGTAATTGCCTCTAGTACTGGTTTATATTCTCGCACAACTTTTCTAGCTGTCTCCAAACCTTCACGAACGTATTTTTCTATCTCTTCGTCTACTTTTCTTTGCAAATCTGGAGAAGTGTCATTGGAAATTTCCGAATAATTTCTTCTCTTATTTGCAGAAATTTCCACAGCTCTTGGACCAACACTGTCACTCATACCATATCTCACCACCATGTCTCGAGCTTTCAAAGTTGCTTGCTGCAAGTCGCCACTTGGGCCAGTTGTAATGTCACCATAGATAAGCTCTTCAGCAGCGTATCCTCCGAAAGTCATAGCGATCTCGTCTTTAAAAGATTTTCGACTTTGCAACTTTTTATCGTCAGTTGGTAGCGACAAAGTGTATCCTCCAGCATTGCCACGTGAGATAATAGAAACCTTATGCACCGCATCAGCATTTGGCAACACCGAGCCAACCAAAGCATGACCAGCTTCATGATAGGCAGTTAGCTCCCTCTCTTTTGTACTCATTAGGTGTGATTTTCTTTCAGGCCCAAGCATTACTTTTTCAATACTATTTATAATATCTGTTTGCGAAATATCTTTTTTATCAAATCTCGCTGCAAGTATCGCAGCCTCATTCATCAAGCTATACAAATCTGCTCCAGAAAAACCAGGTGTACGCTGAGCTATAGCATGAAGATCCACAGATGCATCCAATGGTTTTTTCTTGGCCTGCACTTGCAAAATCTCTTCTCTATCTCTCTTGTCTGGCAAGTCTAAAGTAACGCGACGGTCAAAACGCCCAGGACGTACCAAAGCTGGGTCCAACACATCTGGCCTGTTGGTAGCAGCCATTACAATAACCTTTTCGGTTTGAGAAAAACCATCCATCTCTACCAAAATTTGGTTTAAAGTTTGCTCTCTTTCGTCATTACCTCCACCCATGCCACTACCACGCATACGCCCTATCGCATCCACTTCATCAATAAAAATAATAGAAGGCGAAGAGGCTTTAGCCATGTTAAACAAATCGCGTACCCTGCTCGCCCCTACACCAACAAACATTTCTATAAATTCACTTCCGGACAAATGGAAAAATGGCACCCCAGCCTCACCAGCTACAGCTCTTGCCAAAAGTGTTTTACCTGTCCCAGGTGAACCCATCAACAAGACTCCTTTGGGGATGGTCGCTCCAATGTCTATAAACTTTTTTGGATTCTTTAGAAAATCTACAATCTCTAAAAGTTCTTGCTTGGCTTCTCTGGCTCCAGCAACGTCGGCAAAGGTTTTTTTCTGGCTTTTGTCGTCTGGGTCTATTATCTTGGCTTTACTTTGCCCAAAATTCATGGCTGCCATGCCGCCGCCCTTCATTTGTTTGGTCAACATAAAAAAGAAAAGACCGATTAAAAGTAGTGGAATTAAAACAGGCAAAAATGAAAAGAAATAACTCCCAAAAGATGTATCGTTTTGGTTTTTTATCTCTACTTTTTGTAGCTGCTCACCTGTCACCCCATATTTTGAAAGTGTGTTTTCCAAACTATCACTCACATCTTTTTTAGAAATTAATTTCTCATCTTTTATATTTAAGATACTTAACTCTGTCCCCACCACATTTATACTTTTCACCTCACCAGCCACAATTTGTTTTGAGAGGTCAGAAATGGCAATTTCTTTCGGTTTAATAGAATAGTTTGAGTAAACATTGAAAGTAAAAATCAACAACAAGAAAAAACAAATGGTTAGGACAAATTGCTTTATAAAGTCCATTTTCCCCAGTTTTTTAAACCCTCCTCCCAATTTATTTTTATTCATATTAATTTTAATTTATATGAGGCATTATAACATGAAACAAAAAGAGTTTTTAGGCGTATAATACAAGTGTGGAAATACAAAATTCACTCGACACAGATAAGTATACAGACAGTGATCTGGTAAATTTAACTTTAGAAAAAAGTGAGTTTTTTAGATTTATTATTTCCAGATACCAGGATAAATTTCTGAAATATGTTTTTAGGAGAGTTAAAATGACCCGGGAAGATGCTGAGGACTTGGTCCAAGACATTTTCATTAAAATTTATTTAAACTTGCGAGACTTTGACTCTGGTCTAAAATTTTCTTCTTGGGGCTATCGTATCGCCCACAATGAAACAATATCTTGGTACAGGAAAAAAAGTATTCGCCCACAGCTAAACTTTGAGGATTACGAAGATGACAATTTACTCAACATTTTCAAAGACGAAACTGACGTAGAAAAAAGCTTTGAAAATAACGAAATAAAAAAACATATTAAAATAGCTATCGAAAAGCTGGATGAAAAATACAAAGAAGTCATAGTACTTAGATTTATAGAAGAAAAAGACTACACAGAGATAAGTGATATTTTACAAATCCCGACAGGAACTGTTTCCACTTTGATAAGTAGAGGAAAAAAGGAAATGCAAAAATATTTAATTAAATACAAATAACTTGAAAATATGGAAAATTTAGAAGAAAAAATAATGAATAGAATACAGACAGACAAAATAGAGCCAACTTCTTTTTGGTATTTTTTAATGAGAGACTTTTCACTCTGGTTTTTAGTTTTTTTATCTATAGTTTTTTCTACTCTCACCGTTTCTCCAATGATCTTTATTTTGCAAAACATGGAAACAGGTTTTCTGATGCATATTACCAACAACTACTATCTAGAGATTATCAAATCTCTACCTTACATGTGGCTTTTCTTGGGACTAGGTAGTGCTTACTTTGCTAAAGTCGCATGGACTAAAACTAAAAATGCTTACAAATTTGATGGTAGCTACGTTTGGATTGTCTCAATAATTTTGACTTTAATATTTAGTATTCTCTTAAATATTTATTCTGGCAACAAATTTGCAAAATTTTTAGATGATAATGTTTATGAAAAAAGTTTTGGTTATTACAAAAGTTTAGAGGCACGCAAGCAAGAAAATTGGACCCAAGAAAAAAATGGACGCTTTATTGGTATTGTAAAAAAAGTTACTAGTTCTAGTTTTAGTCTATATAATCAAAAAACAAACACGACTCTAGAGATCGATTTCAAGAGTGACGCTCCTGGGAATGAATTTATAGAATTAGAAAACAAACTACGAGTAGTTGGTTATAAAAGTGAACAGGATAAGCTAGAAGGTCCAAACGACTTTACTGCTTGTGCCATATTCCCAGACAATTTTGAGCCCAACAAAAGGCGAGGAAGACCTGAGAGACCAGAAATAAAAACTGAGACATCAGACGAAAACTGCAAACAAATACTTGCAAAAGGCAGAGCCAGTTTTAAACCCGGACACAAATCTGAAACAAAAAAAAATCCACCACGTATGAATAAGGGTAACGATAATTAAATAAATTGTGTTACACAAAAAATAATATATGAATACAAAAAAAATTATAGCCATCACCACTGTTGCCACTTTTGCCATGTCTGGCTTGGCCGGTGCACAAGCATCTTCAACTCAAGCTCAGAACGACCTGGGTTTCAGACAGAAAATCATGAACACTTTTAACAAATTTACTAAAGGTAAAGATGCAAAAGAAAATAAAGACAGGAAGGACAATAAAGGAATGGGTATGGGGATGAAAGTTAGCTTTGACAGAAAGGCAATAGACGCAGCTATTGTTGCTGGAAATTTTAGCCTTTTTCAACAGCTAGCTTCTACTTCCCCGCTTAAGGCATTCAGTCAGGCAAACTTCAATTTATTGACCCCACAATTCAATGCCAAAATAAATGCTGAGACTCAGATCAAAAATATTTTAACTGCAGCCGGAATTTCCGCTTCGACCACACCAGGTTTCATGCCATTTGGTCCAGACATGGACAGAGACCATGAAGGACCTCGTGGAGGTGGAAAAGGCTTTAGAGGTGATAGATAGTTTGAAAATCCAAATTAATAATAGCAAAAACACCAGTTTTACTCTCACTGGTGTTTTTGCTATGATTTAAGGATGCTCGACAATATACTAAAATTTTTCTTCCCCACCACTTGCATGTTTTGTGGCACTGGCAATATTCAAGTTTGCGAAAACTGTTTTTTACAAATACCAAAAAAAATAAATTTTGAAAACAATATTTTATCTCTATACAGTTTTAAAGAAGAAAAAATAAATCAGATGTTGTGGCAACTAAAATATCATCATACAGGTGACATTGCAAAAGTCTTTGGTAATGCTTTAGCGAGCGAACTTATCCCTCATCTGTCTGATGATAAAATTTATTTAATTCCTATCCCCCTCTCTCTTGGCGATCGGCGTCTGCACAACCATGCTGAACTTATTGCAAATTCAATTTCTGAAAATCTAAACCGCAATAATTTAAACACAGAAGTGATACCAAATTTACTCATCAAAAATTCTAAAGTAAAACAAGTAAATACCAAAAGTAAAAGTGAGAGAATAGAAAATATAAAAGGTAAATTTACTTTAAATAAAAAATATGTACAAGTAAAAAATAAAAATATTTATATTTTAGTAGACGATGTGACAACTTCTGGCTCTACTTTAAATGAAGCTAGAAAAGTCTTGGCTGAGAGTTTTCAAATTAGCAAAGAAGAAATACTTGCAATTACAGTTGCACATTAAGTTTAAAAAAGTTAAAATTTAAATATAACATAAAAATATGCAAGAGCAAAAAGATCTAAACAAAGTTAAAAATTGTATTTTTTGTAAAATAGTCGCAGGTGAGATACCCAGTTATAAAGTTTATGAAGATGAAATGTTTTTTGGCTTTCTTACAATTAAACCACATACAAAAGGTCATATGCTTTTAATACCCAAAGACCATACTGAAGATATTTTAACAGCCAACGAGGTTACTTCTGAAAACATTTTTAAACTTGGTAGAAAACTAGCATCGCAAATGAAACGCATTTTCAAACCAGATAAAGTTGCGTTTGTTTTGGCTGGGCAAGGAGTACCACATTTACATTTACATCTCATCCCCATGAATAAAGAAAGTGACTTAAACCCTGAAATTGCATATAGTATTTCCAAAGAAGAGGCTGGTGAAGTTTTAACTCTTTACAAAAATTTAAATTAGAAAAGGGGTTAATATTTTCAATTAACCCCTCTGTAGTTTAATGTTGTGAACTTACTTTGGCCCAACCAACTCATATGCCTTATACATCGATACTGGCACGCAGCGCACTGAGTAGACGTCGTGTACATTGAATTGCTTGTACGCTTCCTGAATAGCAACACACTCGGCGAAATTCTTTGCCTCACCCATAATTGAAACACTGTAGTGGCCGTAGGGGCCCAAAACGATGTTCATCAAGAAAAGCCAAGTTATCCCGTCCATTTGGGTTACTCCGGTTAGTTGTTAAGTTTTACTCTTTAACACTTTTATTTTACCATAGCTACGACCGAATGTCACTACTTAAAAATCTCCCACACTTTTGGATCTTCGTCCCCCAATACCCACATGGAAATACCCATAGATTTTGGAGCTAAAGTTTTTATCTGATCAAGTTTTGTTTGAAAGCTCTTTTTATTTTCATACCACACAGTATAGTTTTTACCGCCACTATTATAAGAAACCCAAGATATGTTGCCAAAAATTTTAGATTCTCCGGCACCTGTTGTCATGTTTGCAAGTGACCTTTTATCAAAGTTCTCTAGCTTTGCTTTGGTAAAACCATAGTCCACCATGGAAAACATTTTTTTCTGATCTTTTTTATAGGCCCAGCCATAAGTAGGAATACCAAAGGAAATTTTTTCTTGAGCTATATTTTTTAAGGTGAAGTCTATTACTTTTTTAGACCAACCTAAGGTCGCCACTGGCCCAGGACTGTTTGGCTCGTCATAAATCATGACAGACACAAAATCTACATTTTCCCCCAAAGTTTTATAATCATACACCCCCGCCCAATATTTATAATAGTTTGGCTGCAACTTTTCATAAATTTGATAATCTTTTTCTGTATCCGATATTTTAGAAACCACAGCTATAGAAAGTTTTAAATTATCCTTTTCAAATTCACTTTTTAAATACTTCACCATGTCATTTAGACTTTGCTTGTACTTTACGTCGATATTTTCCAAATCAAGTTGCCAACCATAATAACCCTTTTTATAAGCCTCTTCTCTTAAATACTTTGAAACCTTTTCCCAGTTTTCAGGATTTTCCAATAAATTATTCACAGTTTTCCTGTCAAAAGTTTTTCCAGTAATATTTGCTAAAAGTGGCATGATTTTGGTTTTGTTTTTCTGGGCTCTCTCTAGAACGTCAGCTTTTACCTCGCCAACTATAACTCCGTCCATTTTTAAAAAATAGGTTTGGGGTCCCAAAATGTTTATCTTGCTAGAGTTTTTAAAATAGCTTTCTCGGCTACGAGGCGTTTCAGTGTAATACCATAAACTTTCAAGTGCAAAAATGTTTTTAGTACTTAGCAAAAATATACAAATAAAAAATAAACTCTTTTTAGTTTTCATAAAAAGAGTTTATCATTAAATTTTAAATTACAGAAAGCTAATTGGTAGTTTTAAATTGGGTATTATTTGCAATTTTCTGGACGTGACTCCGGCAAGCTCGGCACTGTCACCACTGACACTTACTCCAAATGAAGTTTCAACTATAGATTTTACGTAATCACTATAAATCAAAACTGTAGACTTTTCATTTAAAATATCTACTATAAAAAACAACACTCCGTCCAAATCTGTCTCCTCTAACAAAAGTTCATTTATAGCAGAGATTAAGCCCAATTTTCTTGAAATAACCATTTCACTTTTCATGGTTTCTATAACTGAAACTCTGAAGTTTTTATCTCCTATTGCGGTTTTTTTACTGTCCAACTTTAATAACCCAATGTCTGTGTAGTCAGAAATATCCGACTTTGCTTCAAACATTTTATCGGCCAATTCTACAAAATTTATTTCTAAATTTAGAGCTATTGTTTCTACAACACTTTTGTCATGTGGGGTTGTGGTAAGTGACCTGAAACAAAGCGTATCTGACAAAATACAAGACATCATCAAGCCCTTCATATCGTCTGGCATGGTTGCAAAATTTTCTCCCAATTGGTCATAAATAACTGTTGCGGTACACGCATGTTTTTTCATTATTATTTCCAGTGGCTGTTTGGTTTTCAAAGTTCCTGTTAATCTATGATGGTCCACGATTTGGATAATTTCTGTGTCATTTATATTTTCAAAAAGCTCGTCAGCATTGTTGGTATCTACAATCGCCACTTTATCACCTTTTGAAACTTCAGTTAAAAGTGACGGCTCGGAAATTTTAAAATTCTCCAAGACGAAACTGGTTTCTTTATTTAACTCACCAAGCCTAAAAGGTTCAGCTTTTAAAGTTGTATGTGTATTTAAATACCATGCCCATAAAATAGCACTGCCAACTGTGTCTGTGTCGGGGGATTTATGCCCAAATACTTTTATCATAATTTATATTATTTTATAACTTCAATTATATCATGCCCTAGTCCGTCTGAAAATTATCAAATCAGCAAAGAAGGTTTCACACCCTCTTGCCAGAAAAATAGTTTATGCTTATACTTATAGTTGTCGTTTAAGAAAATAAAGAAAATAACACAATCAATTAATTATGGCAGCAAAAAAAGTAAACTCAGCCCTTGCAAAACCTCTTGCATGTTCGGCAGAGTTGGAGGCGGTAATCGGAAAAGGTCCAATGCCCAGAACTGAAGTTGTAAAAAAACTTTGGTTATACATCAAGAAACACGATTTACAAAATCCTAAAAACAAAAGAAACATCTTGGCTGACGACAAACTATTAAAAGTTTTCGGTGGTAAAAAAGAAGTTACAATGTTTGAAATGACAAAACTAGTTTCACCTCACCTTAAATAATTTTCAATAATTATTTTAAAGAGAGAACAATAAAAATAACCAGACACGACCTGGTTTTTTTATTTGAAAGTTTTAAAGATTAGAACTGCAGTCTTTATGCTTTCTTAGGGGAGATAAACAGAACAAATACCCCAACGAAAGCACAAAAACCTGCAGCATAAAAAACTACATATTTTCCAGAAAATCTTTTACTTCTAAAATTGGTTTGGCTAATAAATAAATTTTCTCGTAATCTTCCTTATTCAAGGCACTACGTACCACATCATGCCCAACAGGTATAAATACTTGATCCCATCCATAGCCATGCTCACTCTCCTCACCTGGCACCTCCACTATTCTGCCCTTTAAAGATTTTTCAAAATACTTTTCTGACACGCCGTCGTAATAACCAAAAACACATCTAGCTATAGCCGTTCTGTCTTTTCCTTTTAGTAAGTCACAAACATCTTGCAAACTCATTTCCTGCAAGAAAAATTTTATAAAAGTCCCTGGTAATTTACCTAGTGCTGGGAACTCTAAACTTACGTCTTCTACAAGCACTGGTTTCCCCACTTTTACGTAAGCCTCTCGAACCTTGTGTTTAACAAGCTCCAAAATATCTAGAGTTTGTATTTCTTCCAATTCTATTTTCTGACAATCTAGGGGCACTTCAAAAAATTTATTTAAATAATTAATTTTATTTTGATTACCAGAAATGAAAGTTACATTTATTTTTTTCATAATTTATATTTATTTGTTTTTAAAATTCTGCAAAGATTTTTTTATTTATTATATCTATTTTTATTTTACTACCATAGGGAATGGGTATTTGCGGGTTGGTGTGGCCAAAGTCCATATTTTGAATTATAGGAATGACTAAATTATATTCTCTGACGACTTTTTTTATTATCTCAATTTGTTCATGTTTAAATTTTATTTTTTCCTCACCTGCTAGTGGTCTTTCAAAATTCCAAGCTTGAGGACGTCCAACTAAAATAGCTTTTACATTTTTCAAAATCCCCCTTTCCCCTAAAGCTCTATAAACCCAATAGACATGATTTGTATTTGGCATTTCTTCGGAAGTTTCAGTAAACAAGACAATTTCTTTAAAATTCTCAAGTGTTGGAATTTGGATGCTATGTCTCAACAATTCATCTATAGACTCTAAACAGCCGCCCCAAGAAATACCCTCTATTATTTCCACTTCTGGCTCTTTTGCTTTTTCAGTTTTTGTGCCTTCATTCATATCCCAAACCCAACCCTCGTTTTTTTCATATTCTCTACTTTTACTTAAATTTTCTAAGTCATCCCATTCTAAACTTACATCATTAAAGACCTCACTTTGCTTTAGTTCAAAAAAACCCTCTTCAAACAATGCGTGTTTTATATACTCAACAGTAAAATCCTCCATTTTATTTTGCATGGCAAATTGCGTAAATAGACTTGCGCCGTAAAAACTTGGAATTCCATTTAGCCACAAGAAATTACAAAAGTGTGTATTGTCTGAAAACCCAAAAAACGGTTTTGGGTTATTTACAAAAATATCTTTAAACTCTTCTAAATATTTAACGTAAGTTACTTGATCATTGCCGCCAAGGCTGGCTATTACAGCTTTTATTTCAGAGTTTAAAAAAGCATTTTTCAAATCCGCCATTCTCTCTGTTTTACTTGCTCCTACTTTTTTTGTAGTCGGAAAATCTATCGGTTCTAGCCCAAAAATTTCCCTTACTCTTTTTAAGCCCAACTCGTACACATGGGGCCAAACACCAGGTGCAGCAAACGACGGTGAAACTATCGCCACCTTATCGCCTCTTTTTAATTTTTCTAATTTTTTAAATTTCATATTCAATTTTTATTTTTTAAAAACTCTACAAAGTCTCCCCACACTTTTGTCTCGTCTTTGATATATTTATTCTGCTCGCTGTAGTCACACAAATACATATTATCAAATAAAACAATATTGTGAAAAGAGTTTTTAGAATTCCCTTTCGGAACTTTGGCAATTTCTCCTTTAAACTTTATTTGAAAAGTTTTTATCTCTTTTTCATCTATATAAACTATATTGTCAAAACAAAAGACACTTCTGTCACTTTTACTTTCCATTAAATTTAGAAAATCCTGCTCCGTAAACCACTTGTTTACATAAGACATGAAAGCGCCAGGAAAGCCGTTTAGAGCTGGTATTTCCCAACTTGTATCGGTCACAAAAAGTGGTTGTTTTATTTGTTCATAGGCTTTTTTGGCTTTATCTATAGCAATTTCCAAATAGTCTTGTGACTGAATTTCTAAAATCTCTTTCTCTGGTATTTTTTGTACCACTTCAAAACCGTTTTCTGTTAAAAACTTTTGAGCAAACTCTAATTTTCCCTTGTTACCTGTAACGTAATTTATTTTCATGAATATAATTATACCAAATTAATTTCTTAAAAAATTAAGCACTTCCTTTAAAAAAGCAGACTTATTTTCTATGTGGGTAAAATGTTTAGCTTTTAATACTTTTTTTGTACATTCAGAAAGAGATGTATCCAACAAATCTTCTCTATCTCCCTCCACAAATAAAATTTTACTTTTATATTCAAGAAGTGCTATATCTGTGATGTTAATTTTATTAAATAAATTATGAGTTTTCAAATATATTTCTAACATTTTTTTTGCCTTTGACTCATTTATCGCTATTTGGTTAACATAAGATTTAGGATGTAAATATTTGCAATGTAAATTATAAATTAAAATTGGGCAAATATTTTTTAAAAAAATAATAATCACAATATTTATAAATCTAAAAAAAGAAAAGCCACACTTAAAATTTCCAGAGTAAAATACCACTTTTCTGAAATCATACCTTTGCACATACTCTCCCATTACTCTAGCTGAAAAAGAATGGGCTAAAAAAGAAGGATTATTTATTTTATTTTTTTTAACAAACAAATTAATAAAATCTGCATAATCTTTTAACGACCAAATGTCATCTGGCTCTTGTGATTTTCCAAAACCCGGTAAGTCTAAAATGTATAATGTGAAAGCTTTTTCTAAATCAGAAATTACATTGTCCCACATTGAGATACTTTGCCCCCAACCATGAAGCAAGATTAAATTTGCCTTACCAGCCTCAGTTTTAACGAAATTGACTTTCATACTATTAAAAATTTGAGTAATCTGGGTTAATTTTATGTATGACATCTCTGGCAATTGGAAACATTTTAAACATAAAGTCTCCCAATCTTTTCAAGAAGTTACCGGAAACCCCAAGCAGCTCAAGCTCTTTTCCGTATTCAGTAAATTTAGCAGTTACCAGCTCACAAGCTTGTGGGGCAAGCTTCTTAAACAAAACATTTGTAAATTTAATTTTTTTTCCTCTATTTAAATTTAAATAAGCTAAGACGCCTGCCTCTTCTTCCGGGAATTGTTTTATTGCCCCGACAGCATAACTTGGTCTTTTATTTTCAAAATCTTCTTGTATATCGGCGATGTCATCAATGATTTGTGTCCGGAAAGAAAGACGAGGTATGACAGACTCTAAACCTATCAACTTCGCATCTTTTACTGCATTTCCATTTAGAAAAGCAATAAGCAATGAGGCTATTTTTTCATTTTGTGTCTCCCTGTATTTTATACAATATTCAAAATTGAAATCATTAAAGTCGGCTCTTAAAACAGCTTGTTCTTGGGATGCTAAAAATAAGTACCAATCCCATAACCTTCTTTTTAAGATTGTCTTACTTTCATTATCAAGCTTTAAATTCTCCAAATATTCCAACATTATTTTGTAAGTAGCTTGGTAAAATTGCCTGTCCTCACCAAAAATTGTTTGCAAAATTTTCTGCCTATTTACTTTACTCCCATCACTTTGCTCTACTGTCAACTCATCAATCAAGTCGTCTTGGGCAGAACCCATAAACCATAAAAGTCTATACAACTCTAGGCCACCATTAGCCTTTACCTCTTTTGCCGTTAACCCAGAAAGCATAAAGTAAGCTGCTAATGAACCTAAAAATCTCGGACGCCATTTGTTTAATTTATTGTCAAACGTTTGTAACGTTTCCGCATTATTCTTTTGGCTTTTGCCTTGGTCAACCCTGTCTATTAGCTCTTCCAATATTTCTGCCCTAATTTTCCGATAGGTTTCAACTCCGACATGATTTTTTGCAAAATTTAAACCGTGTAAGAAATCTAGGTAATTTCTAAAAGGATTTTTAATCGGTGACTCTACTTTAATCATAGCATTTCTACTTTTCCATCTAAATATCTCACTACCTGACCATTGTCTATTCGCAAAACTTTTACCCCATACTTCTCTTCAAACTTTAGTACTTCTGTCTCTTGTTTTAAGTCATAGTGCGGACAAGCTATTTCCTCCACAATTTTAAAACCTTCTAAAGCTTGTAGGCCAATTGTATTTTCATCGGATGCCACCTCACCTGCAATATTTATGTTTGGACCTACAATTATTGCCCCAGCACTTTGACCAATGTACACCCCACCTCTTTCTAAGAGTTTTTCGATTTCTGTTTTTAGATTTATCTGTCTGGCAAAATTTAAAATCTCAAAAGTATTACCTCCGCACACATAAAAAACTTGGTACTTTTCTAAGTCTAACTTTTTTATTTTCTCAGCCTCTTCCAAATCCAAAATGTCTATACTTTCTGCAGTAAAGCCAAAAACAAGAAGTTGGTCTCTAATATAAAGAGAGAAAACATTTTCAGCTTTGCCAGCAAACTTGGTAGCAAAAATAGCCACTTTTAAAGTTGAAATATTTGTACCTGTGAACATGCTTTCTAATACCCCAACAGGATACTGATTGCTAGAGATCAGGAGCATTTTTTTACTAACTTTCATGTTTATATAATATCAAACTTGATACTTTTTTGCTATACTATCAAATATGGACCTAACAATAAAACTTGATGAGGGTGTCTTAAACTTAAGAGTAGTGGTTATCATGAAGACGAAGAAAGGCTTTGTTTTCGAAAAAAGCAAAAGCATTTCTGGTTTCTTTTTCTGCCTTGGAGGACGTGTAAAACTTGGTGAGTCGTCTCTAGCAGCAGCAAAGCGAGAAACCTTTGAGGAAACTGGTTTGCAAATTGAAAATTTTAAGTTTGTGACTATAATTGAAAACTTTTTTGTAAATACTATCGAAAATATAAATAAAGGCTTGGCCGAAAAAATCCATGAAATTAACTTTGTCTACACTGTTGAAATAAATTCGGAACTAGCTCCAGAGTTTAATTTGCACGAGTTGCAACCAAGTGAATTGAAATATTTAGATATTCGGCCTGAAATTATTAAAAAAATAATTTCAGAAAATCTACTAAACGAAGCAAGAAATTTTATTGTTTAGATTTTATAAATCTTTTATGAAAAATAAATACACTTTTTTAAGACATGCAGAAACTATCAAAGACTCAAATAAAGCTTCTATAGATTGGGACTTAACGCCAGACGCCCTAATACAAATTTCAGAATATTTGAGTTCTGATAAATTCAAAAATATTACCAAAATATATTCGTCAACCGAGCCAAAAGCAATCGCTACTTTAAAACCAATTGCTCAAAAACTTGGTTTAGAAATAAACACTTTGGAAAACTTTGTTGAAGTGAAACGTGAGAAAAAATTTCTGACTGAAGCAGAATTCATAGACCAGAAACGTAGAGAACTGACAAATTTGGACCAAATTGAAAACGGAGTCGAGTCTGGAAGTGCTGCCCTAGCAAGGTTTATGACTGGTATAAACATTTTAGAAGAAAAATATTCTGACCATGAAAAAGTTGAAAACATTTTGATTTGTTCACACGGCACTATCCTCACTATTTACTTCGCCACACTTTTAAAACAAGAAGAGAATATTTTTGAAAGATTCAAAAAAATAAAATTTTGTGCAGCGGGAGAAGTGGAAAGTGGAAAAGTTGTAGTTGATATTGCGAGTCTGGACTAAAGATTTTCTTTCAATATTGCTATAAATTCTGAGAAAGAATCTATCATCGGAATGTGCCCAGTATCTTTCATAACAAACAGTTTACTATTTGCTATTATTCTGTTTAAGTTTTCACCCTCTGACAAAGGTGTGAGGTCATCTTTTTCTCCCCAAATGAGAACCACAGGTATTTTTGAGTTTTTGTAGTTTTCTGTCTTATTTGAAATAGAGTTTTCAGTTAAAAACATAAAATCATAAACCCATTTACTCATTTTTTCACTAGTATTTTTGGTTTGTAGAGGTGCAGCATAGAGGTCATACCAATAACTATCTACGTTTTCTGGCTTGTAGACAAAAGACTCAAGTCTAGACTGTAAAAAGCCGGGGTAGTGGAGCAAGCTTTTAGTTACAAATGTACGCAATGGCGCAAAGCCAAGAATAGTTTGTAAAAATTTATTCTGCTTATTTTCCACACCCAAGTGAACAACACCGTCAATTAAAATTAGTTTTTTAATATTTACATTTGAAAAGGCAATTTCAGTAGCAGGTCCTGCGCCATAAGAATGCGCAACTAAAATTGTATTTTTAAGATTTAGTTGATTTATAAAATCAGAAATCATTTTGGCTTGATTTTCCAAACTATATTCATAGCCCACCTTCGGGTCTGAGTAACCAAAGGGAGGCAAGTCTATGGCATAAATATTAAATTTATCTCTTAACTCTATTGTAGTTTTCTCCCAAACCCCACTCCATGCAGCCGTACCGCCAACTAGCACCACATTTTCCCTAGTGCTGGTGGCAAATTTTTGATAATAAATTTTATTTCCGTCTATATTTATATATTCCCCATTAATTGGTCCAGACAGTTCTGCGACTTTAGTTTCAACAAAAAAATTTACATAACATGCATAAACAACTAAAAATAAAGCTAGAAACTTAATCAGTATTTTAAAGTAACTAAAAATCATAAAGATGTTCAGGTACAATACCTTGGTTTAGCAAAATATTTATAACTTTACTTAGTTTGGTAACGTCTACAGACAAAATAATCCTTTGTGTATTTTTACCATCCGACAATTTTTCTTTAGAGATTATTTCTGCACCTTCAAAATACTCAAAACTTTCACTTTTCCTATCTGATAAATAGCTCACAGCAATTTTGTCATTCCCCATTATTTGTACAAATTGTGCACCATGTTTAGCTAGCTCTATAGTAATTTTCGAAAACTCTTGATACCTTGGCACTTGGACTAGAAAAACTTTTTTATTTTCATCTAAAGTCTTTAAAACTAATATCTGCCTACTTAGACTTTCTGGATATTTATCAAGGTTTAAATCTGACACAATCATCAAGGTTTTATTTTCCTCAACCCCAAAAGTACTTTGAGAAAACTTTTTAAGAACCTGAGCATAGCCGGCTTTTAGTAAATAAGAAACTGTAACTGCCATTTTTCTCTCAGTGCTTCTAATAAATGTTTTTTTCAGAAAACTAGTTTCTGTCCAAATTTGTTTTATATCAGCCCAATAAGCATATTCATACCATGGTTCTACATACACGCTTTTAGCAAATCTGTCCCAAGACTTCGCAATAAAAATATCTTCTTCTGTTTCATGCCCATTTACAATACTTGTTAAACGACCGATAGTATTTTCATACAAGCTTTTTATGCCATATTCTATAGTATAGCTAGTGCCAATAGTTAACAGCATTCCAAAATACTCAACATTTAATTTTTGAGTTTTCCTATTTGCCAAAGAGAAATATTTCCAAAAAATTTTTATAGAATTTATAAAACTAAAATCCTGCTGGGGTTTACCTTCTTGCAAAAATTTAGCCAACTCATTGTAGCTAAATACCATGTACCACTCAGCTAAAGTTAAATAAGTCTGTTCCTGGCTACGAGAGGCATAAAAAGGAAATTCTTTTTCAATCTCAGTACTTACTTCTGTGGAAAGCTTAAACTTAGATTCTTTATTTTTTTCTAAATATTCCTGATAATATTTGTCCCAAAGTGTATTTGTAAATCTGTACTGTGGGTCATATTTTTGTTTCAACTTAAAAAAACTTTCATAATTTTTATAAGCTCTCGTAAACTGCTCATAGGTAGCATGTTCTTGATACGGCAAATAGTAGGAACCCTCTACTGTCAGGATTTCGTCTATCATCTCTCTAGTCCATTTTGCAACTCTCAATTTATCGTCCACACCTGTTCCTTGTTTGTAGTAAATGACAAAGGCAAAAACATCACTCTTTGGTGCCCAAGCCAATAAACTTCCTTCATCTTTTTTTGCATGACGAATAGACACATTCAAAACATTTACTTCATTTTCCTTAAAAACTTTTTTCATTTTAGGTACAAAAATATCAAAATTATTTACCGGAATAAAATATTCCTGCAAAACATAGGTATCCTCCTTTCTGTTAGCTGGCTCCAACTCTGAAACATCATAACTAGCTTCATAGTTTCTAGAGTGAACACTTTCACTGCTGTTCAAAACTGGATCAAGCACATATTGTCGCAATTGGGTTCCAAACATAAACTCACTCATTGCAAACCAAGAAAATCTGTTTAATGCATAACTACTTTCTTTTGTCATAAAACTTTCTTTTTCCGTTGCTGCCTTTTGGGATTTTGTCCAAATAATAGAATTTGCATCTGTATAGTTGTTTACATAAATATCTGCATTTTGAAAAACTACTTCTTTATTATTTTCTATATTTTCCTTAAAATAGTTCACATAGTCTTCTACCTTCATTTTTTTAACGCTTTTTTCAAGATTTGTATTTTCCGCAAGTAACAGCGTAGCGTCAGCTATAACCCCAAAAGCTCCGTAGCCACCAATTACAGCATAAAATAAGTCTTTATTTTCCTCCCTACTTACATTTAAAATGTAACCATCGGAAGTTACTAATCTAAAACTTTTCACAGACTCAATAATAGGACCGTAGCCAATATATCTACCATGCACATTGGTTGATATAGAACCCCCTACAGAGAAATTATTGTAGGATTGCATTATCATGACAGACAAGCCATATTGGTCTATATATTTTTGTATGTCGTACCACCTCGCTCCAGCCTGCACGGTTATCTCTTTTGTAGAGCTAGAAAAAGACAATACTTTATTAAACTCTCGCATGTCAATTTGCATACCGTCTTGGGTTGCGGTTTGTCCACCCATACTTTTTCTAGCACCTCCAATAGAAATTTTCCCTTTACTTTTTTTTATAATTTCAGAAATTTCCAAATTAGTTTTTGGAGTAAAGACATTTTCTACTTGTATAAGATTAAGTTGGGTGACATCGTTTACAAAGCCTTTACTCTGGTCCTCTACTTTTTCTGGACTTTGAGTAATATTTTCAACTTTATTTATACCCCAAAGAAATAAAACAAAAACCAGTAAACCTAAAAATAAATTTCTTGTTTTTTTAAAACTTATTTTTTTCATGTACAAATATTGCAATAGAAAGAGCAACCGCGACCAAGCCAATGTGTGGAGTGTTAGCAATTATATTGTGCAAACTAAAATCCATATTTCCCAAGCTTTGGTAAAAAAAACTACCGGTCTCGGTTATATCTCTTGAAAAGAGAAGACTGACCAAAATATCTGAACCGTACAAAAGACTTATCCCATAAAAATATCTCCTAGACCAAGTTGAAGAGACAAGGGCTGCACAGGCAGCCAACACGCCAGACAAAAAGTGCACCATGTCAACTAGTGGTGAGACACTATAAAAACCAAACAAATACCCTTTCTCATCTGTAAACCCCGGTATATGCCCCATAGCAACAATAATAAAAAATTGGACTGCAACCACCCACGCAATTATCTGTAATAATGAAATTTTTTTTAGCATGCTTACAGTATATTCTATTTTTTGGATATTCAAAAAATGTATCTTTACCACATCATCTGATTAGAGTATATTCTGCATTTTTAATATTTAGTAACTCAAAATCTTTTTGTAATTTTTTGTTTGTAAATTCAAATTTAAAAGTTTTAGAACTGTCACTAAAATAGGTTTTAAATTTTCCAAAATTATTAAAGCAGAAATCTACAATATCTGACTGACTCAGCAACAATCTCATATTAATAAAAAACTTTTCTTTTTCTTCTACATTCTTTAAAAATTCCACATCTGACATCATAGCAAAGGCCTGAAAACTATCGAACGGCTTAATATTTATTGTCGCAAATTGAGATACATTGTACTCGAATTCTCTTTGCATTGATTTTAGGTAGCTAGTTTTCGCTGTACTAATGTATATATTGAGTTTTTGTAAATCATTTTTTGAACTAAAAACTTTATCCTTATCTCCAGCCGCAATTTCCTCAAATTTTTTAACATTCTCTAGATAGGTTTCCATGTAAATCCTATTTAATTTATCATTTTCTCTGCCATAATTTATCTTTTCTATTACGTCGTAGGACAAATTGTTTACATTTAAATTTGAACTGGTCTTTTTTCCTTCCCATACATCTACTTGACCTTGATCTATGTCTAATCCACCTTTATTTATTTGATCTATCTCACTATCTTTTAGGTTTAGTTTGTAAAATTCAGTCCCAGTTATCAACTTTATTGCTTGCAATTCATTTTTTACAATCTGTTGGTATTTAGATCTTGAATCTACAACTGCTTGCCAATAATAAAACTCGTCCACAGGAGAAGCGAAGTACAATTCACCGTTTAAACTTAACATGTCACTTTTTGATTGAATTAACTTCAAAGTAAGATTTTTAAAAATTTCTAAATACTCAATTCGTAGTTGCACATCTCTTTTTTCAATGTCTTGAATATTACTTTGATCAAAAAAAGTTGTGATTTTAGTGGAAATATTTTCGTTATCTGGCAATTTTATTCTTGATGTTTTTTCATTTAACAAACTAACTTTAGAGTTAAATTGTTTTTTATGAAGAACCAAATCTTTTTGCAATTTACTCATGTCTTTTACAAAAAGACCTAATTTATATTTATCTTTCAGACCACCAATAAAAATTGTAGAGACTGATATAGACTTGTCTTTATCTTTTTGCACTTGATTCTGCAAATCGTTTACTTTTTTAATATCATTTTCAATGCTTTTAAGTTTAATATTCAACTTTGTTGAAGTTGAAACTGTAGCGTGTAGAAAATTTACAAATAAAGCTTTACTCGAAATCTGTTGACTGGTAGTTGCCGTACTTAGATCTAAAGTTAGATTTTGGGCAAATACTGGTAAAAAGCAAGTACTCAAGAAAAACCATTGAAAAAAAATATGTTTTAGATTAATTTTCATATTATTTTTTCCCTTCCAGCTGCAAGTTGTCTAAAATTAATTTACCCTTATTTACCCACTCTAATGACCATTTTTCTGGTGAAGATTCAAACACTATTACATACATAGTGTTTGTTAAAGTATTTGCAACAACCTGATTCATTGCGGTCCATGTCACACCATCAACAGGGTCTGTTTTAGTGTACTGAACTGTATAAATTATCATTGGACCTATTTTCTCAACTTTATCTACATCAATTTTTTTAAGCTTATCATTTTTAAGATTACTCATATGATAGCTAGCATAGAGTGAAGCGTCACCCCCTGGCACGTTTTTTTTAGTTACCACGTTTATCGTAAGTCCCGTCTCGAATACATCTGCGTCAGTTTTCACCACTTCTTTAGATATAAAATAAGCTTCCCCGTTTTTATTTTCATGTCTGTAAAACCACTTGTCTGGGACTAAAACTTTTGCATTTATTTCTGTTAAATTTTTCCAAGTAAAACCTTTGAAAGCTTTAACAGTGTTCTTTATGGTTATTTTGTTTTTTGGTGTGAGAGTATCTTTATTATTTTTTTTTGTATCTGCAGAAAGTAGATTCATAGATAATGATAAAGCGAGAGTGTATAATAATATTTTTTTTATTTTATTTTTCATATTTTTGTTTAAATTACACTCTATCGTTTTTTTTATCGGTTATTGCTTTTGCAAAAAACCCTATAACAAATACCACAAGACCTAGAGGCCCAGTAATAAATAGTAAGAAAGGTAAAAAATCAAATGACCTTACTAATTCTGTGTAGTCTTCTCCATTTCTGAAACACGATGTTACTTGCATACCATCTGTTCCGCAACTGAATAACCATGAGAGTAACGTACCGATAATCATATAAATGATAAACGGGGATAACGAAAGAAGGAGAGATACAAAGAATATTTTTTTAACCGTAAATTTCATAATTATTTAATTTTTATTTAGCACTTTATTGACTGTAGGCATTAGATGATTTTGTGTTCTACTTGGAATTTCTCTTAAAAAATTTCTAAAGTTGTTCACAAGACCTGGCGCAAACCTACTCCCAGAGTAGTAATCTGTATAAGGTAAAGCAATATTCGTAATATTATCTCGTTTTGTTGAACCAAGTAAGCTACTCAGAATCTCTCCTTGTACTGTAAAACTTTTAACCGTACAATTACAATCTTTTTTATAGTATCCAATTGGAGCAGAGTTGAAAACAATTGAGTCTATACCGTTAATTTGTCCAGCCGTAGCAGCTTCGGGACCACCTTTTGAATTCCCTGTTGTATAAGTTTTTACTCCAGGATTTGCTTGCATGAATTTTCCTGTAACGTAGCTTGCAGTCCACACATTTATAGAAAGTCCAATTGGCTGGAGTGCGTTGTTTAACAACCAATCACTAACTGTTCCAACTGGTTCATTTTTAAAATCAAACCTGGATCCTCTAAAAGCAACTGACTGTTCATTTATCTTACCACTCTCATCTGTTCTGACATAAAAAGAAGCCTTCATTCCCAAGAAACTGAAAGACCCTGTATTTTGCCAACCTGGTTCATCTGCCCCATTTAAACCTTCCCCTTCGTGTCCATCTATGTAGACTTGTTGAGATTGTATTCCAGCTACATTAGCAGACCACCTCCCATCCGGATCCACATTCCCCACCGGGTTGTTTGCCACGTAAGAATACGCATTTTGGTTCTGAGGATTCATCAGAAAGTAGTCAGACGAGAACCCATTGATAGACATGTCATCTTGAGATAACCACACCTTAGTACCAGTATTTAGAGAGCGTGCGTGG
>JAYSUJ010000031.1:0-25769 GCA_043719155.1 bacterium | reverse complement strand
TATATGGTTTCAGTTCTATTTCACTCCCTTTCCAGGGTTCTTTTCACCTTTCCCTTACGGTACTTGTTCACTATCGGTCTCTGTATGTATTTAGCCTTACCAGTTAGTTCTGGCAAATTCACCCGAGCTTTTGATGTCTCGAATTACTCAGGTATAGAAACAAAACAGATAAATAATTTTCGATTACGGGACTATCACCCTCTTTGGTGCTTCTTTCCAAAAGCTTAATCTAACTACTTATTTTTTTACTGTTCTAGATAACTACGTTTCTAACCTACAACCCCATTGCATTGCTGCGCCGGTTTGGGCTTCTCTCATTTCGCTCGCCGCTATTTTGAGAATTATTTTTATTTTCTTTTCCTGTGGGTACTGAGAGGTTTCACTTCCCCACGTCTGCTCACTGCATTAATGCTAGTGTTATTAAGTATAACCTTAATAGGGTTTCCCCATTCGGAAATACTTGGATCGATGCCGTTAGCGGGCTCCCCAAGTCATATCGTTCGCTTACTACGTCCTTCATCGCCATACAGAACCAAGGCATCCACCATATACCCTTAACACTCCTATCAGGAAGTGTAAAGCTATATTTTGTTTTAATTAACCCCGAAAATATTATTGCTAATCTTTTCTCATTAACTAAAAAATTATATATTTTATTGAATTTTCCAGCACTACATTTTATTTTCAAATTATTTTTAATTTAAATTCTGTTCTAAGAAATGGGCGGCAAGTTGAAATTCTAGTAATCTCTCACAAACCTCCCATCTCGGTGGGAGGACGTTTTCACTAGAACCGTCCGGCCTATAATTCTAGGAAGGCTCACTTCCACCTCGTACACACTTGAGAACTTACATCTCAGTTCGAGTCTCAGCCGAAGGCTTCTGGTCTTGCGACCTCCATAGTGTGTATTTCTTAAAACACAATTATTAAAAACAAAATGTAGTGCTGGATTTTGCAAATGCATTGGTCGACACCGCTGTCTACATACAATTTGCTTTACACAAAAATAATTACCTAATTATTTTTATGTTCGAACCTGTATTCCTACAGATCCGTTTTTCTCTACCTCGCGTTTGCGTTGACTAACACATTCCAACATCATTATTATTTAAACCTGATTATCTAACAAATAAATTTGCTAGAAATAAATTTAAACTTTGCATCTAAAATGTTTGGGGCGGGTAGAATTTAATTGTCAATTTTCAACGTCATCAGCTTTTTGAATTACTGAAAAACGATAAGTGCAATTATAGTCGAAGTTTAAGCTAAAGTCAAGCAAACCCACATCCATTCCACTATTCCCTCACAAGAAAATAAAAAACCATAAAAATGTGATACTTTTTTAAACAAATTTAATCAAATAAAAGAAATTTATTTAAAAATAATTTGAAAAAGTAATTAACTTAAAACACTTTTATTATGTTTAGTCAATATTTACGATTATTTAAATATATTGTATAATGCCGGCGTCGGACCTTGAGTCCGATGTAATACTTTGTTCCAGAAAGGGACAACATGTTTCAAACTCTAGCAAACCTAAACTTATCTGTCGCAACAGTTGCGATAGGTATAGCAGTCCTAGTGGTTTCGATCCTAGCCGGAACGATCCTACTGGCTGTCCTATTTCGAACAGTCGTTCCAACAGAAATGGTGCACGTCGTTCAACGACGCAGTGCAACCGTCTCTTACGGATCGAAGCAAGCAGAAGGAAACGTCTATTATCATTGGCCCCAATGGGTACCATTCTTCGGCATCGTCAGCAAACCTGTCAGTGTTGAAGTGTTGTCTGTCCTGTTAAAGGACTACGACGGATACGACGTTAATCGACTGCCGTTCGATGTGGATGTGATTGCATTTCTTCAAGTGCAAGACACCGCCAAAGCTGCTGTTCGCATGCAGTCGGATCCTAGGAAATTCATGGAGCAGTTGCATGACGTGGTTCGGGGTTGTATTCGTACATCTCTGGCTCGCCACGACATCAACGTAATCATGGGTGACAGGAAGAAGATTGCCGACGAATTCACAGAAGAAGTGAAGGAATCTTTTGCATCATGGGGCATCGTTCCCGTGAAGAACGTGGAGTTGCTTGACATTCGTGACCGTAGGGGATCGGCTGTCATTGCCAACATCATGGCAAAAGCGTCGAGTAAGATCGAATCGGAGTCTCGCATCGAAGTCGCCAAAAACGGCCAAGCTGCAAAGACTCGCGAAATCGAAGCTCAGCGTGAAGTTGACACACGTGCTCAGGAAGCAGCAAAGCAAGTCGGTCAAGCGACAGCAGATAGCAAGCGCCAAGTTGGCATTGCTGACGCTGAAGCTCGTGCTGCAATTGCTACGTCTCAAGCCCAAACCAACGAGAAAGACATCGCCGCTGGGTTGGTGACTCAACGTGGTCTGGCTGAAAACGCAAAAGCCGCTGCACTAGTTCTGGCCGAGCAAGAACGCCGGCAAGTCGAGATCAAAGCAGAAGCAGCTCTTAACGCAGCTAAGCTGCACGCCGAAGGTGTAAAAGCTCAAGGTGAAGCAGAAGGTGCCGCAGAGTTCGCAAAACTTATGGCACCGGTTAAGAGTCAAATCGAGCTCATGGAGAAGTCCGGTCAAAACGGACCATATCTGCAATATCTGGCAGTCATCAAAGGCATCGAAGCCCAGATGAATGTAGGTACGGCTCAGGCTCGAGCACTCGAAGGTGCCGATGTTAAAGTTATCGCAAACGGTGGCAACCCCACTGAAGGCATGACCTCAGCAATGGAGCTCTTCTCTGCAAACGGCGGCACTCAGCTGGCTGCAGCGCTGGAGGCCCTTGGTCAAACTGACCAAGGTAAAACACTCCTGAACTCAGTCAACTCAATCCTTTCAGGGAAGAAGGAATAATTTCTTCTCTGAATTTTCGTCAAACTGGTTTACTAGTGGAAGCGACACGCAAGCGTGTCGCTTCTTTTTTATTTTCTTTTCTTATTTTTACTTACTCTCACTTATCTTCTCTATATTCTCACCAATTTTTTAAAACAAAACACCTCTATATCTTAGAGATGTTTTTATTTTTAAAAAAATTAAATTTTAAGTTTTTTTTAAGATAGATTGCAATGGTCACATTCACAAGAGTCTTCATGTGAGTCGTCGGAAATACCAGAACATTTTCCACAACCGAAAGTGTTACAACCACAGTCGAGGTCATAGCACTCCTTCCCCATCCAGGAACGCAGCAAACATCTTGCCTCCTCTTTACATCCAAGCCCAAAAGCCAAACCAAGAGCCAGAGCAAGCCCCAAACCAAGAGCCTGAATTATGCCAGAAGCTGAGTCGGTAACAAATCTGAGGATGTCCATCTCTTGTAAAGTTGCAATAACCCCAAAAAGCACAACCGTAAACCAAGATAAATTTGCCAAAAAAGGCGAGTGATTCTTTGCAACATATGAAGTATGAGATACAACGTCTTTCACTTTATTTGCAATAACCACTGTTAGGAAAAACATTATAGACAATTTTAAAATGTCCGGCAGGATATTAAACAGACCAAATTCTAAAAAGTACACAACTTCGTCTAAACCAATTATTTTAAAGGCTGTAACAAATGCCATCAAAGCAAGTGTCCATTTTATAAATACCTGCACTCCATAAGCAATAGATACCTGAAAGCCAACTTCATGGAAGGCTTGAGTTATGCCGATTCTAGCAAGCAAAGCATCGATTCTAGCCAATCTCAACAAGTCCCCAATAAGCTTTGAGACAACTTTTGATATCCACATCAAGGCAACAAACACAACAAACGCCAAGAAAAACTTTGGAACAAAGACAATTATATCCTTGAAGATTATTTGAGAAGCCTTAATTAGTGCTCCTCCTACAAGTTCTATATAGTTCATATTTTATTATTTAATTAATATTTAAATTACTAATGTAAGAATAGTATATAGTGGAAAAAACAAAAACAAACACCTTGTGTGTTATTTTTGTGGATATCTATTTTAAAAAAAAATTATGGCCTTGTCTCTATTTTTTCCAAGATTTTCTCATGCGGCCGTTTCCAAAAATCTTTCAACAATCTGTCAAACATGTTTACCCTGTATCTAAATTCCTCAGATTCAAAAACAGCATATCGAAGCTCTGTCCCAAAGTCAGCTTCTAAATTTTTAATGAAGCCATCTATTTTGTCCTTGTCTAACGCGTCTCCTGCAATAAGTAAGTCCAAGGCCCCCTCTTCATCTTGCAAGAAAACCCCACCCAAACATAGCAATTTAATCTTTCCAAATTTTTTAAAGCTATCCAACATCTCCAACCTGTCGATGTGTCTAAAATCCAAAAGGAGTTTTGCTAGTGAGTCAGCGAAAACATAATTTTTATTTATTTCTAGCCCCGCTTCATTTACTATTTTTAACCTAGTTTTCGGACCAGAAAGTTGTAAAATATTTTTCTTAGTTTTTTTAACTTTTTTTTGTTTTACTTTTTCTTCCACTTCTGACACCAAAGTTATTTCACTTACAAAGTTTATAGCTACTAAATTTTTAATTTCTTTTTTAAGCTCTGAATTTTTTATTTTTAATTTTTTATCCAAGTCAGCAATTACTATCTGCTCATTGGGATGCGCCAGAAAATACCTCAGTAATTTTACCCTATTCTCACTTCCAAATATTTTTCCTAACTCTTTTAGCATATTTACTCTTTTTTAATACTTACTCTATTAATTGAGTTTAGTTTAAACAACTTTTTAGAAAAGTACAACTTTGACAAGTCTTACCCTACTGTGCTGTCCAAGTTTGGAACAAGATTTTGTTTTCAGTTGCATTTGGATTATTTGTTGCGCCATAGTAAAGCCAATTTCCAGTGTCTGAGTCTTGCCCAGGTGTGCGAACATGCAACATGCCTGCTGAAGCAGATGTGACCACATCTTTTGTAACAAGGGTAAAATGTATCCCGTCTGTTGATGACAGATAGTCGATGGCTGTAGCACCACTTCTTTCTCCAAACATTTGGTAGATACCAATACTCGATCTATATTTTATACTTGAATTACTATAAAATTCTCCATTTGAAAAAACAAGCGCTTCATAGTTGTTAGTAGCCGTCGTACCGTTTGCCCCAAGTTTAAATCTAGCTACATTTCCCATAACCAAAGTCTCATTCCCGAAAACTTCTACTTGACCAGTCACACCAATAGTCGCACTGGGTAGCCAAGCATTAGAAATTACAAGTATAGGTGCTGTCCAAGTAACCCCGTCACTGGATGTAGAATAATATATTTTATTATTCGAAGGTGTGAAAGCATTTAAGCCATTGACCAGACCAGTTAAATACATAATATAAGTTCCGTCAGTTTTTCGAATAATAGACGGGTCATTTATATGGTCAAAACCATGTGCCATTCCGTCTAAAACTTTTACCAAGTCAGTACACCCGTCACCCAGATTCCCACACTTCATTCTATAAATATTGTCATGAGTTTGACCATTCTCTACCCACCCACCAAAGTAAACATATCTCCAACCGTCTTTTAAAATCACATCCGGCGAATACACATTGTTAAAATTTATAGACGTTTTTTTATCGTTTCTATTTGTGGTTAAAGGTTGGTAAGGGAAGCTTAAGTTGAGCACCATTGTTTGCTTAAAAGCGCCACCTTCTGACAAATAGCCAGTCCCAGCATTTACCTGTCCAAAATTTCCAACATAGTTTAAAGTATCTGAGAAAGTATTATTTGCATTACATAAAGTGTTTTTACTTTCAGCACCCACAATTAAAAATACATATCCCTTACTTGAGTCACAAGTACCTGAAAAACTTATTACTCTGCTTGTTACTGTTTGGTTATTCGTAGGAGTCGTCAAAGCAAAAGGTGTAAGGTTTACAATCATCTGCTGATCAGAAGTTTGCTGACAGCTTGAAAATGAAAAATTAGAACCTCCACTCAATACCCCATTGTTACAAGTCCTATTTTCACTTTGGCAAATTGAACCATAAGGAACAGTTGAGGACAGATAAAATAGTCTTGTAATTAAATTAGCAATTGTTACACCACCCGCAGAACAAGATTGAGCAACAGTTACAGAACAAGAAGCATTTGTGTAGCTTCCAGACAAAGTTCCATTGGTACAAGTACGTGTCTGTGATTGACAAGTTGAACCAAGAGGAACGGAAGAAGTTAAATACGTTACAAGACTTTGATTATTTGTATAACTTTGTCCGTTAAAAGTACAAGAAGATATCGCTGATTTATACTCATACGAGATAGATTTTAGAATATTACCATTTTGTCCGGTTAAAGAAATTGTAAAATTTCCTGGCTGAGAATATTTCTTTGTTGACAAGCCACCACCACATTGCCGTTGAATTTCACTTGTTGAATTTGGAAAAGCTAAACCATTACACTCCAATATATCTTCTGTACCATCTCCCCATTTTACTTTATATTGCGAAACTTGATAGGAATTTAGCATCACTGACTGTTGTACAGAATTCAAAAAGCTTACATTAAGCATCACACTTTGTGTCCCTTCCAAAAAAGAAGTTTTCATTTCGTAATTTGTGATTGTATCATCCACTGAACTAGAACATGAGCCTAGAATTTTATTTCTCGTTATCTGACCTACTTGTCCTGAAATAATTAAATTGTTGTTTTCTTGAAATTGTTTTACAAAATTCTGAGTTACTCTACCAAAATGTCCCGATACCAAAAATTGCTGATTTGATAAAGACAGGTTTTGTTTTAAAAAACTTTGCAATTTACTTGTTTCTCCATTATTTCTCTTGTCGTTACTTCCTAGTTTTTGGAAATATTTAAGTTCTGGACAAACTAAATTACTAGTTAAATTATTTATACTCTGTGTAAATGCGGAGTTTGTTGACAGGAAAAGCCCAAGGGAGATTAAAATTATTTTTTTCACTATTTACAGTATAACTAAGAATTAAAAATTAAAAAGGGCTCTTCTTGCGAAGAGCCCAAATGGCAGAAGTATTGAGTAAAAGCTCAGTTGCAGTATTGCTGCACAACTTGAGCTTTTTGCCAGCCGCTGACGTAGGAGAACTGGTTAGTTTCGTGGTTTCGAACTATAAAGAACGGGTAACCAACGAAACCGTAAGGTTGGAGTTGACGAGCAATTTCTTTTTGCTCTTCAAGCGGAAGTCTGTCGATTTGATTTTCGAGAAACTTAACCCCCAACTCACCAAGCTCTCTTGTCGCCGTACGACAATAATGACACCAGCTGGCCGAAACCATGATGATGTGATTTTTCTTGCAGTTGTCGGTCAAAGCAACTTGAAGGGCAGATTTTGCCTCCAGCTCTCTCAACTTGTTGCCGAGGTGGGAAAACAGTATAATCCCCACACCGAGACAACAAGCTAGAAAAAATGTACCCAAGTCACTTCTCCACAATTCTTTCACCTTACTCATGTTTTGTCCTTTCAGGACATGTATGGCTGGGAACTTAGCTTTTGCTAAGAAAAAAATTATACCATGATTTCAGAATAAATCAACATAAAAAATAAAAGAGTCCTCAGTCTGAGGACTCTTCGTAAAAAAACTATTTCCTGAATACTACTTGCAGTATTCCTGGACCAGTCTTTCCTTTTGCCAACCGGGAACATAACTTTCTTTACCGTTCTTATCCGTCAAGACAAAGAATGGGTAGCCCAGAAAACCTTTCTTTGAATACTTGCTATCCAAAGCATCGGCGTCATTAGCAAGCATTTTGTTATGTAGAATTTCTTCAAATTCAATGCCACTTGCTTGAAAGGAAAGCTTGGCTGTTTTGCACCAGTGGCACCATGTGGATGAGATCATAACGATCTTATTTTTTTGGCAGGACTGCGGTACATCCAAATTTTCTGGTTTGGGCTCTGGTGCTGTGTAGATGAGAACCGAGAGTAAAACAACCAGTACAGCAAAAGCACTGAGAAGTACTTTTCCAAAAAACTTTAAGACTTTCATTGAGCTGACTCCTTTTGGTTTAGAGGAATGATATTCTACCATAAAAAAAAGCAAAAAACAGGCAAATTTTATTATGCCTGTTTTTTATTTTCAAAAAGTTAAATTTATTTCAACTCAACTTTCGCACCTGCAGCCTCAAGATCTGCTTTAAGTTTATCAGCTTCTGCTTTTGGAACATTAGCTTTTATTTCTTTTGGAGCAGCGTCTACCAAGTCCTTAGCCTCTTTAAGACCAAGAGCAAGAGCTTCTTTTACCACTTTCATCACGGCGATTTTTTGTGCGCCTGCATCTGCCAAGATGACACTGTAAGAAGATTTAGCTTCTGCCTCTACCGCACCACCAGCTGCTGGAGCTGCTGCTACAGCTTGCGCTGAAACACCAAACTTTTCCTCAATTGCCTTTACTAATTCATTCAACTCTAGCACTGTTGCCCCTTCTATATCTTTCAAAAATTGTTCAAATTTCATATTAATTTTATTTTAATTTAATATCAAGTACCACGTTTTACAAAAAACAAATTAAGATAGATGCTACACGCAAAGTTTCAGAAACTATGCGTGTAGCTACTTGTCAATAGTTTTCAAGATCGTCGAATTTGCTGTACAAACCCAGGAGCTCTAGATCTCCAACACCCTCAGGGTGCGTCAGCATCTTTTTATTTCTCTCCTCCAAGAAGCCTTTCAGGAATGCTAGCAATTGCCATAGTACAGGCTCTTCGCAGCCAATTTCACCTGGGGGAAGTTTATAAAATTCACCCACAAGATGTTCTCCTGTTTTTTTTGAACGGAGAACAACTAGAAAGTCTGGCTTCTTTTCGTTTTCACTTACCATCTTCTTCCTCCTGTTAACAAGCTATCTCAACTAATTTTTTGTAAAACGTGATACTCAATATTTTTTTGTTAATGTGCAAATAATTTTAAAAAAATTATTTTGTTTTAGAAACCTCTGACACAGCAATAGCTAAACTCTGGATAGGAGATTTTAGCAAGTAAGCAATTTGAGAGATCAACACTTCTCTAGAAGGAATAGTTGCTATTTGCATCATTTCTTCTTTTGACTTGTAGGCTCCGTCAAATATACCACCCACTATACTTATTAACCCCTTATGCATTTTGGTGAAACTCAACATTTCACGAGCTGGGGCCAACAAATCTTCTCCATAAGCAAAAGCTGTTTCTTGACCAAATTCAGGCATAGTTCCACTGATGTTTTTATCAGCAACAACTTTTTTGAATAAAGTTTTTTTAGCAACTTTTAAACCTACTTTTTCAGAAGTTAACTTCTTACGCATCACAACAGTATCATTGGCGGTTATCCCTTTCAAAGAAAGAAATACTATAGACTTTGAAGAGTCTACAATAGTGTTCAATTGTTTTAGGATTTCACCTTTTTTTGCTTTTGTAATTGGCATGTTTAATTTTTAATTTTAATCGGACAAATAAACACAAAGTGTATATAAATATTCTTTAGATACCGTCAGGGAGACATTAAGTAAAATATTTTTATCTCTAAATTTATTTCACACTACCCTTTCTTTGGTTTACAAGATGTATTATAACACGAATTTAGAACTATCTCAACTCGTAAGTAATGTCTACATTTACAGTCACCTTATCTGTTCCCTCAGAAACTGGCACAGATATATCCATAAGAGCTGGGGCCATTTCGGCTCTGGCCGAAGTTAAACCCTTCATCATGAATGGCATTGGACCACCTCCACCACCTTGGTTTTCAGCATAGTATTGCACTTCCCCGAGGCTCATACCCAAGCTTTTAGCTATACTCGTGGCTTTTTCTTTGGCCTCCGCTACAGCTTTTTCTCTTGCCTCTTGTACAGCTTTTTTATTGTCCACTTCCCAAGCGGGACCGTTAGTATTTCTAGCACCTAGTTGTGGTAAAAGTCCCAGTACTTTTTCTACCAATGATTTATTGTCGGTTATCTTTACAGTGATACTTTGAGTTGAAGTGTAGCCTATTACTTTCTGGTCGTTAGGATCTTTCTTGCAATATTCTGGTAAGGCGTATCTATTGTTAACATAATTATAACAATAGTCATATTTTGGATTGGTGGAAACATTTTGAGTTTTTATATCTTCTTTTTTTACACCAGCTTTTTCAAGTTCAGCAAAAATTTTAGTAGACGTCTCTGTAAGTTTTAGAGCCGCGTCCCCACCGTCTTTTGTGTCTTTACTTTCTGCAAATATTTCAGCTGACACAGTTGCCTTTGTTGCCTTTACCTCTACCTCACCTTTACCTTGTACCGTAAAAGTACGAGTGTCTTGATGTGAAAAAGTTTTGTACATAAACCAAGTTGCAGCCAAGGCTAAAATACCAAGTGTTGCCAAGGCAAATACTCCAGCTTTTTGTAAAATCGTTATGTTGTTTGAATTGTTCATATATTTATTTAATTACTAAATACAGTATACCGTATTTATTTTTTTGTCAAAGTAAGGTAGACTTTGACAATACAAACACATGTCTCCAGAAAAACTAAAAAACGAAAAGTCCCAACCAAGCAGGCGAAGAATTATCGAGAACGGTATAAAGTGGGCAGCTCGAGCAGCAGCTGCTCTGGTTGCAGGTAAAACTTTGCTAAATATAAAGGATAGACAAGGTTCAGAGTCACCAGAAGACAAAGAGTCACCTAAATTTTTCAAAGAGTATAGCTCTTTGCAAATCCCTAATTCTCCAAACACCACTTTAAAATTTATCGGGGTAGAACACTATCCTCCCCAAGCTTCTCATAGCTTTGAGGAGATATCAAATTCCATTAAAAACTCGGACATTGTCCTAATTGAATATTTTTCCAATGAAAATTCTTCCGACTTGGACCCGGAATATTTAAAACTCTTTTCTCTTAAACTGCCGCAAGGAAAAAAGGAAATAATGACCTGGCTTGCAAAACAAGGACCACATGATGCAAGAGAATACTTTAACTGTTTAAAGCTTTTAGCTTTTTTACACAATAAAAAAGTCATTTGCAGCGACCCAGATAATTTTAGTATGGGAAAAAAAGGAAATAGATATTGGGATGAAAGGTTTGCGACTTTATTTGAAACGACTAGCGCAATAAGTTCTGCAACAGCTATCCCAGTAACTATTTCAGCTGTGACAGCAGAAACTATCCGGGCTATGGGTGGAGATAAAGCAGTCGACACAGCAGTCGAAGTCGACACTTTCACGGCTCTGTCCAGCACAATCTCACTTTTAATGCTTTTGCCGAGAGACAACCTGGAGGGACGTTTACGTTACGCCGATATAGTACCAGAAAAACTGCAGCAAACCACTTTTGGAAAAACCTTAGTTGAACTTTCTTTTGCCAACTTTAGAGAATTTATTGTGGCTAGAAATTTATTACTAGAGATAAGGAAAAATCCAGATAAATTTAAAGACAGAAAAGTTTTATCTTTTTACGGTGCTGTGCACTTTCCTCTCATGCAAATCTTAAACCTCCCCCTAGAGATTATTGAGTACAAGCTCAAATATTATTTTGAAAAAATACCTGAACTTAAAGAGCTGGAATACCCAATTTTAACCTACACTCCAGAAAAGAGTACAAGCACCGTCTCTAAGCCTAAATTTAGTGAAATTAAATAATTTTTAAATATTAAATTTTTTCATTATCATTTCCTCTACTTCCTCCCTCGGGGTTCCGTATTTCAAAGCTGAGAGTTCAATAATTACCTGTTTTATCTCTTCGTTACCGTCTGGTAAACGCGGTACTTGTAAATTAAAAGGCTTTTGTGGCTTGTTGTTGGCCAACAAACTCAAATAACAATTCCCTCTTTCTTGACCTATAATATCTTTAGCTGTAAAGGTTGGTGAAAAACTGGTTTCGATAAACTTTGCATCTTCCATGTTTATTCTAAAAATTGCTTTACTGCCCACGTTTCCAAAAATAGCATCTTTTATATCTTTGGGAATTTGCTCTATGTATTGATGGGCCAAAGTTAAACCAAGTTTGTACTTACGTGCTTCAGACAAGATTGATTTTATAGAATCAGTTGCAACATTTTGAAACTCGTCTAAATACAAATAAAAAGGCGGCGGGTTTTCATGAGGGTCACGTGCAAAAGCTGAAACCAAAATCTTCCCTACAATTATCAAACCTATAAGTTGCGAACCAAGCTCGCCCAACTTTCCTTTAGATAAATTGACAAGTAAGATTTTTTTATTGGCCATGATGTCTTTAAAATCAAAAGCCGATTTTTCTTGGGTTATAATAGGTCGCATAAATTCATTACTTAAAAAGTTATCAAATTTATTTGTAACGTAAGGAACATAGTTTTCAAAACCTTGTTCACCACTTGTCGCCTCTGCTGTTTCGAAAAATTGTTTAACCATCGGATTTTTACAATGCTGCAGTTTCATATGCCTAAACTCTGAGTTGGCAAGTACACGAGAAATTTCAAGCATAGTACAACCACTTTCAGGGTGCTCCATTACCAAAAGTGCTGAGTTACGAAAGTACTGTTCAAAGGCTGGACCTCCGGCTGTTTTCATATCAAAAAGTTTGTTGAAAATTAATAGCAGCTCATTTACAATTAAAGTTTTTTGCTCTGGATGAGTAATGTCATACTCGAGCATGTTTAGTCCCATAGGCCGTGACAGATCTCCTGGGTCAAAATAAATCACGTCATCAATTCTTTCTTTTGGAATGAGTGACATAATGGTTTGCAAGTCTGCCCCATGAGGATCTATAAAACAAAGTCCTTCACCATTTTTAATATCCTGAATGATATTATTCATCAAGAAATAAGACTTACCAGTACCCGTTTGTCCTATAACATACATATGTCGAACCCGTGAGTCTGGCTCAAAATGTATCGGCGTAGAAAGGTGGCGATAATTATTTTTTCCAAGGAAAATACCTGTTTTCGGTAAGTCTAGAGGGGCCGGAGCTTGGGCTGCAGCATATTGATTGAGCTCTGAAAAATCTCGGTCTGATACACCTTTTGGAAAGTGATAAATAGTGGCGAGCTCTGCAGCGTTGAGGGGGAAGCTTTCTGAATCGTCAAAATAGCGATAGGAGTAATGTTTGAAAAACTGGGCCGAGCTTCTGGCTTTTATGTCTTTAAAGATAATACTATTGCCCTTGCTTTCCGTATATTGCCTAAAAGAAGAAGAAACTTCATGCAAAATTTGCGAACTGCGAATTGGAGATTTTGAAGAAGCAACGAGTCTGATATTTGTATTAAAAATTGTTGAGTTTAATTTTTCTGACAGAAGTTTTATCGCATCTTCATCTTCATGGGATTTGTTAGTTTTTTCTTTTTCCAACTGTGTCTCACCTTTAAACATTTGCTTGATTTCATACCCTATCGAACCCATTACAGTCCTGTCAGCCAAAACATTTTTCAAGGTTTTTCCTCTACGCATTTTGTCCAACAGCTTTCCATATTCTTTTATAAATTTTTCTCCAGCAGGACGTATCACTATTTGTATCGCAGCCCCCTCGTCATTGTCTTGAAGTTGCGACAGGACCGACAACACAACCGAAATAGAGTCACCTGCAAAATCTTTATAAGTTTTGATAGGCAAAGCTGGGATCTTCCCACTTTCAGCATAGGCTCCTACTGAAAAACCTTCTGCTGAAAAAACATTGTAATCGTCTGGTTGCAACTCTATTTTAGCCGAAGGATAGAGGGCTAAAACCTGTTTTTGAAACAGGTCTTTGAAGTCGTTTGGAACAGACACAAAAAACTTTATTTGGTTAGAGTTTTGTGGCTTAGCAATTTCCAAAGTAAAATAATTTTTATTTTTCTCCATGTTGGTCGGATCGGAAATGGACATCATACCTATGTAAAAACGCTCCATTAAAGCAATGATGTTCTTTGGGTCTGGTGGCTGGTTTCCAGGCGTTTGCTGATTTTCTTTTTCAGTTGGTAAAATAACCTGAAAAAGCGATGTCCCCAAAGCTTTGGCTGTTTCCCTGTAGCTGCTTAGTCTTTTTTTTGCATGTTCAGTTTGGGTTTTCAAAAGATATTGTACTAGAAATCTATGGAAATCATCTTCTAAATGAGCATCACCAATTTTCTCTAATACCAAAAAAGAGTTTTTTACACCCTCCGTTAAAAAAATGTCTATCAATTTTTGCAGCTTATCGTCATGGTCCTCTGGCTGCAGCCCTAAAGACAGGGTTGTCACATGCTCCTCATTTAAGACAAAGTTTTTATTTAAAATGTCTTCTGTTTTTTCACCCTTATACTTATGAAGTATCTCACCTATCTGATGTGCTTTGTCTTGTTTGTCTTCTCTGATTAAAATCCCAGATCCTGCATCTTTTTTTTCAGTATTTTTTTCTTGCTCTTTTTCCAAAATCAGAGCATGCAGATACTCTATTTCTTCTTCTTTGGATTTAAAATCTTTTCTGAGTTCACTTAAATTTAACATAACAAATTATATGGACAGTATACTCCAGAAAGATAAAAAACTTTACAGGTTAGACACCTGGGAAAGGAGTAACATTAAGTGTAGAGCGAATGTTGCCGGACATGTCCATGTACCGAATCAAAAACTGCTGACCTAAAGACTGACCTGTATATTGATGATAAAATGTACAACCTGTTCCCTCGTTCATAAACTGTAATAAAGCCGTACCATCACCCCAATCTATCCTCCCAGCACTACAAGTGCTTAAATTTATTATCACATATCCATTTTGTCTCGACACAAGTGAGATGCTGCTTGCCGCTGGTGCATCTATGGTCGCTATTGAAGATACGGCAGTGCCTGCACTGTTGTAACAAGTCAGTGTGTAAGTTGAATTGGAAGTAGATATCGGGGACACATTTACCCCACTATTTCCAGAAACTGAAAGTGTGGTTATACTAGGCCCAGCAAGAGTACAATAGTTAACATTTGTGGTTGTCCAGTTTAGAACTGCCGAGCCGTTACAAGGACTAAGTACCCCAACAACACAAGTTCCACTTAAATTATTATTGATAGGATATCTATACCCTGAAAAAGTATTTATTAGAGGCGCTGAAGCAACAGCAGTTGCATTTATGTTAAAGTAATTTGTAGTGTAAACAGTACTTAAAACTTGTTGACCATTTACATACTGACACTCCCCAAAACAAGCATTACTTGGTGTAAAGAAAGTTGCTCGCAACCTGTAATTGCCTGAAGTCACAGTTCTATAATCGTTTGCAACATCATTTCTTATGTCACGCATGGTTGCAGGTATAGTCCAATTCATTGACCCAATTGCAGTAAAATTTTGTCTTAAGTCTTTTCTAAAAAGAGTACCGACCACATTTCCGTTTGCATTAATTAGGTCGACGATCACTCCTTCTGCGTTTGTTGGTTGCGCGCAACCATTTGCGGTACAACCCGCAAGCATTGGGTAACTCCAAGCCACATTCACAGAGTTGCCAACGGACAAATTTGAATTTGGGTTAATTGTAACTGTCCCCATATCCCCAGTTGTTCCAACATTTACAGTAAAGTTTGTTTGCGCATTTACCGAAATTTCTGGAATATTTATCGTTACATTGTGGTTACCTGCTGACAGCCTAGAATTTGCATAAGCTAAAACTGTTAGAGTTTTTACAAAGTTTCTGCTTTGACCTGGTTGTAAAGTAACTTGTTCTGCTGGCACATAGCACTGGGTTCTTGAGTAAGAGTCGTAAGGTGAATTCATAAAATAGCCCGCTGTTTGCACACCATTTATGCGCATATTAAAGTCTGTACCAGCATTCCCAACGCAGTTATCATATATAAAAGTTGCAACTATATTTTTATTATTGGTAACAACTGTAGTAAGTACAACATTCTCACCAACGCTATATGTCACTTTATTTGGAGTTATGGTGACATTTACAACACCACTGTTTACAGTATTTACATTTACGGTCGCATACGCATAAATCAATTGCCCATTCCCACCTGTACAAGTAACCGTGTAATTTGTTGTGGCCGCTGGGTATACATTGATACTTCCCAACCCATTTGTTACAGGAAAGGCTGTACCTGTTGCAGCAGCACCTGCTGAACCAGAATAAAGAGTGCAAGCCGATATACCCGAACCACTAATCGTTAAAGTGGAAGCCTGCCCCGATGTAATAGTGGTTGGGTTTGCGGTTAGAACCATTGTGCTAGCATTTGACCCCACAGTCACTGTCACACTTCTGTTTATCGCCCCGCCAGTATAGCCATAAGCTTGCAGTAAACAACCAATGTTATATGTTGTCGTGACAGTTGGGTACACAAGCAAGTTGCCAGAAATGGGTTGGTTAGAGCTATTTACTGAGCCTCCAGATATTGCACAAGTGTTTGGATTTAAGAACGTTCCAACCCAGTTTAGCGTTGTAGGCTGACCTGCAGAAATATTTAAGTTATTGGCCGTCAAGAATAAATTAGGAGTTTCTACTCCTCTGGTAGCCCCATTAGATGAAACTGTTTGACTCACACTTTGTCCCGCAGAGTTAAAACAATTGAAGGTAAATTGCTGAGCATTTGATGAGACCAGGACTTGGTTTGACCCACTAGTCTGTAAATTACCGGTATTCATATTTGAAGTACAATATGTTGCCCCTTGAGAACTCCAGGAGATTGTAGCTGTTTGTCCTACAGGAACATTCATGGGTGAAATTGTAAGATTTATTGTTGGCAATGAACCGTACGATTGATTTGGTTTTACAATCACACTTTTTTCCATAACCCTTCCTCGAAAGTCGTTACAAGAAAGTACAAAAGTTGTCTCACTGTAAACACTATAAACTTTTGAACTATTGATGTTTACGATTTCACCGTTTATTCTACAGTTTGTTGATCCTCTAGTTGTCCAAGCAAGTGTAATATTATTACCAGAAGAATTGACAGGATTTATAGATATCTCTTGTGGCCCAGAATAAACTCCTCCATCATTTACCCCACTACACCACAAATATTTCATCTTGTTGAGGGTGAGTGGGCCGACAAAGCCAGTTTGACGAATACTATTTCGTAACTGAAAGACTTTTATCGCATTTTGAGTAGCCCTGTTCATTGTGCCAGTTACATTTAGGTAGGCGATACCCTCTTGACCAAGCACAACCTGCAATCGGCGCACATCTTCCCCATAAGTCGTAGACCCCAAACTTCTATTTAATTGCAGGCAAATCTCTGGATAAGTTTCAGCAGAAACTTTCATACCTGAAAGCAAAAAAACAAAAGCAAAGGCAAAAAAACTTAAAAAGGTATTCTTAAAAATATTTATTTTTTTCATATAATATAAAATAAGTATATGAACTATTTAGCCCAAACACAAGTGTTTGTCCCCAGTAGAAAAACTACAGCCCTGTTCGAAGTGCAGCTTCAGTATTTTTTTTGTATTTGTCTTCTACAGTTTCCATATACTCCTCTACGTTTCTTGTGTCTTTGAACTGAGATTGATTTACATGAGCCCAATCAAAAGCATTTTCAGCCATACTCTTTACATCTTCCTTTTGCTTTTGGTCTAGTGGTATATGGTTTTCTGCATTATGGTCTACAGCAATTCTTTCTGTTGTTACCCTATTGGCAATTTGTTCAAACTCTTGCTTTTCGATATCCTTCTCTTCTTGTGCTTGTTTTAGTTTGGCATCAAAAATTAGTTCCTGAACTTTAGCCGGGTCAGCAATATTTTCTGCCAAAAATTCTCTTTCGCTACCCGCAGTTTGCACCTCCAATGTTCCATAACCTATCGCCGTCTGCACAACACCTTTTACCCTTACAGTTACATCTTCAATATCTTGTAACTCTAGAGTAGAAAGTCGACGATCAAAAAGTTTTAGTAGTTCACTTTCAATAATTCTTTTATTTGTCAAAACCCAAAAGTCTAATGCATAATCTGTAAACTTTTCAGCCAAAAGCAGCCAACAAAAAATTGCCCACATGTAGATAAATACATCTGTCAGCGAGTAGAAGGAAACTCCAAAAATATTAAACTCTGGTACGTAACCAAAATATTGAAGAGCCCAAACTAAGAGTGTTGGGGTTATGAAAAGTAGAAAAATCAACTTGGTTTGTATAAATAAAAATATCCAGTGTCGTCGTATATAGATTATAACTTTTTCGTCAGGGTGCAAATTTAACATACTTTTAGTTTATCAAATTAAAAATTAAAGGTATCAATAACATTACCAATCCAACAAAAAACACTGGGATGAAATGTTTGATTATAGGGTCGTTTAAATTAAAATTTATCCAATGATAAATGTAGACAGCTGCCATCAAGAATGTAAACAGAAAGAAGCTAGCTACTAGCAAGTAAAAGGGAGTGCTAAGTTGTGAACTTAGACTTTGAGCCACTCTTTCAACTGGGATATTTTGAATAGGTTGAGCCTCTGCTCTTGTAATCAAAGAAAAATTAGACAAAATATTATTATCAGGATTCGTTTTAACGTATGGACAATTGGTGTTTTTCATTGTGTAATATTATACAAGATTATTACTTTTCTGTCAAAACTTGCGGGAGACCAGAAGTAATGTGGATTGTATGTTCAAACTGAGCCGTCTTGTGTCCATCGTCGGAAACATAGCTCCAAGCGTCTTTATTTGAAAGTGAAATCTGTCCATTGCCCATAGAAATATGTGGCTCAATAGCTACGACCATCCCCTCTTTAAACTTTTCACCACCTAGCCCAAAGTCAGCATGTGGAATAATGGGTTCACTGTGTATCTCTCGACCTACAGCATGACCACATAAAATATCAACCACAGTAAAACCTTCGCTACTAACATATTTTTCTATAGCTATCCCTACATCATTTACCCTGTTACCAACTACACACTTTTCAATACCGATTTCCAATGCTTTTTTAGTAACTTCTAAAAGTTTTTGCTCAAGTGGAAATTGGGCGGCGGCGTAGCCGCCGCCCACCAAAATACTTATAGCCGAATCTACCACCAATCCACCATGCCGCAACCCAAGATCCAAACTTACCACATCACCTTCCTTTAAAATCTCTCCCTTAGGTATACCGTGTGCCACCACATCATTTATAGATACGCAAAGTGTGGCGGGAAACGGATAAGCAGCGCCTTTTGGCCTATAATTTTTAAAAACAGGTATATCTTCATTTTCTAAAATTAATTTTTCAGCCAGGCCGTCCAACTCTTTTGCAATTGTGCCTGCAACACATTTTTTACCAAGTATCTCTAAAATAGCAGCAAGTCTTTTGCCACCTTCTTTTAAAATACTTATTTCTTTATCTGTGTACGGTACATGCTTGGACATAATTAAATTTTAATTAGAATTATTTTAAATTAAAATGCGAAGTTAGAAAGCGCTCGATGTGTTTGGAAATTTCTTCTGGTGCATTTTCACCATGAATTTTTGTATAAGAGTATTGATTACTTTCTTCATACCATTGCAACATCGGCTCAACCTCTATTTTATACCAGTCCATTTTCTTTTTAAAATTTTCTACATTATCATCATCTCTTTTTCTTTCTATCATTCTTCTTATACACTCTTCTTCACTTACTTCCAAATTTATAACCACTGGCTTTTCCCAATCATAAAACTTTACAGTTGAGTGCAAAATTTTGGCCTCCTCACGACGTCTTGGCACTCCATCAAATATTACATTATCGTTACCATGTACATGTTCCATAAGATATTTTGCCCAAACATAAACAGAGAAAAACATCGGCTGCAGCTTACCCTCGTTTACTGCATTTCTTGATAGTTGCGCAGTATAAGAGCTTTGTTTCATTATCCTCCTCATTTCTTCTCCGGTTGAAAGGTAATGCATTTCATTCTCTGGGAAATTTTTCTCCAAAAAACTTTTAATAAATTTACCCTGTGTCCCTTTTCCACTTCCAGAGCGACCGACCAAAATGATTATCTTACTCTTATTTTCTGTTGTTATATTTTCTTGCATATTTAATTTCATTTTAACATATTTAAAGAAATTGGGTAAAAGTATAAATCCAAGTCGTCTTGGGATACAGAATCGCTCCAGAGTATCAAGTCTAGTATTTTTTCTATTTCTAGAAAATTTGTCTCACTTCTTGTTAAAACTATTTTTTCTAATATATTTTCCACTCTTTGTCTTGCACCTAAAAATTGTAGTTCATCAATATTTTTAAATTTTAATAACCTACCTAGTTCGGGTCCAAGATTGGCTAAATAAAAATTGTATTTCTGTTTTTCTGTCATGCTTTTAAAATTACTCAAAGTCGATATACTCGCTTAAAACTTTGTTGATTTCTAGAATCAAATCTTCATTTGTTATTTCCATTTTTTTATGGTTTTTGTTTGGCTTGATATTTACCAAAGAATGATATTCTAGTTTTTTATCTATCGTATCAAAGACAATGTTGAAACCCCATACATTATCTTTATTTGAGCCAGTTTTTGTTAAAATCTCACAACTATCCAAGTGCCACTCTCCACCCAGAGCCACCCTAGCAAGCTCAACATCTACAGTTCCTTTTAATAATATTTCGTACCACTCATTTGCAAAACTTTTCAAGTCAGAAACTTTAATTTTTTTATTTTTATCTAAAATTTTTATATTCATATTATTTATAGTGATTGTAACATTTTTAGTCTAAAAAGTGAAAAACAAAAACACATAAATAAATTATGTGTTTTTGTGATATTAAAATTTAAAATTAGTATTCTGTTAAAGTAGCTTGGGCCTCTACTTTTTTGTATGTCTCAAGAGCTGTAGACACAGCAATAAGTACACTTGTTCCACCTACAGCTAAAGCCTGTATTCCAGTTATGGCTTGCATGCCTATCGGTAGCACGGCAACAAATGCCAAGAAAGTTGCTCCTACAAAAGTTATACGAGTTATCACATTACCCAAATACTCTGCAGTATTTTCACCTGGGCGTATACCTGGGATAAAAGCCCCACGTTTGTGTAAATTTTTTGACATTTCTTCTGGCTCTACAACCACCGATGTGTAAAAGAATGTAAAAGCAAATACCAAGACAAAGTAAACAATCATATACAGGATTTGATTTGCAAAAAAAGCATTTACATAAGTTCCCACCGTTGCCAACATTGGCACACCAGAACTTACAAAATATTGAGCTGCAAACTGTGGCATTGTGAATAGTGCTAGGGCAAAAATAATTGGGATCATACCCGCTTGGTTTATTTTAAGTGGCAAATGAGTGTCTAAACTACCTTGCTGTTGTCCATAAGCACGAGCATATGTTATCTCCACCCTTCTTTCAGCTTCGTTTATAAATACCACAAGTGAAATTATAAGTAAGCTCATGGCCAAAAGAACTAGGTAAAGTGGTATTTGAGCAGTATCGAAAGTTGCATAAAACTGAGATATAGCCCCCGGCATACCTGCAGCGATACCAGAAAAGATAATGAGAGAAGTACCGTTACCTATACCAAACTCGGTAATCTTTTCACCAATAAACAACAACACCAAAGTTGCGGCTGTCATCACCAAAAGGTTTAGGAAAATATCATAGTTTCCTGTTGTTGTTAATATTCCTTGGGCTGCTAAAATTTTCATCAAGGCGAAACCTTGAAGGAAAGCAAATGGGACTGTGAAAATACGAGTATATTGTGTAATCTTTTTTCGTCCCAATTCCCCCTCTTCGTGCATAAGTTTTTTAATTTGTGGGAAAACCATAGACCCAACTTGCACCAAGATACTAGCTGTAATATATGGCCCAAGACCTAAAAGGGTGATGGAAAAAGTCGAAAAGCCTGAACCGGAGAAGAGGGACAAATACTCAAAAAGTTGGTTGTTGGCCAAGAAACCAGCAAGCTTTTCAGTGTCTACTCCTGGTAGTGGCACAGCAGACAATAAACGAGTTAAAGCTAAAAGCCCAAGTACAATAAGGACTTTTGTTCGTAAAGACTCTTCTTTAATGACAGCCATTAAGGTTTTTTGCATAAAATGAGTTAGATAAATTAATTTGTTTTTTAAACTAAGGAGCATTATAACATATTTTTCAAACAACAAAAAACATCTAAATTTTAGATGTTTTTTGTTTTTAATTTTCAGTTTGGATTTAAGCCGTTTTAGCTTTCGCTGCACGTCTAGCTTTTTTAGGAAGTAGAGTTGAAACTTTTGTTTCTTCTTTTATTGTCCCTCCAGCTTTTTCAATTTTTGTTCTAGCTTCTTTTGAAACTTGAACTCTTTCGAAATTTAGTGCAACTTTTATTTCCCCTGTTCCTAAAATTTTAGTTGCAGGATATTTTCCTAACTTCATGTTAAGGACTTTTTTCTCAGCTAAAGTTTTCAAGTTTACAGTTTCTCCTTTTGTAAAAACAGAAAGTTGTGACAAGTTTATTGCAACAGCTTTGTTGTTGTGTACACCAGTTGAAGAGATGGCAAAACCATTTACAGTATGCCCTCTTAGTTTTGGAAGTTTCTTGATAGCGTCTCGCATTTCAGGACGAAACTTTCTACCAGCACGAGCGTTTTGACCCTTGGTACCACGACCAGAAGTCTTGCCTCGCTTTCCTCCACGACCATGCAAACGCACCTTTTTATTTGGTGTATTTCTATGTATATTATTTATTTCCATATATTTTTGTTTCTTTTTATTTTAATTCTTCAAATTTTATTTTATCAAGTGCCACAATTTATAAATAAATTTTATATATTTAGTAGGTGACACGAGCATTTTCCAAAATGGAGTTTGCTCGTGCCTGGATAGCTATGGTTTCCAATTAAGTACCTGAGTCTCTTCGGTAACTTTTATATTTATCCTTTCAGATTTAACAAAAGTTATCTTATAGCCGACCGTTATCTTCTTGATATCACCCCAACAGCACTCAGCAGCTTGTTCAAAAGTTTGCCCTTCCTTAATCCGGAGTTCATGAGTTTGTTGTCGTGCATACTTAGAAGCTTGGCCATTTTTACGCTCAAGCATGTATTGGATAGATACCCAACTCTCTACTTCAATTTTCATGATGCAGGTTTCCTTTTGCTAGTCCTACTAATTATACAAATATTTTATTTATAAATTGTGACGCTCGATATTTTATTTTAAAAGAATTTTTTTATCTTAAGATATTGTTTCTTATATAGTTATTTTATCTATAGCGTTTTCAGTTTTAGGAGCAGCATCTCTATTTTCAAAAGGCTTTCTAAAACCACCTGGTCGACTTCCAAATTTTCTAGCACCATCTCGTCCGCCTACAAACTTTCGCACACCTTCTGCTCGGTCTTCTTTTGGCTTGTGAGATCTTTCAAATGGAATTGAAAAATTCTTTAAAGCTTCCATACAAACCTTTGCATTGTTAAGTTTATTTTTAGAACCAGAGTGATACTTGGCAGTAATGTCTTTCACGCCAGCAAGAGCTAGAACTGTACGTGCAGATGAACCTGCAATAAGTCCACGGCCTTTGTTTGGCATAAGAGTAAGCTTTGAAGTGTTGAACTTAGCATTTACATCATAAGGAATTGAAAACTTTTTGTTTAGACGCAAAGTTATCATTTTCTTTGTTGCTTGTTTGTAAGCTTTATCAATTGCTGCAGAAGTGTCGCCAGATTTTCCTATACCAAAACCAACATGACCTTTTCTGTCCCCAATAACAAGTGCTACTGAGAAGGAAAAGCGACGACCTCCTGAAACTACACGAGTTACACGACGTACGTCTATCATTTTTTGCTCGAATTCTGGCTTTTGTCTTTCTGGACGACCACCACCTCTTGGTCCGCCTTTACCTGGTGGGCGACCACCTCTTTGTCCGTCACGACCACCTGCACCACCTCTAAAGTTGCCACGAGGTGCAAAACTTCTAGCTTGGGGTGCATCTACATTTGTAGTTTCTACTTTTGTTTCTTCCATATATTTTTAAATTTTTAATCCAGATTCACGTAAACCTGTGGCTACGTTTTGCACTCGACCATGATATTTGTATCCACCTCTGTCAAACAATGCAGATGCAACACCTAACTTTTTAAGCTCTGCTCCTATTGCTTTTCCTAACTCTAAAGCTTTTATACTTTTTGTGCCGGTCAAAGCTTTTGTAGATTTACCTATCAAAGTTTTGTTTGTCGTGTCGTCTATAACTTGAACATAGATATTTACGTTTGAACGATACACCGAAACTCTTGGTACAGTTGAGGTGCCAGAAATTTTAGCTCTCACTCTTGCGTGACGCCTTAAACGTCCTTGTTTTTTTGTTACTTTCATAGATTATGCTGAACGCTTACCTTGTTTACGTCTAATAACTTCATCAGAGTATCGAATTCCTTTTCCTTTATAAGGTTCAGGAGTTTTCAATTGACGAATATTTTTAGCAAAAAGTCCGACTAACTCTTTGTCTATACCTGTTATATCCATGACACCTTTATCTGTTTTGACATTTAAACCTGCTGGTATTTTCATTAAAACTGGATGAGAGAAACCAAGTGCCAAATGCACTGTGTCACTTTTCACCTCCCACTTATAACCCACACCTTCAACTATCAGCTTTCTTGTATATGGAGTTTCAACACCCTTGATCATATTTTTAATATGAGCGGCCATTGTCCCCCAAAGTTGAGAAGCTTTTTTGTCATTGCCTTTTTTAGTGACAAAAACATTTGCACCTTCAACCCTTATACTCACCAACTTTCCATCAAAAGTTTTATGAATTTCACCAGCTTTACCTTTGACAGATAAATTTTCTCCGGTTACAGTCACGGTTACACCTGCTGGTATAAGCAATTCTTGTTTTCCTATTTTTGACATATATTTTATATATTTCTATTTTATTTCGAGTTTTTCAAAATTGTTTTTTAACATTTAGTATTCAGTACCACAATTTGCTTACACATTATTATATGCTTTGTAAAATTGGTTTGATAATCTTTCAATTATCAAACCAGAATCACTTCAAGGTTTCCAATTAATCTGATGCTCATCACCATCTTTTCCTACCAAAACCAGTTTCAAAAAAATAACATCTTGAAATTCTGGTTTGGCTTTTAAATTCATCCATGCAGTGGCTGCATCAGTTGCTATCTGGATCTTTGCATCCTCCAAGTTTTTACAGAATAGATACCCAACGGTATATTCTTCCTTTGAATTTTTAGCAAAGAAGATTTTACCAAAATAAAGTTTGCCAGACATGTTAAATCCTTTCTTCTTGTTGTGTTCACAAAACATACAAGTTGCAAACAAATTGTGATACTAAATATTTTTTTGTTAATGTACAATTTTTATTCCCTCAAATTTAATTTAGAACATCTTAAATAAAACCTCTCCTCCTACTTGTTCTTTTTTAGCTTGTGCTGCAGTCATGATGCCTTTTGGGGTTGTCATAACTACCAGACCTGCACCTCTTTTAAAAATTGGAAGTCTTTTGTTGGAAGCGTAAACTCTGTTTGAACTTTTGGAAACACGAGCGACCTCTCGGATTTTTGGTGTACCAGTAGCATCGTAATTTAGAACTACTTCTAAAAACTTTCCAGCTGGGTTACCTGGAGTTGAATCTATTAATTTAACAGCTTTAACATAAGCTTGCTCTTTTAAAAGTTTGGCAATGTTTTCTATTAGTTGTGAATATGGGAAGAAGATTTTGTCTTTCCCAACCATGCTCGAATTTTTGAGCGCGACTATAAAGTTTGCGATTTTATCCATAAAATTACCAAGATGATTTTTTAACGCCTGGGATCATGCCTTCACTTGCGAGCTCTCGAAAACAGATACGGCAAAGATCGAAATCTCGCATGTAACCATGTTTACGTCCGCAACGGAAGCAACGATTTACCTTTCGTGTAGAAAATTTAGGAGTTTTTTTGGATCTCGCATTTGTACTGGTTTTAGCCATAATAAATGTTTGATTTACCTGAATTTCTTTTATAATTAAAATATTTCTATTTTATTCTTTTTAATATCGCACAAAAATTCTTTTTTAAATTTGTAGGGTTCAGGAGTGGGTGGCGCCGAAGGCGC
>JAYSUJ010000004.1:0-18722 GCA_043719155.1 bacterium | reverse complement strand
GAAGTAACCTATATCTTACTTACTTTGGCTTGAACATTGTGTCTACTTATGACATAACTGCGCCTACTACGCCAACACTTCTCACTTCTATTGCTACTAATCTTAATCCAACACTAATGATGATAAAAAATGGTGTTTTATACGTATCAAACTATGGTGCTGCAAACTTTAGTCAGTACTCTCTCACAAATCCAGCACTCCCAGCTCTTTTAGCAGGAGCACTTTCAAGTGGAGGTACTGGTCCCTCTGGACTTGCCAACGGTGGAAGTGGCTATTTTTATGGTGCCAACACGGGCTCTAACAGTTTGTCTGTCTACAAGCAGGTGAGAGATCCAGGGTCAGGGTTTGCGGTTGGTGGTGCAAGTCAGTCGACTGGCTACCAAAATATAAATACATATCAGCTTGAGAAAGCTTTGTATGTAAAACCATCACTCACAAGTCCTGCACTTTTCGCAGCCGTTGGGGTTACAAACAACGTTGTGCGTGATGCACTTGTGGTGAACGGGGCAGTGAGGGCAAGAGGATTCACTGTAGACACTGCCGCCGACCTTGCCGAGACTTTTCCAACTAGTGAAACCAATTTAAAAGCTGGAATGCTGGTTGCTTTTTCAGACAAGACAGTTAAGTGGAATCCGTTTAGAGGCCCTACAACAGGAGACGACCCAGATTCGTATACTATCAACGAGCTAAAAATAGCGAGCGGTACCGATGAGGTGGTAGGAGTGGTGTCTACAAACCCTGGTTTCCTCCTTGGCGGTACAAAGGGTGTTCCGATTGCCTTTAATGGTCGTGTACCAGTAGCAGTGACAAGTGAGTCCGGTGCTATAAAAAGAGGGGACAAGCTTACTCTTTCCATCACCGAGCCGGGGAGAGCTATGAAGCTCGACACTCTTGAAGGTCTGATGATAGGTACGGCCATGAGCGAGGACAATGGCACCGGTCGAGTCTTGATGGTAGTAGAAAAAGGGTTTTTCAAAAAAGGTGTAAGAAAGAAAATCCTAGCTGACAGATTACAAAAAATGGCATCCAGCACCAACCCAGACGGGACACTCGCAGGAGCGGCCCAGCAACAAGTGGTGCAAATTGTAGCTGGCACTAAAAGATTCTTTGACGAAATAACGGCCAACATTATACGCACTAAAATCCTCTGTATTGGAGATACTTGTGTCAACGAGGAGCAACTTAAAACTATTTTGAAAAATACAAACGTTGTTGGTACTTTTGTACAACCAATTATAAACGCAGCCGACCAAGCTACTACCACTGTAAATACTTGGATAAACGCGACTACAAGTTTGATTACACCTGCAACTACAACTTCATCCTTACCTGAAAACAACGCACAGATTACTTTACCAGTCGCTACAACTACAGTAGAGGCTGTCTCTACAAGTACAGCCACTGCCACTTTGCCAATTGGTGGTTAGACATAAAGTGCTATAATCTTTCTATGTTTAGTTTTGCAAAAGAGTATTTAGGGCATATTTTAGGGTTTATTTTACTTGTCTGTACTTTTACTTATTGGTTTAGGCTAGAATTTGTGCCAACTCACGATATTAATTACTACTCTAAATTGCTTATAGAGCGAGGCTTAAGTAAAAATGACATAAATTTTCCTCCAGAAGATGTGACCTATTTTACAAATTGTAACTCTATAGAATGTTCCAAGAAATTTTACGAAAACTACACAATTGAAAATGGAGTCAAAAAAGCCTTTTTGCACTTATCTAAACTAAACAGTATGAAAAATGGGGACTATGTAAACTGTCATCAAAATGCACATGCTATAGGACACGCAGCATACAAACTTGGGAAAGTTAGTTTTGACGAACTTGTTGACTTAGAGAAAAATGGCGGTGCGATATTACAAAATATGACAGGTTGTGGAAATGGCTATTATCATGGAATCGTAGAAGAAATAGCAAGTAGTGAAAAAAGAAATAAGGCAAAGACCTTTAACATGGTAGATATTTGCAAAGACACAAAAATTAGATATTTTTCTGACAAATGTAAACATGGTGTTGGGCACGCAGCTTTTCTTCAAACGGGTGAACTTTTGCAGTCCTTGCTTATTTGTGATGGTTTTACCGATCCTATAAGTCAAGCCATGTGCTACCCAGGTGTATTTATGCAAAAATTCGCTTTTGAAGCTTTAGATAATGACAAGTTCTCACTCGACGTCTGTAAAGTCTTACCAGAAAAGTACCAAACCGCCTGCTATGCTGAAGTGAGTATTCTCTTTTCAAGAAAAAATAATGAAAAAACAAATTTTTCTAAAATTATTGAGTTATGTCAAAAAATAGAAGTTGAGAAGTATAAAATTGCTTGCATTATGAAAGTTGCAATAAGGTCTACCAACAAAACACCAATTTTTGATACTAGAAAAATGTGCCAAAGTAGCACCCACACAAAAGTTGAGAGAATAATGTGTACTGTCTCGGTTGCAGTGAGACTCTCCTTTTCCTTTGAAGATGGACTAGAGGTTGAAGATAAATTGAATTCAAGGCGGGTAATAGACGACGTTTGTAATACTCTTGCTTTTTATGAGTCTGGACTTTGTAAAAAATATGCAAAATTTGGAGTGTATGACTTAAACATTGGGCATAAAATAAATTATGAAGATTTCTAACAGTATGGTATATTTATTATAGATTCACATTTACTTATGAACAAATTCAAACTAACTAAAAATAACTTTTTTATAATTCTGATTTCTTGTTTTCTGGTAGGTACTGTTTTTTATATTTATAGCACAAACAGAGCCGCCAAATTTGCCAATTGCATTGGCGAGAAAGCAACTTTTTATGGGGCATACTGGTGCCCGACTTGTGCATTACAAAAACAAATGTTTAAGAACAGTTTTTCAAGAATTAATTATATTGAGTGCTCTATAAATGAAAAGCTACCCCAAGAAAAAGTTTGCGGTGATGAAAGAATAAGCAAATACCCCACTTGGATTTTTAAAGATGGTACAAGACTGGTTGGTCTTGCCAAACTAGAAACTTTAGGGGCAAAAACAGGCTGTGAATACTAAATTTAAAAGTGTAAACTTTTCACTTATGAGAATTACTAATCTGATTATTGGTTTTCTCTTTTTACTTTCTCTGTACTTTTTACTATCACCAAGAGACATGGACCTTTACTATTATTACAACTTGCTAGATAATAATAAAATTGCATTTGATGTGCAAGAATCTGAAGTGGCTGTAGACCTAAAATTGTTAGACAAATGCAAAATACGAAGTATAGGTTTTAAGCCAGATTCTTGCTATACAGATTTTTACAGAAAGTATACGATCGTCAATGGGCCCGAAAAAGCCCTTTCCCACCTCTCAACCATGATGTTGAATGACACAACTATTGTACCGGGTTGTCATTATATTACACATGGGATAGGAGAGGGGACATATCTAAAAAACAAGAAAGATTTAGGACAAAGTTTTGCCTTTGACGTTTCTAAAAATTTTAAAAATGTAGGTTCATGTGGCAATGGTTTTTATCATGGTATTTCAATAGGTTTGACAAGAGATACAAAAACACCAGATGGTCTTTATACAAAACTTTTAGACTTTTGCGAGGAAAAAACCCATTACGGAGGACTTGGTTTTGAAAGTTGTACCCACGGTGTTGGGCACGCTGTTACCCTTTATTTTAATCACGACAGAACTCTAGCCTTAAACTTCTGCGACAGACTATTTGCAAAAGACATATCCAAAGTTTTTGGTTGTTACACCGGGACAATGATGGAGTATGGAGTTTTTGTTGATTATACTGGTTTGTTAAGTGGCCCAGGGGTTGCGGGTCTTATACAGCTTTGTGCCGAGTTTGCAGAGGGTTCGAAAAAAAGAGAGGCTTGTATAATAGAGGGTGCAGGGACTGTACGCGGACCATATAGTCAAAATTATGTTGCAGCAGCAACAGAGTGCCAAATTTTACCAAATAGACTTGAAAGAAAAGCCTGTACAAAGTTGACAGTACTACAAGCGGTTAGACTCGGGAGGTCTCAGGAGGCAAAGCTGGTCTGCAGAGTACTTAAAAAGTACGAGGATGAAATAGAGTGCACTGCCTTTTTTGCTGTATATTTAGCCCGAGCTGTTGACCTAAAGAGGGGTAGTCTTTTTGACAAAGTTTCAAATGACGCTTGTCATACTTTAAATTATCTTGGCTATGTCAAATGTTATGGTTTGGTTAAAAAAAATCTTAATACATTTACATCGGACAGAAATTTTGGAATTTTCCCAGATCTAAAAGATTGGAAAATATTTTTTAAGAAAAATATTTTATTTTAATAAGTTATTTGAAATCGGGTTTTCACGATAAAATTTGCACAGCAAGAAGTCGACAATGTTGTCGGACAGACTACACATTTCATTTTTAGTAAATTCTTTTTTGACTGCTGCTGTATTTAAATATATGTCCAAACAGCGTTTGTTTAATTTTGAAGAGTAAGTGCTGCACACATTTCCTACCTCTTTTAGAGTTGGTTTGTTATATGTTGTAGTTTGCAAAACATAAACTTTCAGGCAATTTGTAAAGACATCAAGGCTTACTTTGTATGACTCGTTACAAACATTTAAGTAGTCGTCTTTATGATCCTCTAGGTACTTTGAGCTATTTCTTATTCCACTAAAGCATGGACTTTGATGTTCTTTTGAACTGTTTAGGCAATAGTTTACATCTAGCTCATACTCGTCAGATACTTTTCTAAAGCTAAAGAAAAATGACATAAAAACACCTTCTGCGCATAGTTTTAATGACGCTTGGGATGTTATTTTCTTGCACAGCAATATAGCCTTGTCCAGCTCTTTGATTTTCTCAAATGTAGCATGACCTAACCCATGCAGGATTTCATAATTTAAATTTACTTCTGCATTGGACTTTGAAAGTTGTAAATTTAGCTCTGCTCTAGCTGCTATTTTTTTTAGTTCTTGGATAAGCTCTTCCTCTTTAAATTTATTGCTCATGCCAATCAAAACCCCGTGATAATATCCGGTAATGCAGTTTTGAAAAGTGGTTAAATCTTGCATTTTTACATTGAAAACAGAGTTTGGATCTTTTGAGTTCAAGAAAGTATAAGTACCAATATGATGAGAAATTTCGTGGCATTCAAAAGTTGAAATCTCTTTGTCTAACATTTTTTGATTTAAAATTTTATACATGTCTTTTTGAGAGTCTGCACTAGTTTTAAATTTTTTCTCAAATAGTTGTTTGTAGCAAACGTAAGGATTTTCCCCATAGCAAACTTCTGGCTTGTCTTTGTTTTTTTTGTCTGAAATAACAGCCGACTCTTCTTTTTTTTGAGGATTATTTAAAACACTATGTTTAATGAAAAACAGGTAAACATTTCCAATGCTTATGAAAATAAACATAAAAATTAAAAGTAAAAAGATCCTTTTTTTTATTTTAGCCATCTTCATATTATTGTCATATTATAACAACTAAGTGCGTATTCTGCTATAATCACCTATATGTTTAGCCGTATTAATTCTTATCTTTTCCACAAAACAATTCTAGTTAGGCGTTTGCTTTTTCATGTAGTATAATAAAAATATGAACATCAAAAAAATACTCAAGAAAATAAGTATGCTCAGTATGTTGGTTTTGTCTGGGGTATTTGCATATGCCTCTTTTCTCATAAACAGAAGCGATAATTCAAACAGGGCTCATTCTTTCTTTGGACCCTCTATTGTAGAGGGGGCTGCATGTGCTGTTCCCATCGGGCATACCAATACTGGGACTGGGACTGGGACAGGAACGGCTACCGCCTCGGCGACTGCTACCGCCTCTGCCTCCGGTACATCTACCGCCTCTGCCTCCGGTACATCTACTGGGTCTGCTAGTGATTCGGGTGATGGAGACGTTTAGATACGATTGAAGAAAATTTCATTGGTCAGGTCAACTTTTGCCCACAGTAAGCATTTTGAAAATTTCCAAAAAGACAATGTTTTACATATATTAGTTTTAGCACTTTCGGCGAATTTGTTGTTGAGACTAAGGCTAATGCGGTTTGCAATTGCTGAAATACACAAGATTTCCTCTTCGGAGTTCGCAGTGCCTTTTTTGCAAAAATTACTTATGTTCAAAGACTGCAATTGCAGAGTGTACATAGAGGCAGTTTTATATATACATATTTTCCTATATTGTTTGTCACCTATTTGTTGGCAGGCTAAAAGCAATTTAAACTCAGTGCCATTTTTATTTAATGAGCTCTTTAAAAAGTAGTAGCTTTGTCTGAAACAAGAAAACTTATACCTCTCCGATAGAATATTACAAAGGCTATACTTTACAATTAAATCTCCTTTACTGTCTTTAATTTTAGCGTAGTCACTCGCAATTTCAATGTGGCTGTATTCCATAAACACACCAAAAAAACAGTTATTTAACTCTAGATTCTCGACAAAAATTTTATCACAAGTACCTAGGGCTTTGTCTAAATTACTTCCTAGTTGGATAAATGCTGCGTGTCCAATTCCATGGGCACAAGAAAAAAGTAAATCCACATTTTTAAACTTTGTGCACAAGTCAGTAAATTTTTCCACAAGATCACCCTGTTCTCCAACTCCTTCTGCCATGGCCTCTAGTAAGCCATGGTAATATCCTCCTGCACATCCGATTATATTTATGAATATTTTTTCATCAGTAATCCAAAAAAAAGAGCCTGCTAAATCGCCTCTACTTATTTTAAACTGTGCATTTCCAATCGCGTGTGCATTATGGTGACAATATGTGTAGTATTCTCCATTGTTGATATTACTTAACTCAGATAGGTGGGAAAAAGCAAAGGAGACTCCTTTTTCAAGAGTAAGTTTTTTGTAAAAATTCTTTAAACATTTATAGTTTCTTCTACAACTTTCAATTTGGGTTAGGTCAACTTTATTAATGATGTTTTGACTGGCCAAGTCTTGGGTTTTTATAATAGAATAATAGTAATCAATGTTGTGTTGTGGACGAAAAAATTGATTGCAAACATAAATTATTATTAAAACATTAAGTAAAAAAACTACAAATGTTATTTTTTTAAAAATAGCTTTTGTTAAAAAAAGAGGCATTAGATTAATTATAGCACAACGTTTGTGCTATAATTGCCTTTAATATGATAGAAACTCATGCACAGTCGGTAGTAGAAATTAAAAAAATTATAATAAAAAATGTTTACTTGGTTAAACCAAATGAAACCATAAACTGGATTTTTGATTTCAGGCGAGTTACTCTGACACCAGTTTTTTTGAACTTATATGTAAAAATATTTTTTAGTATTTTTGAAGAAAGATATAAAAATGGGGAAAAGTTTCAAGTTTGTGGCTTGGAATCTGCATCTATTGCCCTTATTTCAGCGGTTGTACTCGAGTCGCACAAAAGAGGTTTGGACATAAATGGTTTCTTTATGCGTAAAGGAAAAAAAAAGCATGACTTGCACAATGACATTGAAGGGGTTCCTAATGGGCTACCAGTAATTGTTCTTGACGACATCCTCAACACAGGAAGTACTTTAAAAAAGCAGATTGAAATATTAAAAAGAGAAAAAATTGAAATCTCTAACTCTTTTAGTATCCTAAGGTACAGAGATTTGACTTTTTACGATTTTGCTTTAAATGAAAACATCAAAATTTTAAGTATTTTCGAGTTGAACGACTTTGAGACGGAGACTGGATTGGTAAATAAAAAGAGCTCAGCCGAGTTGCAACCACTTGCTTTCGATACTATTTGGAGTAAAAAATATGCTGTAGCCAATTTTAAACATGTTGTTCGAAAGTCAAATTTACTATTTGACGAAGACAGACTGTTCTTTGGTACTGATGAGGGAATTTTCTTCTGTTTAAATTCTGAAAATGGAGATATTGTTTGGCAAAAAAAGATAAATGTATTTAAAGGGGGCAAAGGAATTTTCTCCTCCCCTAAAATTTATAAGGAGAAAGTTTTCTTTGGGGCCTATGACGGCAACTTTTATTGCCTAAACAAATTCACGGGTAAAAGTATTTGGACCTTTATGGATGCAGACTGGGTAGGCTCCTCCCCCTGCATTTCTTACAAACACAAACTTGTTTATGTCGGTTTAGAGTATGGGCTATTTGCCAAAAGAGGCTCAGTGGTAGCGATAGATATTGAAACTGGAAAAGAGGTATGGCAAGATTTTCATAATGATTTTACCCACTGCTCACCTTATGTATCTGAACAAAATAATTTATTGTTTTGTGGCTCAAATGATGGTATTTTAAGAATTTACAACGCAAAAACAGGCGAGCTAAAGAAAAGTTTAGAAATTGGTGCAGAAATAAAAGATTGTTTTTCTGAAAATGACTCCAGAACAAAAGTAGCTTTTGTAAGTTTTGCCAAAAAAGTTCACGTTGTAAATACTAAAACTTTAGAAATGGAATATGAATACGAAACTTATGAGGTTAACTACTCAACTCCAGTTTGGTATGGGGAAGACATTATTGTAAGCTCATTGGACAAGAGAATTTATAGGTTGGACACAAAAAATAAGATAAAAAAATGGGAGTTTTTGACTAGCTCTAGAGTATTTGCTGACCCTATTATTGTAAGTAACAAAGTGTTTGTAGGGAACAATGCCGGCACTTTGTACCGAATAAATATTGAAACAGGGCAACAAGAGGGGTATGTGCAATTTGCCGAACGAATAGTAAATAAAATTGTTTATGTGAAAGACAAAAAAATTATCTATGTCCCTACTCTGGCACATGAGGTGTACTGCATTAATGGTGACTTTCTTTTGTAGTTAGTCGTTTCTAGTATATACTTTATTTATAAATGAAATATTTAATATCCATACGTCAAAATTTAAGCTACGTACTCTTTTTCATCCTGGTATTAGCATTTGCACATTTTTGTGAAAGTTACTATTTTGCCAGTAAGGCTGGTTCTAGTTACACCATCATTGAAGGTAAAAATACTAGGGTAGACTATGACAAACTGGAGTGGAAATTTAAAACAAACGATCAACTTTTGCAAATTTACAATAAAGTAAATTCTAACAAAAATAATTTTACTGAACTTGACGTGGAACTTGACTCTTTTGTAGCTGAAAACAAATTAGGCGTTATAGAAGAGTACTACTTAAAAAGAAGTCTCTATCTTTTAATTTTTAAAACAGCTAGTGTAAGCTCAGAAGATTTTCTTAAAATGGTCAGCACATATCTTCGTTTCTCTGTCCACATGGGTTTACCTGCAGACGCCCGCAGTGAAGCTGTATTCAATATAGGAAATATTTGCATGAAAGATTTGCAAAATATGGATCTCTATTTAAGTGAAATTGCTAAGTTTTCACCGTATTCAGCAGTGTTAAGCACAAAGGAAACAAGTTTTGAAAAATTTCTGGCTTTCATAGAGATTGGGTATAGTACTTCGCACGACTTTAATACAGGTTCACTTTATGCCTTTCTCTTAAGTGTTAAGCTGGAGAGCTCAAATAAAAATAGTATCGATGCCGTAATGACCAAAAGTGCCTTAGTTCTTGTGCTGGAAAATATCGCAAGTCAACACAGAGTCAATTATGAATATTTTAAAGAAAGTAGTCTTGACCATAATCCTGCTCGCTTTGTGCGATATGCAGTCACGCTGGTTAAGGCCGTTAAAGATGGGTATTATATTTTGTCAGAAGATGACCCAACTTTAAAACAACTTTACCTCGAGTTGAATTCTTTAATAGAGTTGCAGAAATTTGCACAAAAATCTAAGGTTAACATCTATCTTTTTAATGGTTATTATTTTTCATTACAAAAAAATAACGATAAAGTTAGGGATAATTTGATTTTGTTTGAAGCTCACACGAACAAAGAAAATTTAAATTTAAAAACATTTTTTGAAAATAAAAAAAATTATAGCGACCTAAACTATTTCCGACAATTTTACCCAGACTTTTTGAAAAAGTTTGAAGCACAAAAGGCTACAACTACAATATCCACATTCAAGAAATAATTAAAATTTTTAATGTATACTAATATTAAATAAACATATGGAAGAAAATATCGGTATTTTTAATAAAGGCAGCATCGCCCCTTCTAAGCCAGTTGAAGCTCCTGCTTTTCCTGTGACCTTGGTTTCTAAAAACTCGCATGGCAAGTGGTTTACTTTTGGTTTTTGCACTGCTATAGTTTTGTTTATAGTTATTACTTATTCGGTAAAAAAGCAGGTGGTAGTAGTAGAGGTAACAGGCAAGTCACAAGACTATCAGGAAATGAAGTTTAAATAGTTTTTGAAAAATGTCTCATAAGTGGTATAATGACTTTGTGTTTATGCGAGCATAGCTCAGTTGGTAGAGCCGTCGTCTTATACACGACTGGTCATAGGTTCGAATCCTATTGCTCGCACAAGAGTTTTAGTTGTGAAATTTACGACTGCGAATAGGGGAAAGTACATCTTTCCCAATCCTATTGCTCGCACAAGAGTTTTACTGTATAATTAAAGTACCGACGCCGTCAGGCGATAGCGACCCACATAGAAATATGTGGAAGCGCAAATTAAAATAAAAATATGTATTTAAAAGACTTTTCTAATTGGAGTAAAAATAAAATTCCAATTAACGATGGTGTTTCAAATAATTTGGCACGCCCAAGAGAGGTTAGATGGGCAGCCATAGGTGTGAATGTAGGGAGTGAGATTGACGGTAAAAATGAGAACTTTACAAGGCCTGTGTATATTGTTTCAAACGCTGGGGCAGATACTTGTTTGGTTATACCCATGTCATCTAAACTTAAAGATATACCTGGATATTATAAAATTGAAATAGGCGGTAAAGAAGTATCGATGTGCATTCACCAAATTAAAGTTATTTCTAAAAAAAGAATTTTTGATAGAATAGAAAATTTGTCAAGTAAAAAACATCTAGAAATAGTGAGTAAAATTAGAGATTACTATAATTTTAATTTATAAAGCATGTTAGGTACTTTATATATAATCGCTACCCCAATAGGAAACTTGGAAGACATGACTTTCAGGGCTGTAAGAACTTTAAAAGAAGTTGATTTTGTATTTGCAGAAGACACGCGAACCACGGGCATTTTATTTTCAAAATACGAGATAGGCAACAAAAATTTAGAAGGAAAACACAAACTTGTTTCTTACAATGCACATAATCATAGAGAAAGAAATTTGGAAATTATAAAATTGTTAGAAGCGGGTAAAAATGTGGGGCTAGTTTCTGACGCTGGCACACCCGGGATCTCTGACCCTGGTTACTCTGCAGTAGCAGAGGTGAGAAAACATTTTCTACCTCACCCAGCCTCTCCTTACAAAGGAGAGGGATTAGTGCAAACACAAAATATAAAAATCATAACTATCCCGGGCCCGTCAGCCCTTACAGCATTTGTGTCTATACTTGGGGTTGGTAGTCATGCCTGGACTTTTTACGGCTTTTTACCTCATAAAAATGGCAGACAAACTATGCTAAAGGAAATGTTGGCTAGTGAAAACTCTTCAATTTTTTATGAGTCGACACATAGAATAGAAAAATTTTTATTGGAGGTGGAGAAGTTGGAAAAAGACAAATCTACCTCACCTAACCTCTCCTTACAAAGGAGAGGAATAGTGCAAAGAAAAATAGCGATTGGCAAAGAGTTGACCAAGATTTACGAAGAAATTTTAATTGGCACACCAAGCGAAATTTTGGAAATTTTTAAAGATAATCCACAAAAGAAAAAAGGAGAGTTTGTGGTGATGATAATCTAAGATTTTTGTGGTATAATACAACCAAAAGTATTTATGTCAAAAAGAACGTTCATAACAATTTTAGGATGCCTTGTTGCTGTCTTGCCATTTCTAGGGTTGCCCTCAGCTCTTTCGGCACCCTTGTTTGTGATTTTAGGTCTAGGTGTGGTTTATATTGCCAGAAGTGGTAAGAAAAAAGCAGCATAATTAAAAAAATAATTCTCTGACTTTTGAGACTTTTGTCGGAGCCCGGCTGCCAGGGTAAAGAAAGTTGAGAGAGTTAGGGAATTATTTTGCACTACCTGTTGATACAATCTTCTCTACCATAGACTTTACCATGTCGCCACTGGCAACATCTTTCAATTCTTTTATACACATACCGACGTACTTACCCATGTTTTTAGGGTCAAGGTCACCTAGCTTAGAAATTATTTCTTTTACTTTTTCTTCTACTTGTTCCATAGACATTTGAGCAGGAAGAAACTTGGCTAAAATATCTTTTTCTAAAATCTCGCTTTCCGCCAACTCTTGCCTGCCAGCCTCAATAAATTGCTTTATAGAGTCCTCTCGCTTTTTTATTTCTTTTCTGATGATACTGAAAATTTCTTCATCAGTTAAAAGACCTTGGGGCGTACGGCCATTACTGGTTAAGAAAAGCATAAATGAAGAAAGTAGACCTCTATAAGTCATTTTGGAAACTTCGTCACCGGCTTTCATAGCTTCTTTTAATAATTCTTTAATTTTATCTTGCATGTTACAATTGTATCATGGAAATAACTACTTTACTTACTGTTTTGGTTGCAGTTTTGCTGTTGGGTCTAGTTTTTGTAATTTTGTTTTTCACTGTTTTTTCTAAAAAAGAAGATACTCAAGACTCAAGGATTTTAGAAAATTCTCTTGCCAACTTGCGTGACATGATGGCGAGTATGGAGCATAAAGTTTTGGGAAGTGAAAGGGAAATGAAAAGAAGTGTGGAGATGCAGTTTCAAGAGTCGCAGAAACTTATCTCAGAGATAACTGAGAAAATGCGCCTTGGGGATAGTGAAACTAGAAAAGTATTTTCTGACCAGTCCAACTCTACACAAAAGCTAATACATGAAATAACTAAAGATTTAGTTGAGGTAAAAGAAAGTAATAAACAGGTGTTAGGCATGACCGAGCAACTTTCAAATTTGGAAAAAGTTTTGACCAATCAAAAACAAAGAGGAAACTGGGGCGAGTCATCACTCGAGCTTATTTTGTCCAATTTTCTACAAGATAATTTTAAAATGCAATACATGTTTAAAAACGGGGAGGCGGTAGATGCTGTTATTTTTATAAAAGATAAGCTCTTACCAATAGACTCTAAATTTTCTTTAGATAATTACCAAAGGGCAATAGACGCAGAAAATGAAGATGACAGAAAGTTTTATGGTGAAGAGTTTAAAAAGGATTTAAAAATACGCCTTACAGAAACCTCAAAATATATTCGCGAGAGCGAGGATACTTTACCGATTGCCTTTATGTTTATTCCAAGTGAAGCTATTTACTACGACTTGCTTGCAGGTGAGCAAAGTCGTATAAAAGTAAATACTCAGGCATTGCTTGAATACGCGCAAAAACAAAGGGTTTTTATCGTTTCACCGACCTCTATTTTAGCCTATTTACATTTAGTACTTTCTGGCATCAAAGCTTTCAAACTAGAAAAAGATACAGACCAAATTAAGAAAAAAGTAGAAGATTTGGGTAGACATGTCAACAACTACGAAGAATTTTATAAAAAGCTAGGGGCCTCACTTTCTACAACTGTAAACCACTACACCAAAGGCTATGATGAATTAAAAAAGATTGATAAAGACGTTTATAAAATAACCGACGGCAATGTGGGTGGAAATATGGAGGTACTGAAAATAGAAAAACCTATTTTAGAGGATTAGTTCAGATGGGAAACAAAAAAACTTGCAATATTGCAAGTTTTTTTGTTTCTAAAATTTAGTTTGCTTCGACGAAAGTCAGCGCGAAACCTTTTTTACCAGCTCTTCCAGTTCGTCCTATACGATGAGTATAGTCTTCATAGTTTTCTGGGATGTCATAGTTTATAACATGCGACACATCTTTAATGTCTAGTCCACGAGAGGCTACGTCTGTAGCTATAAGAATACTTACTATACCGTCTTTAAAGTTGGTGATAGCTCTATTTCTTTGGCCTTGGCGCAAGTCACCATGTATACACATAGCTTTGAAACCACGAGTGATAAGCTCTCTTTCTAGTTTCTCTGTACCCATTTTAGTGCGACAGAAAATAATAGATTTTGAAAATTCTGGTTTAGCTAAAAGCTCATGCAACTTTTCTATTTTTTCGGAAAGACCTTGATACTTAACCACGTCTTGATCTACGTTTGCACTAGTTTCACGAGTTTTAACCGAGATTTTCACAGGGTTGTTCATATACTTTTGTGAAATAACTTCTATTTCACGGCTCATTGTAGCTGAGAAACAAAAAGTTTGTCTACCCTCGGCTGCACATTTACTTAAAATACTTTCGATGTCTTCACGAAAACCCATGTCCAACATTCTGTCGGCCTCGTCTAAAACAACTAGCTGTATGTCATCTAATCTTAAAACTCCTCTGTTGATTAAGTCTTGTATACGTCCGGGTGTTCCTATAACGATATCGTTATGTAGTTTTGCCTGACGAATTTGGCGTATCATCGCGGCTCCACCAATTATAAGGTTGGTCCAAAGGCGCATTCCTATTGTTAAATTTCTAAAATCTTTTTCAATTTGAGTTGCAAGTTCACGAGTTGGTGCCAGAACTATAGCTTTTTTCTTTTGGGTCATTATTTGATCAATGATGGGAATAAGAAAAGCAATAGTTTTACCTGTACCTGTGTTGGCTATACCCATGATGTCACGTCCGTCCAAACCAGCTGGGATAGCTTTGTCTTGGATGGGTGAGGGTGTAGTAATGTTCAATCTTTCAAGATTCGTAAGTAAAAGTTTGTCAGCTTTAAAATCATTAAAAGTGTGTACTGGCACAAAAACCTCTTCCTCGACTACTACGGCTTTAGAAACATATTTGCTAATGTCTATTCTTCCGCCAAAACGGCCACCACGACCTCCGGCATGCCCTCGTCCACCACCAAAACCACCACGACTTCCACCTGCAAATCTTGAACCACCTCCACCAAATGAAGGTCGGCTAGAACCTCCGAATCTTGGCCGGTCAGAAAAGCTTCTTTGGGGTCTTTCACTTCTAAAGTCACCCCCGTCTCGGTTTTCCGCTCTCGGTGCTCCCTCATTTCTCTCTCCAAATGAGCCGGTTCTTGACCCAAAAGAACTAGACCTGCCTCCAAATTTTGAACCCCCACTTTTTCTCGCCCCACCGAATTTTTTTATCGCACTGGGTCTCTCAATAGTAAAAGATATTCTCTTTTCGCCTGCTGGGCGACCGCTGTTTCCTGTTTTATACATATTTTGCCCTTCAAAAAACTGCTAATTATTAAAAGCAACACTTTCGATTTATGGTTGCTGGCGCTTGTTTATAGTTGCAGACTTTGTGTAACTTGAAGGTCTTTTACCTTGCTGACACTAGAATAAAACCTTGATTTGCGCACTTTGTAGTTTTCTAAAAGATATATACATTATATATTATATATGTGGTTTGTCAAGGCAACACCCAGGTGAAAAAAACTGCAAGTATAATATACTCAGGACATGATAAAAAAAATAATTATAAGTTTAATAGCAGTTTTGGTTTTGGGATTTGGTTATATCTATTTCATAAGTGACGACAATTATAACTTGACCAGTTTTCCAGAAGATTCTAAGGAAAATATGTCTCGCACTAAAGTACAGCCAAAAGAAGAGGTGATGGTTTATGAAACTGAAGCTGAAAATGGAGACGAGTGCTCGAGTTATGAATATTTTGACCCAGAGGCCAAGGTTTGTTACTACGAATGCCAAGACTCTGCCGAATGTAACAATATACAAAAAGAAATTGATAGTGAGTTAAGTCAATGGGCAGATGAGACTGAGGCAGACAAAGAGCCAATAAGCGAAAAGGCAGGTGAAAGCGAGCAGGACCTCACCGTCGAATACAATGTTAAGTCTGGAGAAACACTTGTCTTTAAGACAGGTCAAGAAAAAGAAGAGTATAGAAAAATTTGGACAGAAATAGCTGACCTCTCTCCAGACAAAATGAGTGATGAATATATTGAAACTTTTGGTATCTTTTCAGATGCAAAAAGTGACACCCTGGCCTATGTTGACGACCAAGACAATAACGGAAAGTGGCGAGTGGTGGTAAATATTGCAGCTCATAAAGAAAGCAGCCTAAGAGAACAAAAGGCTACAATTATACATGAGCTTGGCCACATTTTGACTTTAAACAGAGGGCAGCTATCTACAAATGAGAGCTGTCAAAATCTGGCTTTAGAAGAGGGTTGTGCAAATCAAGGGTCGTATCTAAATACTTTTTACAATAAGTTTTGGAAAGGATTTAAGGCAGAAGCAAAAGCCGAGTTTGATGCGGATAAGTTTGTGACAGAGTATGCCGCTAGCAATGTTACTGAAGATGCAGCTGAAAGTTGGGCCTTTTTTGTAATGGACAAAGATGCAGAAAACCTTGGGGACTCTAAAAAAGAACAGAAGATAAAACATTTTTATTCATTTCCTGAACTGGTATCAATTCGACAGGACATGCGGAAAGTCCTGGGTAGAGAAATTGTTAGAGCTAAAAAGTTGACACAAAATAAATAGTTAGTTTTTTTGAAAAAAAATTGTGGTTTTTGAGCTCAATATGTTAAAATAAATGAATGAAAAAAACCAATATCGCAATCGCAATTTTTGCATTACTTCTTGTTCTAGCTGGTGGACTTTATTTTAATTCTGTTCTAGAGCAAGAAAAGATTGCGAGTGAAAAAGTAAAACAAGAGCAGTTAGCATTAGAAGCTCGTCAAACGCAAGAAATGGCAGAGCAAAAGAGAACAAAGTGTGTAGAACTTGAAAACCATACAGTAGTAACGTATGAACACGAAAACTCAGTGGGACAAGATATCTTACTTAAAGATAAGGGTGCTATAACAGGCTGTAAATATGAGGTCGTAGCTGGAGATTTAGAAATTAAAAATCAAGACGCTGAATATTTTAAAGATGTGCAAGGAAACGCATTAATAACTGATGTTGGCACTGGGCCAACTGGGAGGTCTTTTAGACTTTATGACTTAAATGAAAAAAAGTTACTAACCGAGAAAAAGTACTTTGACGAATTAAACATCATAGATTCAAAGCTGGAGTATTTCGGACTATCTAAAACTAAGGCAGATGCAATAAATTGTAAAGATTATAAAACCTTTATGAAAGAATTTGGTAATGCAAACATTGCGGTTAAAAAAATCGTTGACCTTAAAACTTTTCTAGTTAAAGAGACAAGGGAAACAATGTGTGTAGCTAATCAGTAGTTTTTAGATTTTGTGACCCTAGGGAGAGTCGAACTCCCCTTACTGCCTTGAGAAGGCGGTGTCCTAACCGATAGACGATAGGGCCATGTGAAAGTATTTTAACATATTTTATATTTTTTCTCCACATAAAAATGGAGGTCAAAAGAGTTTAATGTACTATACTTAAAATGGATGATAAAAAACAAAAACAATATTTTATATACTTCATTTTTCGTTTTGATATGTTTTTTTGTATCTGGACAAGTAGTGTTTGCCCTAGAGATGCCGAAAGACTTTACTAGAAAAATGCTGCCGACACTTGTTCTTGGGAAATCTAATGAAGATGTTTTGTTTTTAAAGAAGACTTTACATGATTTTGGGTATTTTCAAGTTGAGGAAGAAGAACCTGCTTTTACAAGAAAATTTGATAATGAGCTAAAAGAGGCTGTGCTTGATTTTCAGAAAAGTAATGAGCTGAAAATATTGGGTGAAATAAATCTTGAGACCCTGAGGACTTTAAATGGTTTTCTGACTTTTCGGGATGAGCAATTAGCTGCAGTAGAAAGCCCAAATAATTTCTTGGTCGGGGAAACCGGCAGCTCCTCTATTTTTTTTGAGTTTAGCGGCAAAGATGTAGATGAGACTTATGGGGGCAAAATAGATCAAAACTATGAGCTAAGCAAAGATCCGCCCAAAAAGAAGTCGATTATTTCTAGTTTACTAGATTCGTTTTTTGGGCTAAAAAAACCAGAGCCCTTAAAAACAAAAATTGAAAAAAAAAGCACTAAAAGTAATTTTAATATCTTTACTTGTTTTACTGACCCAGTGTGTTCTAAAGTAAAGTAGAAAATGAAAATTTTTAAAAATATAATTTTATTATGCTTGCTTACAGTCCTACTTTTTTCGCACACAGTCTTTAGTCTCCAAGTTGGAGACAACAGTTTAGCTGTTAAGTATTTGCAGAAATGGCTGCAAATACAAGGTTATTTAGATAATAATATAGAAGCAGACGGAAACTATGGTCCAAAAACAAGGCAAGCTGTAAAAGATTTCCAAAAAGCAGAGCAGCTAAAACCAACAGGAGTGTTTGACGACAAGGCAGAGCACGCTCTAATGCAAGCATCTGAGGCCCCAGAGAATAAAGAAAATTATGAAGACCTGCAAAAATGGCAAGAGGACGCAGTGGCTGAGATGGCACCAAAAGCAGCCCAAGCAAATGCGGTTAATGAGGCCATGAGAAACATAGCAGCAGCTGAAGGTGTTGAAATTAATACAGAATGTTGTGACTCAAAAGAGGGGTTTAATACAAACCAAAACGTAGAAAATAAAAATGACAGCACCAGTGAAATGGTGGGGAATAGTGTAAATGAGGGGCCAAGTTCAGTGTCTAAAGATTTTGTGGAAGGTGTTAAATCTATGGTAGAAGACGTTGCTGAGTATGCGACCAGAAAAGCGGAACAAATAGCCGGGGCTGTAAAAAATAGTTTTGATAAGGTATTCCCAGAAGAAAAGAAAGATTTGGCTAGTAACTTTTTGTCAGGTGAGCAAAAGGATGAGACTGAAATAAAAGCTGAAACTAAAAATGCCCCCAGTACACTTTCTAGTTTATTGTCAGAAAGCCAAAGGCAAAATGAACAA
>JAYSUJ010000030.1:0-25894 GCA_043719155.1 bacterium | reverse complement strand
ACTCACCCTTTACGCCCAATAATTCCGGATAACGCTTGGGGTCTCTGTATTACCGCTGCTGCTGGCACAGAGTTAGCAACCCCTTATTCATGTGGTACTATCATCGTTTCTCCCACATAAAAGTGCTTTACGTTCCGAAGAACTTCATCGCACACGCGGCGTCGCTTCATCAGACTTTCGTCCATTGTGAAATATTCTCGACTGCAGCCACCCGTAGGTGTATGGACCGTGTCTCAGTTCCATCGGTGGAGGTCAGCCTCTCAGCTCTCCTAGGCGTCATTGGCTTGGTAGGCTTTTACCCTACCAACTACCTGATACCGTATAGGCCAATCCCATGGCGATAAATCTTTCATCTTGCGATATATCAAGTATTAGCTAATCTTTCGACTAGTTATTCCTGACCTTGGGGGATGTTCCTATATATTCCTACCTCGTCTGCCACTAAACTGTTGCTCTTCCAAATAAAACTTACTTGAACTTATAATTGTATTGCTACTCAAACTTGTTCAAACTTATTTTAAAATTCCGTGCAATTAGTTTCGTTCGACTTGCATGCCTTATCCACGCCGCCAGCGTTCATCCTGAGCTAGGATCAAACTCTTTTGAATAAACAAAGGACAAAATAAAATTTTTAAATTTACTTTGAATTTTTGTTGCCTACCAGATGTAGTTAGAGTGTTGCTAAACTCTCTAAAGTTTCTGTAGGACTTTTTGATTTGTGTGTTTAATTCATTTTTGTGAATTCAATATTTAATTTTCAAGGAACAAATTTGCGAACTTTTGTTTCTTGAAGTTAACACTAGCTCTCTTTTAAGATTTAACTTAATTGAGCTACGTTTTTACAAGTTTCTCTATTCTAGCAAAACGTAATATAAAAGTCAAGCAATTGTCCACCGTTTTACCACTACAATTAGGCTTGGCAAATTTTCCCCTCACAAGTCTGTATTTTGGGCAAAATTTTAACTAATTTTGAGTCTGTAATTTGATAATTAATGGGTAAATATATAGGTCAAAATCTTTTTTTTCCAAAGATTCATTTCTTTCACAGTATTCATACAAACTAGAAAGAGCTTTTCTACTATCTTCACTCACTTCATCCAACAAAATCAGACTAGATATGATACCTGCTATTTTCTTTAATACATTTTTAGCTTCTTCTTTTTTATTTACTTCTCTTAGGTTTATATAGTTAGAAATGTCACCTAAAAGTTCAATTAAATACATTTGTTTATTGTTCATATTTTTATATTTTATTTATTCTTGCTTTTGCCTCGGCTGTCAGATTTCTATAAATTACTGTTGCAACATTACCATGAGTTATACCGCTAAACTCCGCTTTATCAAGTATTTCCTTTACTGATAGGCCTTCAACTACCTTAAGATATAGCATGTGTACAAAAGTACTTAGCTCAGAAATTGTATGCTCTTTTTTTACTTTTCTTTTTTCGACATCCCCACTTGCTTCGATAGGTTTAGAAAACTGACTCGGCAAAACCTTAGAATTAACATTGAAAATTTCAAAAATTGTCAGGTCAAGTTTTTTCTGTATTGCTACTAAATACTCACGAGTTTTTTCGTTCTCTGAATAAAGGAGACTGTGTAGCCTTTCCTTTTGTTTACTGATGACGGCTATTTTTTTGGGGAGTTCGGAGAAATATCTGTAAATATAAACACTAATAGTCTCTTGTGATAAATTTTTGTACTGGTTGGGATCAAAATAACTACCATTTTTTACATCATATTCAGCTATTTTTCCATAAGGAATTCCGTCCATCACATAAATAGCCAGCTCTAGTAAAAAACTTTCGTCATAAAGCACGTCCAAGTTTTCTCTTTTTACATTTTTTATAAATAGGTCCTCAGGCAAAACACCATACCTTTTTTTAATAAGCTCATAAAGATGTTTTATGTATCTTACACCGTACACTCTTTTACCATTTTCCGTTAAGTGAACATCCTTTGGTTTTATCTGTCCGAGTGGTGGTCTTGGTGGATACTCAGTAGACAAATTTTCATACCTTAATGGGTTTTTAAAATAATTACTCTCTATCATAAGCATTGAGTTTAGCACAATTTGGTGCGAGCAGTAAGAATCGGACTTACGACCTCTGTCTTATCAGGACAGCGTTCTACCACTGAACTATGCTCGCAGTGGTAAAAAACATTATAGCAGAAAAGTCAAAAAAGTAAAAGTAAAACAAAACTTTAAAGGTTAAATTAATACCCCATTTTTTTGGAGATCCTCTCTAGTGCAACCACAAAAGCAGCTCGACGCAGGTCTGTGTTTAAAACTTTTGCCTTTTCGAAAATTAAATCCGTTTCTCTGTCCATTATTTCTTTTAGTTTTTTAAACACAACTTCCTCTGTCCATTTTTCATTTTTTAAATTTTGTTCCCATTCAAAAGTTGAAACTGTCACCCCACCTGCATTGGCTAAAATATCTGGCAAAACAGCTACCCCATTTCTAAAAAGTATTTCATCTGCCTCTGGTGTGGTGGGACCATTGGCCAACTCTACAATTAGTTTAGTTTTTATTTTACCAGCATTTTCTAAAGTTATCTGACTTTCTAAAGCCGAAGGTATAAGTACGTCACAACTTAAAAGTAAAAGCTCAGCATTGGAAACTATTTTTGTACCCGGGAAATTTTCTATACTACCAGTTTCCTTTTTATATTCACTTAATTTTTGTATGTCTATTCCTGTCTCACTGTAAATACCACCTTTAGAATTGGAAACAGCTAAGATAGCGTGACCATGTTTTTCTAAAATCTCGGCCGCGTTGGCACCTACATTGCCATAGCCTTGAATCACAACTTTACAGGATTTTGGTAAATTCATTTTTTCGCGCACCACTTCAAAAGCGTAAAAGCCACCTAAACCTGTCGCCGCCCCACGACCCTGCGAACCACCTTTATCTACAGGCTTTCCAGTGAATGCTGCACCTGTTTGGTCGCCGGTCATTTTTGAGTATTCGTCAACCATCCACGACATTATTTCGGGAGTTGTATTTACATCTGGAGCCGGCACGTCTACATGTGGACCGATAACAGGTTGCATAAGTTTGACCCAACCTCTGGACAAATTTTCTAGTTCTCCTTTAGAAAGCTTTTTAGGGTCCACTCGCACCCCACCTTTACCACCACCCATGGGAATATTTACAACTGCACATTTGAGCATCATCCAAAAAGACAAAGCTCTCACTTCATTTATTTCTGTATCTTGGTGAAAACGAATCCCTCCTTTAAACGGACCAAGGGCATTGTTGTATTGGACCCTAAAACCTTCAAACATTTCTAAATTTCCGTTGTCCATTTTTACGGGTATAGATATTTGTACTTCTCTTTGTGGTTTTAAAAGTTGCACTATAAAGTCTGGATAAAAAGTTTGTAAATCTGTAGCTTTTTTAAGTTGGGCTAAAGCATTTTCGAATGGGTTTTTCATATTTGTGATATATTTATTTTAATTTTTATTTTCTAATTTTTCCACTCTCTCTTCTAACCTTCTTACTTCCTGTCCAAAGTAGAGAACATTATTAACTTTATCGTTTTGGGCTTCCTGTTTATTTCGTAACCTCTCTTGCTCCAAAATTATATTTGAAACTTTAGAATTTACTATAGAAAAATTATCTTTAGTTTCACTTTTAAATTCTTCATGTTTTCTGTCTGCGTCTGCAAAACCTTTAGCCGTACTTATAGCCAAACTTTCTAAATTTTGTGCGGCAACCTGAAATTCTTCTGAAGTTTTTTTTGATAAATTCTCTAAATCTACCCCAAGTTTTTTTACTTCCAGCAGAACATCCAACAAGCTAGCTTTATTAGCTTTTGACTTTTTAGCCTGTTTCTTCAGTATTACCTTTTTCATGTTAAAAGTGTAGCAAAGAGAAAAAATTAAGTCAAAACAAAAACAGTCTTTGCAGACTGTTTTTGTTTCGTGTAATTAATTTTATTTCGAAAATTAACGCTTACTCCAGGTGGGACTTTTTCGAGCTTTTTTAAGACCTGGTTTCTTTCTTTCCACTTCACGAGAATCTCTTTTAAGCATTCCTGCTTTTTTAAGAGCTCCACGCAAGTTGGCATCATAAGCCATAATAGCTCGAGAGATACCATGTCTTACCGCTTCAGCTTGAGCATGAATTCCTCCACCCTCCACATGAATAGTGGTTAAAAACTTTTGATCTATACCAGCTGCTTTTTGAGCACTGTGTACTATCATTTGTCTTTCTTCAGTTTGAAAATAATCTTCGAGAGATTTTTCATTTATCAAAAAAGAGGCTTTTGTAGCAGGAGTTATACGAACTCTGGCAGAGGCTGTTTTACGTCGTCCTACAGCTTCGAAATATCTCTCAGTACTTGCTTCCTTTTTTACTTTTGTTTCTTTTGTTACCATATATTTTACTGATATTATTCTGAAATTTTAAGATTTTTCATTCTTTCTTTTTGCAAAGAATTTTTTGGGAGCATGCCTTCTACAGCATGTCTCACTAGTTCTGCATAACCTTTTTTTGTTGCCACATCTGACCAAGATGGTGTTTTCAAACCACCTGGGTAAAGTGAGAATCTTTTATGAGTTTTTTGTTTCATCTTGCTACCAGTTACTTTTAACTTGGCAGCATTTTGAACTTTTACAATAACTTTGGCTGCAAAGTTTTTTGCAAAACTCGCAGAATTTTTTGCCAACAATATTGCAGCTACCTCTGTTGAAAGTCTTCCTAAACTTTTACCAGTTGCGTCAATAATCTTTGTCTCTGGGGACAAGTGTGCCTTTGTATTTTCTTCTTTCATATATTTTCTTAACTTTAAACAAACTCAATCACAGCCATTTTAGCTGAGTCTTTAAGTCTGGTTTTAGTTTTGATTATTCTTGTGTAACCACCAGCTACATCTTTATACTTTGGAGCAATAACGTCTACCAATTTCTTGGTTTCAGAATCATTGTTGTCAAGTCTAGAAGATATAAGACGGCGACTTTCAACGGTAGCAAGCTTTGCTTTTGTAACCAATGGCTCTATGAAAGTTCTTAGTGACTTAGCTTTTGCTTCTGTTGTTTGGATTTTTCCGTGCTTGATCAGAGAAACCGCCAACCCTTTTAAAAGTGCGTTTCTAACTGATTTCACTCGACCAAATTTTCTTGCATTTTTTGCGTGTAACATAATGTTGATAATTATTCTAGTAATTTATAATTTGTACTTAAGCTTTTAAACTTAGTCCAAGTTTTTCTATAGCTTCTTTTATTTCCTCGACCGCTTTTGCCCCAAGTCCTTCGACTTCGCCCAAGTCAGCTTCTGTTTTTCTGACAATACCTGCCACTGACTTTATGCCAGCCATCAAAAGTGCATTTACTGTTCTTGAAGAAAGGTTAAGGTCGTCGATTTTAGTTTTTTTAACTTCGTCTTCGTCTGTCTCCACCAGTTCAATTTCTTTTTTTGCAAAAGTTTCGAGTTTAACTTTTTTCTCTCCGACAGTAGTTAGGATTTGTAGTTGTGCAATCATAACCTCTACAGAGTGAGTAAAAGCTTCTCTTGGCGTTACGGTTCCATCTGTTTCTATAAACAAAACAAGTTTGTTATAGTCAGTACGGTCACCAACGCGCATGTCTTCTACCTCGTATTTTACACGACGGATAGGAGTGAAATCTGCATCCAAGGCTATAGAGCCAATGGGAGTTTTTTCATTTTTCATGCGAGCAGTTTTAGACATGTAACCAATACCCTTTTCAACAGTAATTTCTATTTCTATTTTAGCATTCTTAGCAGATAATTCACAAATGTATTCGTCTCCGTTTATCACTTCCACCTGAGATGGACAAGTAATATCTTTTGCAAATACTTTTTTAATACCAGAAACAGACAGTGTCAACACTTGAGCGTCATCACCAGTCATTTTGAAGTTAACTCTTTTTAGATGCAAGATCAAAGTTATTACATCTTCAACCAAACCATCAACAGTAGAAAATTCATGCTGTACACCTTCAATTTTAAGAGAAGTTATAGAAACCCCTGGAATAGAAGAGTGGATAATTCTTCTCAAAGAGTTTCCTAAAGTATGTCCATAACCAGGATATAAATTTTCAATCTCGAATATTGCTTTGTTGCCAGTTTCCTCTACTACATGAGGAACAGAAGGTAAAAGTATGTTTTTGTTTTGCATAATATTATTTATATTTTTAATAATCTACTTATTTTACTCTACTTATCTACTGTAGAACTCTACAATCGTTTGATAATTTACAGTTTTATCTAGCTCTCTTGGCAAACTTTTAACAGTGAAAGACATCTTTTTTACGTCTCCAGTTAACCATCCTGGTAAAGTTGGTTCAAATTTCTCTGCAAGTTTTACAAAGTAATTTGATGTTTTACTGCCCTCACGAACAGATATTACATCTCCAGCTTCTACGGTATAAGATGGAATGGTCATTTTTTTGCCATTCACAGTTATGTGACCGTGGGAAACTAATTGACGAGAAAGAGCTCTTGTATTTGCAACTCCAGCTCTAAACACCGCATTGTCTAAACGAGACTCTAACAGAGTGAAAATCATTTCTTGTGTGTTCACCCCTTTCATGTTTATAGCCTTGTTTATGTAAGCTGCAAACTGCTTCTCTCGAAGACCATAGGCAATACGCAATTTTTGTTTGTCACGAAGTTGTTCTCCGAATTCAGATTTATTTGATTTGTGTTTTCTTTCAGAATCAAGTCTTCCTGGGGCAAAAGGTCGCTTTTTAAAAGCACACTTTTCACGCCCACAAATACTTTCTCCTACACGACGACATGTTCTACATTTTATTCTTGTCATATATTTATATTTAAATATTTAAACTAGATACGACGTGGATTTTTCGGCTTTGGACCATTGTGTGCAACTGGAGTTCGGTCTTCTATAGAGTTAACCTCGATACCATGTGCAATAAATGATCTAACCGCTGATTCACGACCTGAACCAACTCCAGTAATAACCACATCTACATCTTTTACACCAGCTGTTACAGCTTTCTCACCAACAAGTTCACCAACTTTTGCAGCTGCAAAAGGAGTTCCCTTTTTAGCACCCTTAAAACCAAGGGCTCCACAAGAAGACCAAATTATTACATTTCCAACTTTGTCTGTTAATGAAACTTTGGTGTTGTTATAAGTAGCTTCTACATACAATTTACCAGAAACGATTTTTTTCTTGGTAAGTCTTGCCAAAGCTCTATTTCTCAGACCCAAGTCTTGTGAAGAACCTGACTTTTTAATTATTCTTTTTTTTCCCATATTATTTTATGTTTATTTTAGATTTAATTAATTTTTAGGTTTTTTCAACTTTCTTACGTCCTGACCCCATTGTTTTACGAACATTTCCACGAACAGTTCTGGAATTTGTTTTTGTACGTTGTCCTCTTACTGGTAATTTTCTTAAATGTCTTACACCACGGTAAGTTTTAATATCTTTATGTCTTTTAACATTAGATGCAATTTCTCGCTTCAAGTCTCCTTCGATCTTTACTTTTTCAATTTCTCTACGAAGTGAATTTTCCTCTTCTTGCGTTATGTCTTTTGGTTTCTTACTACCGTCAACACCTGCTGCTAAGAGCATTGTTGCGGCGTTTTTTCTACCAATACCATACAAGTAAGAGAGGCCGATTTCAATTCTTTTGTTTTCTGGAATATTTATACCTGAGATTCTCATATTTTTGTTTTCCTATCCTTGTCTTTGTTTACATTTTGGATTTTTGCAAATTACTCGCAAAACACCTCGACGTTTAACAAGTTGACAATTACTACAGATTTTTTTTATTGATGACCTAACTTTCATAGTTGATAATTTTAATTTTTAATAAATTCAAATAACTTTTGCGAAATTGCTTACAACTGAAAAAACAATTATAAAATCACGCGAAAATTAGTGTCAACATTATAACCTATTTATCCTCTTTTGACAATACGACCCTTCTTAGAATATGGGTCCACAATAGCCTCTATCATATCTCCCACCAAAACACGTATCTTATACACTTTCATTTTACCCCCTAAATAGCCCAACCCTTTGGTCCCGTCCTCATACTCAATCTTAAATTGAGCGTTTGGCAGGGCTTCTACTACTCGCCCTCGCACTGAACCTTCTTTCTCACGCCTTGCGATGTTTTCCGGCGAGTTTTGGTCTACAAAAACGCGCGGCTTGGCATTGGTGTTTTTCTTTTTAAAATTTCCAGTTGGTTTTTTTATCATTATGTTAGTTGTGTTGTTTGGTCTAAAGTATAAACGTTTTATTTTATTTGTCTACTCTTCGAATTCGACTTTAATTTTCGCTACACTAGACGGGAATCGAGTATTCCAAAATGGATATATAACCCTCTTAGCTGAGTCTATAAATGGAAACTTTTTTGTGATGTCGTTAAAATCTGAAACATTTCTCCCGGCATAATACTCTAAAATAGCTTGTTTGTTTGGATAATAGACAGCAGGAGCTGGGCCTGTGATGGTGAGAGTGATCTGAGAGTTTACGTTCAAACTTTCTGCTGCGTTGGAAACGTTTATTTCCAACTTATCAGTATTTAGAACTTTAACCATAGGCTTTGAAAAATCATTTCCATTTTGCTTTTCTAAAATTCTTTTTACGATCTCCTCTTTTTTGAAAAGCAGTGTAGTACCTGTAGCTGACTGCTCATAAGTTGCAGTTACATCATCTTCTGAAATTTTAGCTATTTTTGAAGTGACCAAAACCAAATTGTCTTTATTGTAGTTAAAGCCTTCTGGTATATCAGAACCAACTTTCTCTTGCACACTGACAATAAGTTTTTGTTTCATATCCTGTATACCCTTTTGCAGGTCAGCGTCCCCTACTTCATTAGAATTTCCAGACGTCCCACCCTTCATGGTTGTAGTCGACTCTGCATAAAAGTCTTTATATTTTGGTGATGCTTTTAGACCGGGGATTGTAAACTTGGTTGGACCAACGTTGTACTCTACACCCTCTGTGTCTGCTTGTACATGCACTTTTATAGTACTAGCTGTTGCCCCGTTTTTCCCAGGCACTGTCACTGTGACTGTTAGTTTAAAAATTTTCCCATCACTCGTTGCAAGTCTAGTACCTTTTACAAATTTTTGTGTTTCTTTACTAAAATTATTGTACAGGAAAACATCACCTTCTGCTTTTTTGAAAACTTTTTTAACAGACCTTTTTGGCACAGTTATTTTTTCTGTAACAGCCTGAACTTTGGTTTGCATCAAATCTTTTCTATCTAACTCACTTACAATATATGTCTCGTTTAAACCCGTCTCCTTCTTAATCGGCTTTAGCGTTATTGTCGCTCCATCAAAAGCAAAAGTCGCTAAAAAGAAAATTACTGAAATTAAAAGTAGCGATAAAAATAAACCTAGAGCCAAAAACTTTTTAGAATTATTTTTTTGTGGTTGAAAATATTCTCTTTTGTTTTGTGATAATTGGCTAGGAGGCGCCACATATCTCTTAGCTTGTTCTGCTGGGATGATTGGTCTTGAATTTATGCCACTACCGCCCGGGGTTTGTATATCTCTCATAGTTTCTTTTGTAAGTTAAATAGTTTCTAATAATAAATAACAAAAAAGTTTGAACTTTTCTTTTCGTATCTAAGTATATAGGAATTAAGGAGTTACACAAGTGGAGAAAGAACTTTTTTATTTAACTAATGGGCTTACAGAGTGCTGGGTAGTAACCACACATAAAACCTCTTTGACCAGCTAAATAGGGTTTGTACTCTGTAAAGAAACCTTCCTTAATAAGATACTCTTCAAATCTAGCTAAATACTTTTCCAACTCTTCCATTCTTGCTCGCCAGATCTGGTTTCTTGTAGGAAAATCAGCACCTGGTGGGTCCACCAAAGTTGCTAAACTCTCTTCAAACTCCCTCATCATTACATCAGGCGCGAACTCCGAATTATATCGATCACCACCACGCTTATTTACTCCGTCAGAGTTTTCATACAAATACAATGCTGCACCATATTCCTGAGCAAACTCAATCAATTCTTTTTCTCTTTGTAAATAACCTCCCCTACTTACTCCAGAGTCTACTTTTGTTTTCCCGGCTAAAATTTCAGACTCTAGATAGTTCTGCATATAATCTTCCAGTTCCACCCTTGCTTCATATGCCTTATTTTTTAACTTTTTAATTATTTCAAGAGCCTCTAAATCTTTTTGAGTTTTCTCGGGTAAGTTTTTTTTATCAGGAAAACTATTGTCTGCCAATTGAGCCTTTGCGGTGTCAGCAGTTAGCACAGGAAGAATTCCTGTGAGGGCCGACAAACCAAAACCAATAGCTGCAGCAGCACTAAACTTTCTTGAAATTCGCTTTGATGATGGTTGATTTAATTTATTCATAACTTACTTTAATAATACTTCTACTTTGTCAAAAAAAACCTGATTTGTAAAGTCCTTATCCAAAAAAGTAATTTTAATCCCTGTTATACGCTTAAACTCTCCTTCAAAATATTTTACACCATCCATTCTATGTTTTGGATTTGTATTTTGACTTAATTTTGCGAGTGTAACTCTGAGTAGTCGAAGCTTCGTCTTGTCATAAACAGGGAATACTTCGTCAGCATTGCACAGCCAAACACCCCCTGGGTCGACAACAACAGAAACGTTTTTAGTTTGATGATTAATTTTGGTAGACAAAGTTCTGGACACGCAGTCACTCAAACCTGAAGGACCGGTTAAAATTTTTGAATAGTCCACATCATAATCTATACCAAAAACGTCTTTAGCTTTTTCAATAATTTTTGCAGTGTGATTGTGCCCTTGCAAAACCACCATTTTGTGTTTACTTGTTTCACTTGGAACTTTTAAAACCTCGCTTGACGCCTTGTCTAAAAGCGACACAATTACACTTTCTGATACACCAAACATTTCTCCTTTAGCAGTGTAAGTCCTACATGTATGCGTAGCGATATCGCACACAGAACCGACAGCGGACTCGAACATTTCTCCTTTTGGTGCAGCTTTTTTGTGCAATAATCCAACCCATTCTGTAGGTTGGGCATTTTTTCTTAGTTGTGGGGCAATGTCCACCTTTATTGCATCACAAGTCTCCAGAATTAAAGCCGACGCGGCAAGACCTGCTCCGATTTTTGCGATTGATTCTAACTTCATAAATTTGTTAAATCAAAAACGCCTTAATCCTCCTCACTCCAGCTGACACAGCTTCTTCTTTTGAGATTTTAAATTTCTTATTTCCCTCTCCTATCTCAGAAGTATTGTTTACATGTGGCCCACCACAAAACTCGATAGAAATAATATTTTTATTTTCTTTTTTATTTTTATTTTCGTCTTCACCCACTTTTCCAATTGTGTAGACAGAAACAATTTCTCCGTATTTTTCTCCAAATAAATGTGTCGCTCCACGACTTATGGCTTCACCTTGTGACACCTCCTCTCTAGTCACTGGAGTTTTTTCCTCTATCCATTTGTTAACCAAATCCTCTGTCTTTTTTATTTCTTCTGCCGTCATTTTAGTTGGATGAGTAAAGTCGAAACGCAGTCTTTCGGCAGTAATATTTGAACCCTTTTGGTTTGCATCTGGACCTAAAACCTGTTTCAGAGCTTCATGCAAAAGGTGGGTAGCGGTGTGATACTTTATAACTATCTCAGAACTATCAGCTAAACCACCTTTAAACTTTTGTTCAGAACCAGCCCGTGACATTTCACTATGTTTCACCCTAGCTTCTTCAAAACCTTTTTTATCAAAACCAATTCCATTTTCCTTGCACAAATCTTCTATAATTTCTAAAGGGAAACCATAAGATTCATAGAGGGTAAAAGCAAGTTGACCAGATAAATTTTTATCTTGTACTTGTTTAATTAAATTATGAAATTCTTTTTCACCATTAACCAAAGTTTTGTTAAACTTATTTTCTTCTTCATCCATTGCACCCAACACTTTTTGTTTATTTTCTTTCAGCTCTGTATACAAATCACCATATTGCGCAATATAAATTTCTGCAATTTTGGCGCAGAAATTTTCTTTGATTCCCAAGTTTCTACCGTTTCGAATAGCTCGTCGTAAAAGTCTGCGGATAAAATAACCCTGATCTTTATTGCTCGGATAAACCCCGTCGGCAATGAAAAATGTTGCCCCACGCAAGTGATCCAAAATAACACGGTAACTTTGAGTCAGCTTATCTACACCCAATATTTCCCTGTCATCCAAAATTGGATTATATTTTACCCCACTCAATTCTTCTATTTTTATTTTTGCAGTATCAAAAATATCTAGATTAAAAACATCATTATCATTGTTGGCAGCTGCAGCGAACCTTTCGAGTCCTGAACCATGATCCACATTTGGGGCTGAAAGTTTTTCAAACCCCTCAGGTTTGCGCACGTATTCCATAAATACATTATTTCCAATTTCCATAAATCGACCGCAATCACAATTTGGATGACATTTATCATTTTTGAAATAACTTTTGGCGTGGAAATTATTTTTCAACTCTGGATCAAAATCATAAAACATTTCACTGTCTGGTCCACACGGATCACCAATAGGTGTTTTGTCAATTGACCCACCCCGACTCCACCAATTCTTTTTTGCAGAATAGTAAAATATTTTTTCCCCAGTCAATATACCATCTTGTTCCGGCTTCTCACTTATTTTTGCTTCTGTTCCCACTTGCTTGAAAAGTTTTTGCCATAGTTCTGCTGAAAAAGTATCTCGCGGTATTCCTTCTTTTTCTGCACCTTCGAAACAACTTATGTATAAATTTTTTGGATCTATTTTAATTTCAGAAATCATAAATTCCCACATCCAAGAAATTTGTTCTTCTTTAAAATAATCTCCGAGTGACCAGTTACCAAGCATTTCGAAAAAGGTAGTGTGTCTGTTATCCCCCACTTCTTCTATATCCCCACTACGAAAACATTTTTGGGAATCGGCAATACGGGTTCCGAGTGGGTGTTTTTGACCTAGCAAATATGGCACCATGGGCTGCATGCCAGAACCAGTAAAAAGTGTGGTCGGGTCATTGTCGGGTACAAGGCGTGATGATGCAATGATAGTGTGTGCTTGCTTTTTAAAATGTTCTAAATATTTTGTTCGAACTTCATTGGTTGTTATTTTTTGTGTCATGTTTTTCTTTGTATTTTTATTATACTAAAAAAAAAGAAATAAAAAAACTCTCCGTGCCGAAACACGAAGAGGTGAGCACAACTTTCATGATAACCTGACATTACCCCAGACGCCTTACGCTCAGGAAAGCTGTCGACGGACTCCATGTCTGTGACCAACCTTGATAACTGACAATTCTTTCGTTGTTATCTGCACCAAGCATTAAAATATCACGGTTTACTTGCCCATCTCTAACTTGCGTAGCAAGAGCTGCTATACAACCATACAATTGAAGTCTTGGGTAAGTTGCACCAAAGACCAACAGATGATCAATCTTTGCAGATTGCCAACCATTTTGGTGGCAAAGCTTATCTGCTAAATAAGAGGTAATTCTAATTTTTGGTTTGACCAAATTACATTCCCACTTGCCAACCAGAGAAGGGTCTTCGCATGGGAGAACATTGACTATACGATCAACCCAATCATATTTGCCGTTTGTAAGCATTTCTTGAATAGTTAGACCAGTTTTAATTTCAATAACCAGATTAGTGTTCATGCTGTATGCTCCTGTTTTAGCTGACGCTTTGAAAATATTTCCAAGCTATCAGTACAGAAACAATCTTAACATTTTGAAATTAATAAAACAATTTATCAACTTAAGTAAGTTTAAAAATTAGAGATGCTTTATAAAAATTAACCCACCTACAAAAACTGCTGACACAGCCGCAAGTAGCGTTGCCCCAGCGGCAATATCCTTAATTTTTTTAATGTGCAAATTGTGGTCAAGTGTGTACAAGTCACACAACTCTTCTGCAATAGTGTTAACCATTTCCAGACAGATTACCAAAGCAAAAGTTAAAATTAAAATTAACCATTCTGTGTTTGTTACTTTAAAGTAAAAACCAAAAAAAGTAACAGTCAGCATTGCCATTAGATTTACCCTAAGAGTTTTCTCCTGTTTAAAAGCTTGCAGTAGACCAGCACAGGCATTTTTTAATTTTGTAATTGAACTACTTTTTTTAAAATCTGACATACATATATTTGTAAAAATTATAGCACAATAAAAAAACCTCTTTGTACTGTTCAAAGTACAAAGAGGCAACATGCCAAAATGAAGACTAGTCTTTTATTTGACGCACTCGAAGCAAAGAGTCAGACTTTTGCCAATTTTGCCACCACTCACTTGCTGACAGATGTCGACTGTGATAACAATTTCGTAAAATTGGCACATACTTTCGTCGGTCGATCTCTAACAATGTTCCCATTGCCGCAAGACGACCATCAAAAGTAAGCTCAGGATAGTAAGCTGCAAAAACGAGGAGCTGCCCAAACTGAGCCGGCAACCAGCCGTCTTGACGGCTCAAGACAATACATTCATTAGAAGTTTTCACTTCTTCTAAACGCAAAATGTCACACTCCCACTTGCCTATGCAAGATGCAGGAGCAGCAACTTGAAGCAAGTCCTGCAGACGATCTGACAAATGGTCAAATTTACCCATTTTCACAATGTCTGGCAAAATTAACTGCCGCGAAATCCTGATGACTTTCTGTTTTGCGGCAACTGGTTTTTTAGCTTGTACGATTTCACTTTTCACCGTTTTGTCGTTAGGTTTTAAGTAGCGACGAACCCGATCTGCTGATTTTTTTGTAGAACCAGAAGGATCTACAACGTTCGCATTTAAGCTTGACTTTCTCATTTCAAGTTTCCTGTTGCAAGGCCTTATGGAACTTTTCCAAAAGCGCCATGTCGCATTATAACATCCTCTACAAATTTTTGTGTACTTTTTTCCAAAAATTTATCCTGTTTGGCATTTTTAGTTTTCTCAAGGCTTTTGCTTCTATTTGTCCAATTCTCGTTCTTGTAACCTCAAAAAAATCACCAACCTCTTCTAAGGTTTTTTCAGAAACTCCAATACCAAAACGTAGGCGCAAAATTCTTTCTTCCTTGGGAGATAAGGTGACCAACACCCCAGAAATAATCCGTTTTAAGTCCTCAAGATGCAGACGGTCCAAGTTTGCCGACTCTTGATATAAGGAGTTACCCAGTAAATCCACATCATGCATTTGTAAGTTAACACTTTCCGAAAAAGTTTTCATATCAATCTCACCATAAATATCTTGTACTAAAGCTAGAAAATTGGAGTATGCCTCTTCAGTGTTGACATTGAAAATACCGTTCCCAACAACCCCCTCTTTTTCAAAGTCAGCTTGCAATTGTCTTCTGACCTCATTTTCGTCAACTTTTTTATCTGGAAAAGTTCGTCTTAGCATTTCTCTAACTTTATTTAGCTTGTTTCTATTTGTGTCAACAGCTTGAGGTGGGGATATTTGTCGTATGTTAAAATCATAATCTCTTGTATCCAAATTTCTAAGCGACCCCTCTATATAGCTTGCTAAATACGGCACGTGCCTCCCTCTTTTCCCGTTTGGGAACTGTACATTTGGGTCATAATTATTTACACAAGTAAGTAACCCTATCACCCCAAAAGTAAACATGTCATCTCCTGGGATATTTGCATATTTAGTGGGTGAGAAATATTTTAAATCTTTTATAAAATGCATTATTAGGCCCAGATTTATTTTTATGGTTAAATTCAAAGCTCGTTCACCAATCTTTTTCCTGGCTGGATCAGCACTCTGGTTGTCTTTAGCTGCAATAAAAAGTGTTTCCCTGTCTTTATTATTTACAACATCTCCACTTTTAAGCTCTATACCCAACTCTGGAAAACTTATCGAGTCTATGGCCCGCAACACCTTTTTGCCTTTACCTTCAAGTTTCCACAAAAATTGTTTTTTACCAAAAATTTTTAAAGATGGCAGCCTTTCGTTCCAAATGCTTTGCTCTTGCGGGGTATCAATTTGCGCTAACTTTCCTGCTAACCAATTTTCTGTGTATTCTGAAAAGGTTTGAGTCAAATCTGGTTCTGCATTTTCTTCATCATATTTAAACTCACCTTTTGTGTATCGACCCCTTCCATTTTGTTTAAGCACATTTCCCATATTTCCATAACCCCACAGCTCATCTATTGGAGAGATGCGACGAAGTTCTATCTCTATTTCCTCTGAAGTCAATTCTTGTTTAGGAATTTGCATTAGATATTCATCAGCTCTTCTTTTTAATTCTTCTCGCTTCAAAGTTTCAGATTCTTGGAAAAGTTTTTTTTCAATATCAAATCTTTCACGCAATTCTATTTCTGCTTTTCTTTTTGTGTACTCTATCTCATCCTCTTTTATTCTTCTGTTTTCGGCCTGTGCAATTAGTAGTAAACTTTCAACCGCCTCAGTCATCGCAAGTTTTACGTCGGCCTCAAATTCTGCCTGTCTTTTTTCCCTCTCTACCTTTTGCTCAGATTGGCGTTTTTCGTATTCTCTTTGAGATTTTATTCTTTCTAATTTAGATTCCGCGAAATCTAAAACACTCATCAATCTTAAAATTTCTTTTGCCCATTTATTTTCTACATATAAGTCAAATTTGTTGCTTCTTTTTTCACTTGAGCCAGCAGTTTCTGGGTCTGGAAAAGCTTGTATACCCAACCTACCCAGAACTTCATCGACCCTCTGTTGATCATCTCCGTCTAAACTTTTAAAAATCAAGACATCCCCCTTCATTTCGATTCCCATTTCATCTATTAACTTAACTAATTCAGAATATATTTCAGTCAGTAACACCTCATCGTCTTGTCGCGTTAAATCTTTTAATCTCTGTAATTTGTAACTAGGACTCTCTAGAAGCTTTTCTTGTTTGTTTGGTCTTCTACTAGGTTCCCTTCTTGTTATATTTGACATAAAAAAAGTATAGCAAAAAACCTAAATTTGTAAAAAAGGAAATCAGATTTGACATTGTAAAATATGTGTTTTTTTGGTATAATCACTGTCAAGAAAAAAATTATGGCAGTAGAAAAAGATACACCGAGCGGTGGCATACCAGTTTTAAGATTTGAAGATGTTACTTTTCAATATTCAGAGACCCGTTTCATTTTAAAAGAAGCGAATTTTGTGGTACGAAAAGGCTTAAAACTTACCCTCATGGGTCAAAACGGAGCAGGAAAGTCTACCTTATTTTCACTGATAACTGGAGAGCAGGAAATAAAAGAAGGAAGAATCGTCAAAGAAAACAATGAGAAAGTTGCTATTGCCAAACAAACCATTCCCCACTCGCAGTGGCAAATGTCAGTCAGAGAATTTTTGCTTTTAAATTTAGAAAAATCTGGACAAAAAGTTTACGACATAGACAAACGTGCAGTTTCAGTTTTTGAAATTGTAAAATTGCCCATTTCTTTTTTGGATAAAAAAGTTGCAGACCTTTCAGGTGGGCAAAAAGGTCGTCTTTTAATTGCTGAGGCCTTAATACAAAACCCAGACATTTTACTTTTAGACGAGCCGACCAATAACTTGGACAAAGAAGGAGTTAAACATCTGACTGAGTTTATGCAAAGCTACCCCGGTACAGCTATTGTTATTTCCCATGATGAAAATTTCCTCAACTCTTTTACCCATGGTATTTTATATGTAAATGTGCAAAATCAACAAGTAGAGCAATATGTAGGAAATTATTTTAAAGCTGTAGAAGAGATTAAAAAAAGAGTAGAGAGAGAGTTACGTGCCAATGAACTTTTGGAGAGAGAGATACAAGATAAAAAAGACAAAGTAAACTTTTTCGCCCACAAGGGTGGGAAAATGCGTGCCTTGGCAGCCAAGTTAAAAGAGGAATATGAGGAAGCTGAGGAAGAGAAAGTGGAGGTACGAAAAGAAGATAGAACTATCAGGAAGTTTTCTATTCCCTGCCAAGAGGACATAGGTTCTGTGTTAATTAAAATTACTAGTTTAGAACTTTTAAAAGAAGGTGGCGTGATGCGAAAAAATGTGGCCACACAAGAATTGATGAAGCGTGACAAGTTACAAATTATCGGCCCAAACGGTATCGGTAAAACTACACTTTTAGAAAAAATTGCTAAAATAAATTCGGTTAACCACTCTCACAAACTTGAAGGCGTAGAAATAAAGGAAAATATAAAGATAGGCTATTATCGCCAAGACTTTTCGACTTTAGATTTTTCCATGACCGCCATGGACGCTTTGTCTTTGGCCTATGAAGGTAAAGACATAGAGCATATAAGAAAAACTGCGGCCACTTTTTTACTAACAGGTAAAGAATTAGCAAATAAAGTAGGAGATTTGAGTGAAGGACAAAAAGGACTTTTAATGTTTGCTTATCTTACCCTTTTAAAACCCGGAATTTTAATTTTGGATGAGCCAACTAATCACATCAATTTTCGCCATATTCCTATCATTCAAGAAGCATTGAAAAATTTCGAAGGAGCCATGATCATCATTTCTCACGTGAACAATTTTATCCGCGGTGTAGGAGTAAATAAAAGCATTGATTTAGGCAAACTGTAGAACCACGTCTATTCACTGCCGATGTAGATATCTTGACAGAAACCAATAAGGGTAGCACTTATAAGTTTTTCCTCAAGCAACTTTTCGCAAACTTTATAATTCTGATTTCTTTTTGAGACTTTTACAGAACACTTAATTAAATCGTATTGGTCATTTGCATATCTTTCTTTACACATGTCAAAACTAAAATCTTTGTAGCCTGAATCAGAGATACCGGATTCTATCAACATTTTTTTACATCTTACACTGTCTGATTCATCCAATCTGTCACATAATTCAATTTTTTTTTGTTTTAAAGTCGTATCAAACTTGCATCGATCTAAACCAGTTTTATACATGAAACAATCTTCATATGAATCAATTTGATTTAACTGCCTCAAAAGATTAGGGTTATAAGAGTTATATCTATAGTCAGTAAGTAAAAACTTACCACCATTTCGAGCTGCAGACTCTATCCCACTATAGTAAAAGACAGGAATCACATTGAATACAATCATCACAATTGTAGGGACTATAAAGTAGATATATTTTTTAACTTCTACTCCATTTAGCTCCCAATTACTTTTTATAAAATAAGACAATAGTGCCGCTATCAATAAATTTGGAATCAGAGTAATTACAAATGGAATAAATACCCCGAACCCTAAACCTAGTTTTCCATTGATTTCAGCATCAATTACAATATAAATAGTAAGTGCATTAACTAGCGCAAGTGAGACGAGTGCTGTGACTATTTTTTTCATTTGTAAATTTATATTTTTTAATTACCCCCTCCACATTTGCGACCGACGAATTATATCTTCCCTTTGCATCAAAACCATATCCTTTATTTTTTTTACCAACCTGTCTGCATCTGTGTCGAAAATAACTTGTGAATGTGGACGATGAGACTTTTCTATTATCATCCGCAGCTCTTCTGCCATTTCCCATGGACCCTCTAAAATACCAATAGGTTTATTTTCTTCAAAGGCAATTGTAAACTCATGTATTGTCCCGATGCGACCACAGCCATAAATAAGACCCTCACTACATCTAGTCAGCATGAGGTCTCTGCCAGGATATCCAAAACCTGTGTAAAGTATCAGGTCCATGTCTTCGACAGGAGCTCTATAGGTTGTTAGATGCTCTTCTATATTTGCCGCTGGTGAAAGCCCTATGGAGAACCCCCCTGCTTTTTTTGCGCCTGCTGCTGCCCAAGCTGGGAAACCCGTCGTTGCGCCTGTGGTTATAATGCAATTATTTTTTGCAATTGCGTCCCCCAATTTATAGGCTAACTTCATGGCACCCTCACCACAATGGTCAGTCTCAGCTGCACCTGATACACAAATGATAACTTGCTTTTGATTTGGTAACATATTTTAGAAAAAAGTATAACACGAAACTAAATCTACAGATTTATTCTCTGAAACCTCTGACACTAAAGTAACCCAGTAAAAAAACTAACACATTCGACAAGAAAAAGAAAAGTTTGTTAGTTATTTTTTCGTCAAATTTATCCCCAAAAGTATTTGGAAATAAAAATTGTTCTTTTTCTTTTGGGCAACCAAAAGCTCCACTATGATGCTTTACCTCAAATCCCCCATTTTGCATTTTCATATTTTCATGAACATTTGGGTCTGCCATCTTACTCATATCATGACCATTTTTATTACAAGTAAATAGTAAATCTACGTCTGTGTTATTTATTTTTCCAATAATTCTATAGGAAAAAATGTCAGAGTTGGTTGGGTAAAAAGTAGAATTATAGTTACCCGGTTTACCCCAAGCACTGGTTAAATCAAATTCTTTTTTAATATCGCCAGAAATATTTTCTATTTTTAAATCTTTTTCCAAATTTAAAACTGGTACAATCGCTTTACTTGTGGTTGTAGATAAATCATTTTTATCAGCTAAACTTATTTTCAAGTCTATCCCAGTTTTATCGCCTACAACAATACTTTCGTTTAGTGACCCAACCACAAACATATAGTCTATCCCACCAATTTTTAAAACCTGTTTTTCATGGGCCGAAACAAAATTGATACTAAAAAATACAAAAAAAACTAGGAATAAAGATTGCAGTTTAAATTTTGACATATGAGAAACATTATAGCATATACAACTTACTAGGCATTCAGACTTTGCTACACTAATTAGACCACTAAAATTTACAAATTTAAAATATGATATTTTTAGAAAAACCAGAAAATTTTAAACCCAAGTTTGAGGTAGTGAGTTTATTTTTGTTCTATGAAGATGAATTTCTTTTACTGCTTCGCCAAAAGCATAAACCTATGGGCAACTGCTGGGGTGTACCTGCCGGAAAAGTAGATAAAGATGAGAGCAAGCTGGAGGCTTTGCAAAGAGAGACTTTTGAAGAAACAGGAATTAGTCTAAATTCAGATAAGATTGTTTTCCAAAAAACTTTTTTTGTGACTCACAAAAATATTAATTTTATTTACCACAGCTTTTCCTATATAGCAGATGAATTACCAAAAGTGGCTTTAAGAAATGAGGAACATAAAAAATACATCTGGACTACGCTAGAAAATTCTTTAAAATTAAAACTTGTTGAAGACATGGATTTCGTAATTAAAAATATTTACAAAATATAAATCTCTAAAACTCCAACACCTCGCCCTTCATACAAATATGAGCATCTACACCCTGATCAGCTTTCACTGCAATTTTAAATTCATCTAGACTTTCGTTATCACCTAAAATTAAATTCAAGCTTTTGCATTTATTTTTAATTAAACTAACAAATTCTAAAAGTGACTTCTGGTCTCGGTGGGCAGAATACCCTGTTAGTTGCATTATTTTCGCATTCACTTCTAAGGCCTCTCCATAAAAAACAATTTCCTTTTTTCCCTGTGTCAAGAGTCTGCCATAGGTTCCCATAGCTTGGTAGCCTGCAAGTAGAATGGTATTTTTGTCGCTTTGCAAATATTGCCTTACATGATGGACCACTCGCCCACCGGCTACCATGCCCGAGCCGGCGATCACAATTTTTGGTCCAGGTATTTTGTTTATGGCCATAGACTCGTCCCGGCTTTCGGTAAAATGTAGGCCTTTGAATTTGAAAATATCGTCACCATGATGTATATGTTCTTGCATGTCTGCATTCAACATGCTTTTATATTTCTTAAAAATTTTTGTCACTTCTATCCCCAGTGGAGCATCTAAAAAAACTGGTATTACAGGCATTTTGTGTTCTTCTATAAAATCATTTATTTCAGCCAAAATCTCTTGTGTTCTTTCTATAGCGAAAGCCGGTATTACCAGTGTCCCCTTTTTCTCTATCTCTTCAGATATAGCTAAACGCAATTTTTCTCGCCTTTCTGTTACATTTTCATGCAGCCTTCCTCCGTAAACGGTTTCCATAAATACCACACCTGAGTCTGTTGGCACATCGGCCTCTGGCAGCAACAAGCTATTTTGTCCCATGTCGCCTGTAAACAAAAACTTTTCCAAATACTCTCCTTGTCCTACCGATATTTGTATAAAAGCCGAACCTAAGACATGGGACGAGTTAAAAAAAGTTACTGATATATTTTTCTCCAAATGTACTACTTGTCTATAGTCTACACTTTTCCACTTTGCAAAACTAGCCTGTATGTCCCTCTCCATGTACGGCATTTTATCTAATTTACCTTTAGCAAAGTCTTTACTCAAAATATGAAAAGCGTCGGCCAGGGCCACCACTGTCATATCTTTTGTTGGGGCTGTGGAGAAAATTTTCCCTGAAAACCCAGAGTTAGTCAAAAAAGGAATGCGACCTATATGGTCCATATGGGCGTGAGTGACCAAAAGATAGTCAACCTTCGATGCATCGTACTCAAACGGTATCCACTCCCGGTGGTGGGCATCAAGCCCTTGCGGCAAACCACAGTCTATCAAGATTTTTTTGCCTTGATACTCAAACATAAAGTTAGAACCCGTAACAGTTTGTGCTCCACCAAAACAAGTTACTTTTACTTGGTGTATACCACCTCTTGATCCTACTTTTTGGGAAGATATTTGACTCCATTTTTGAGCTATTTTTTTTAACATTAACTTTAGTCTAACATGAGAAAAGAAAAAAACTATTTAAATAAATCTAAAATAAATTGCTTGAAATCTTCAGCTGCTTTTTTTAATTTTATCTGATCTTTTTCCAAGGAACCAACCTTGTCGTCGGTCCAAACTATGAGATATGGGATATTACTTTTTTTTAAAAATTCAAGTTCTGAGTCAAAATTTTCTACCCAATTTTCGATATCTAAAGATAGGGCTGGGCTAACAATTTTGGAAAAATAAGATCTGGCAAATTTGGCAAAAAAAGAATCTTGAAAAGATTTTGGTCTATTTGCAAAAACTAAAATACTAGTGGGTGTAACTTTTTCTAAAATTTCTTTTACAGGGAATGGCAAAGCAACTGAACCGTCTACGTATTGTTTTTTTATCCCATCAACATTTACAAAAACTTTTTTTATATAAGCTTCTGGGATAGCAATGCTCGCATGCACAGCACACACTGGATCCAACATTCTTTGAGCTTCCAAAAGTACACCTTCACCAGTTTCTGCATTGGTAGCCGCAAAATAGGCAACTGTTGGATTTTGTTTAAACTTTTCAACATTTAACTTTTTATCACCATTTCTAAATTGTTCACACACCCAGTCAATGTCTACTACACTTTCCCCTTCCTTCATTCCTCTTGGAAAATTTATAAAATTTTTTCCGATATTATCTTCATAAAAAAAAGTAGTACCAACATGTGCTTGTCCAGCTAAAAAATAACCAATACCACAAGAGCCTGCTGAAACACCAACTGCAGTTTTAAACGCATTTGTCATACCTAACTCTTCTAGAGCCGTAACTCCGCCACCACTGTACACACCTCTTTGGGTACCACTTAACACCATTAAAAGTGGACCATTTTCTGGCTCTTTACCTACATTTCTTTTTACTAAAAAATTTTTAATGTCATTGATGACAAAAATTTTATCACCTTCTGCATTTATTTTTTGTGGTAATATTTCAAAATTTTCATAATTAACTTCCAAAGTTTCTTCTGGCATATTTTTTTTTAAAATTAACTATATAAAATAATTCCAATAATAATCCCCAGATAAACTGGTAAAATAGTTAAATTCATCCAGATAATAGGTTTTTGTTTATGTACTATCCCGTACACCAACAAACAAATTGCTCCAAGTAGATATGAAAACCAAGTGAGCAAAGAAACCCCTACAGCACTTTTATAATAAAATATTTTAAAAAGTTGTGGACAAGTAAGGAGCGGACTAAGTACTGCCCCAAAATAGAAAATCTCATCAACATATGATGTGGCAATTTTTTCAGCTTTATTTATAATTTTTTGTTCTAACTTAAATACATTTTTTAAATTCATATTACCGTGATTTGTTAATTATAACATAGAGAGAAAACTATCAATTTTCTAGAAGCCCAATTTTATAAGCAAAACCCCAACTGTAGCAACCAAGGAACCAGCAATTCGCATTTTTAAATTTTCTTTTTCACCTAAGAAAATAATTGCAGCCAAAATAGTCAAGATAGACCCAAACTGTATAATTGGGTAAGCAATGGAAATTGGCAGCATTGAGTAAAGTTTAATTTGTGACCAGTAAGTCAGGATCATAGTTAGGGAAAGTACAACAAAGTTTAAACGGTGATTTTGCAAAATATCTTTTATCTCATTTTTGTATTTTGGTATTTTAAACGAGTGAATCAGGAAAGGTATAAAATACATACACCAGGTATAGAGTTCTACCCCAACTTTTGTGGACCCTAGCTTATCTACAAAAACCGAAATAGACATAGTCAAAACAGAAAAGATAACCCATTTTGTTCCGTCTGTCTGGAAATCAAAACCTTTACCGGGTCTGTAGCCTGCCAAGAAAACACCTGAAAATATCAAAGCTGTGAAAAGTAATTTATGTATTGTAAAAACTTCTCCTAAAAAAAGAAAAGCTAGAATAGAAACAAAAATAACTCGTAGAGCTAGCATCGGTTCTCGCAAAGAAACGTCTGACTTTTTCACACTTATAGTCGAGACCATACCAGTCACAGTCCAACAAAGTCCGCCTAAAATAATTATTCCCAATTGTTGTAAGTTTAAATTTACGGAAATTAAATCTTTAAAAACAAAAGGTAAAAATACAAAAAGGGCGAAAACGTTTGTTAAAATTGTCAGCGCAATTGGATCTACATTTTTCACAGTTATCTTTGCATAAAGTTTGTTTAATACAAAAGAGACTAAGACTAGTGTTGAAAAGAAAAAAATATTATCTTGCATATTTTGGTGCCCTCAGGCCGAATCGAACGACCATCTACCCCTTAGGACGGGACTGTTCTATCCATTGAACTACGAGGGCGTGAAAACATTATAGCAAAGAGTAGTCAAAATAAAAACTCTGAAGTTTGTTGTCGTATTTTTGACATCAAACTTCAGAGCATACTTGCTGCCGACTAGTAGTTAGTTAGCTTATCCCAATTATCTTTGGCTGGAAATGCTTCCGAACCCATTTTGCAGAGTGGGCAGTCATTGGCTTCCCAGGTAGGCAAATGCCTGTCAATAAGCGAGATCACTTTCCGGCCATGAAGTACCTTTTCGCCAGAGCGGTTGACCAAAACCAACACATAAGGCAAGACTGTGCCACCACTTGCCAAGATTTCCTGGGCAACCAACTCAGCACTGTCCCCAGTAGTACAAACATCATCACAAAGTAAAGTTTGGCTTCCCCTAACAATGTACTGGTCGTTTTCTGAAAAGACCATTGCTTTCTTGTTGTCACGCAAGGCTTTAGCTGGTGAGACAGATGACGTACGATATCCAAAGCAGTTGAGATGTCTAGAGATCAGTACTGCCAATTTGGTTGCCCCAGTCTGTGGACCAGCTACAAGACGAAGGCGGAAATGACCACCTTCAGCTAAAAAGAATTTTTCTACCAAATCCGAAGCGGCTTCTTTTAGCAACTCGTCATCGGCAATAATAGGGCGACTATTGAAAAAGCCACTCGAATGCTTGCCAGAAGAAAGCAAGACATGAGGTGCGTGGTATTGGTCCTGTGGGTGGATAAAGAGCGCTCGTTTTTCTTCGTACGCCTCGATCCACGCTTCTTCAGTTCTGTACATTTAAAGTCTCCGAGTTTACAGTCATTCCGTTGCGGTTTGCAACTCAAGTATTTTAACATAAATCAAAAAATTGATATACTTATTACTTGAGTTCTCCTCTGAACTAGAGGCTCTCGTGCACTAGGGGTTTCTAGGGGCATAGCCCTTAGAGGTACTAGTGAAAATTTAATGCAAAAAATCTTCCTCTGTTAAACTAATGTGGTCTAGACATTATTAATTAGGACCTACGCACCCATCGCTAATTTTGTCCCAACTCTTGAAAGTTGGGCTTTTTGTTCATACCAGGTGATGTGGTCTCTCAATCTAGTATACTCCA
>JAYSUJ010000029.1:0-2934 GCA_043719155.1 bacterium | reverse complement strand
CAACGGCGCCCCCTTTTGGTTTGTAAAAAAACTAGATAGTTTTTTTAATCATTTCAATTGCCATAGAAGGTACACCCTTCTTCTCTGCCATATCTAGCATGGCTAGTTTCTCATCATGAGTTATATTACCATCTTTCAACATGTCTTTTACCTTTGCAAACTCTCCTTCTCCCATTACAGTGTCAAACTGAGCCATAAATTTTTCATCTAAGTCAGTCATGCCTAGTACAGCGTCAACTGCCATACCAGTTACACCCCCCGCTGCACCCGCAACGTTTCCAAGCATATCTCCAGCTTTTGCCGTTAAATCATCTATTATTGACATATTTTGTAAGTAAATTATTTTAGTAAAATTCCACTACAAAAATATAGCACAAAATACTACTTTTTCCTATAGATTTTTGTATCTGCAAAATCTTCTACAAATGCCCATTTTTCAGTATTTTCAAGCTCTGTGAAATATTCTATTTCTGTAGACTTTAAAAATTTATTAGCCGTTATCAGCAGTCCACCACTTGAAAGCAATCTTTCAAATTCTTTGTAAAAAACTAGTTTGGCACCATACCCGTCAAAGAAAATTAAATCATAAAATTCACTACTTAAACTTGGTAAAATATCTTTTGCATCTCCGGTGTGGAAATTTATTTTAGATACATCCCCCCCCCAGTTTTGTATGTTTTCCCTTGCAAGGTCTACATGGTCTTGGTGAAACTCTATTGTATCCAAATAAATTTCACTGCACACTACCGGGAAGTGTGAAAGTATATAACTGGTAAACCCAACAGCTGTTCCAACTTCTAAAAATTTAAATGAGGACTTGCTTTTATTGGTTGTAGTGAAATCTTTAATTACAGACGCAAGTTTGTCATAACTCTTATACGGCTCTCCCCCACAGCTTTTATGCTCATCTTTATGTTTTTTACAAAAATTGTATAACTCTTCTAACATGAAAACTATTTATTTATTGAAATCGCTTCATCTAAATCACCGGGAAATACATTGTCAACAATTAAAATTAAGTCTCCAAAATTCAAAAAATTCTGTAAAAATTTACCTTTACCCTTTTCTATCGCAATGCAGCCATGAGAAATATATGCGACGGAGCCAAACTTATTTATAGTCTGCTTTTCATGCATAGCCGATCCGTCAGAGTAATCGTATAAAAGTGCACCTGTTTCGTCTTTGGCAATTATTCTACCAAAGTGCATCGCATAAGGCATTGGTGCACCCAGTTCACCTGGCTTTATTTCGCCATTTACAGAATATTTACCCGACTTATGGTCTTTACCTTTTTTGGTTTGGATATTATAAAGTCCTAGCTCAGTTGGAAACTCGGCTTTTCCTGTGGCTGTTTGCATACACAAATATCTTTTGTTTTTTCCTTTATCATCTACAGCAATTAGATTTCCATTTTCATCATAAATACATGCCGTCTGCCAATATCTGCTCACTACCATTATTTTTCTTCCACCAACATAGAAATTTAAATGTTTTGGGAAGTTACTAAAGTTTGCCTCGGACGAAGCTATTCTCTTTCCTTCCTTTGGAACAATGTATTTTTTCGTGGTTGTGGAGAAAGTTAAAATAGGAGCACAGCTGGCATATTTTTTATCACAAAAACCGTCGGCACTGACTACCGTCGAGCTAGAGTTAACATAGTTTGTATTTGTGGCTTTGCTCACAGTACTACTACCTCCAAAAATTGTATTTGAAGTGACAGAATTTAATTGGGCAAAAACGGACGTATAAATCGCCAGAAGTACTGTAGAGGTTAAAAGAAAAATTTTCATAAAAATATTATATCATGAGTATACGCTGGCGGAGAATAGAAGATTCGAACTTCCGACCCGGTTTCCCAGGTGCCACCTTTCCAAGGTGGTGCACTAGACCACTATGCGAATTCTCCTTTTGTTTAACTATTTTAACATAAAACCAAAAAATAAGCGTAAGTATTTTTAGGACTTTACAAGCTTATTTTTAGTTTTTTAAATTTAAGAATTTTTCCTTTCCTTTTGCAGCTGTGCGTAGGCCGACATAAGTCGGGTCATGCCTATACCACCGCCAAAGCGAGGGGAAAAGTCTAGAGTTAAAAATTCCTGCAACTCTTTGTCTACCCTCCCCTTACCAAAAAGTTTATACAGTTTTTTAGCATAACCACCTTTACTGATAGTCTGAAATTGTTTTTTCATTTCGACTTTGTCGCTACTCCTCTCCGCACTACCTATAGTTTCATTGCCGTAAAGGATCGCATCTATCTTGTTGGCGTACTCGTCCTTACCAACCACAAACTTCTTCATGTTCCAAAATGGTGAAGTGGAGATTGGGAAATTTTTAATCAAAACTGCGTTACCAAAATCCTGCAACATTTTATTTTCCTCCTTGTGACTCAGGTCTTTAGTTTTATAAAAAGCTTTTAGCTCGTCATAGCTCTTTCCTAACACATTTGTGAAACCAAGATATTTTAGCAGCTCTCTTTCTAGATTTTCCAAGTCATGCATGTTGCCCCTACTTTCAAATTCGAACATCGGAAATATCATTTTGTGCCGCCCCAGTACTGGCTTCTTTTCTTGTCTATAGCTTGTACTTAGACAAAACACACCCTTGAGACTAGGGTTTTTTAACAGCTCATACTCTAGCCACATTTGCCCAGTTTGTGGCAGTGGCCAGACTTTTCCTAAGTACTTATAAGTGGCAACTGTAGTTGGGTCTTCACAAGCAGCTAATATGCTTAAGCGATCCTGTGTATGCACCTCTGTGTAACCTTTTTCCAAAAAAAATATTCTAAGCTTGTTGGACAGTTCACTGTAAAGCTTTAAATCTTCAATACCTGAATAATTAGGCTTGCTCCTTTTTAACAAAATGTTAGACTGTAGTAATGTTTAAAACAGAAAAATTAGTTAACGATCCTAGAGCCATCAAAGCCCTAACAGGGTT
>JAYSUJ010000028.1:0-8291 GCA_043719155.1 bacterium | reverse complement strand
TAGTGGTATTTTACAATACCGGTTTGCTAGTGCCCTCTAAGGAGCAAGCTCCCTAGAAACCCACTAGTGCTAGTTGCATTTCAAACTAGAATTTTAGCCTCGCTGGAGTTTGCCGAAAGGGCAAAAAACATGAACTGGATTATCATTGCGACTTTTCTTGCTGGAGGCTCACCAGCTACAGATGATTTTAGTAGGGAGGAAATCCTCTCTCAAAAACTCATCTATGCAATAGAAAGTGCTTGTAAGGCGGATTTGCCAAAAGTAGCAGACGAGCTACTTGCTGGCTATGAAATCTTCGACAAAATTCAGGACGAAATCGCAAGGGTATTTGGACCCGGCTTCGAAAAAGTCGAACTGCCAATGCCATTACTCGAGTGTCGTCCACTCAACTAAAAAAGGCGTGGGGGACAAAGTCCCCCACGCCTTTTCCTATTTCACTAAACAATTTTCTTGACAATTGTTTGCAAAAAGTCACCTTCAGCTATGTCATATTTTGAGTCTATCATCATGCCGCATTCATTACCTTCCTTTACCTCTAGGGCAGGCTGTTTAAATTGTTGCAGCTCCACTATTCTACCTTTACCGATAACTGTGTCTTTACGAACAATTTGGATCATGTGTTTGTTTTTTATAGAACCAGAATAAACTTTTCCACCGACTACTTGTGAATCCTTTGACCTATTGAAGACACGAATAACTTTTAAGTTACCAACTATCTCTTCTATTTCTTTCTTTGGTTTGGCATCCTTAGTAAATTCATGTAACCACTCTGCAAGTTTGTATATAATGTCGAAAGAGTTTATTTTAACTTTAAAAATCTCAGCTGCCTCTTGGGCTTTTTTGTCTATTTTTGTATGAAAAGCAATAACACAAGCATTTTTATCGGCTTTGGCAGTTTGTATATCTTTCTCATTTATTGGACCGACACCTCGAGAAATGATTTTAATTTTTACGTTCTCTATTTCAATATTTTTAATTTCTTTTTCTACAGCCTCCAATGTACCTATCACATCTGTTTTCAAAACTATTGGCAATACAAAAATATTTTCATCTAAAAATTGAAACTCTTTATGACTATCATCTTCATTTTTGTTGTCATGTGCTACAAGCTTGGCCTCATTTTGCACTTTCTCCGCATCTTTTTTATTTATAAAAGAGTTAAAAGCCTCGCCTGCATTTGGGATATTGTCAAAACCAGTAACTTTTATAGCTTGACCAGCACAAGCCTCGGTTACAGCTTTGCTTAAAAAGTTTTCCATGATTCTAGTTGGGGCAAGTGAAATACCAGACTGTACTACTGAGCCTTTTTGTATAGATCCAGATTTGATTATCAGAGTTGCAGATGTGCCACGTTTACTGTCTACAAAACTTTCCAGTACCACACCTTGCGCCTCTTCATTTTCGTCATAGTCTAGGTCAGCAATTTCAGATTGCAAAACTATTAAGTCTAAAAGTTCATCAATACCTGCGCCTGTTTTGGCTGATACTGGGACAAAAGGAATGGTCCCACCCCAAGTTTCTACATAAACTCCGATCTCAGAAAGAGAGTTTTTAACCATGTCTATATTAGCTCCCGGTTTGTCTATTTTGTTGATTGCGACAATAACAGGTATCCCAGCTGCCTCGACGGTTTCCCAAGCTTCTTTGGTTTGAGTTTTAGCACCGTCTTCTGCAGAAACAACTAAGATAGCAATGTCAGCAATGTTGGCCCCACGCTCACGCATGCTTGAAAAAGCCGCATGGCCCGGTGTGTCGAGAAAAGTAATTTTTGAAGTCTTGCCTTCGCTGGTTGTCCAATCTACTTCGTATGCAGCTATGTGTTGGGTGATGCCACCCGCCTCACCGTCTACAACTTTAGATTTTCGGATATAGTCTAAAAGACTGGACTTGCCGTGGTCGACATGTCCGACAATGGCTACTATAGGTGCACGTTTTTTAATAACAGGTTTTTTCGTATTTGACATTTAGTTTTATATTGATGTATTGTATCATATTTTACTTTTATTTGCTATAATTATTTTTAAATTTACATGTTTTTTTCATATTTTTTTAAAAACAAAACAAGTAAAAGAATTTATTTTGATTCAGCTTCGGCAGTGCCTGTTTTGGAGTTGGCAAAAACAAAGTTTTCAGAAGTTTCCAAACTTGTTTTTGCCAACGCTTCATCTATCCATTTTGAAGGTGAAAAAACAAAAGAATATCTATTTGAAGCTAGAAAAAAAATAGCCAGTTTTTTGAAAGTCAAAAGTTCACAAATTTATTTTGCCTCTTCTACTACTGAAGCAAACAACATTTTTATTAAAGGTTTAGTTTTAAACTATTTAAATAACTCACCACATATTATTTATTCAAAATCAGACCACTCGGCTATTGTGGATGTGGTCGAAGGTTTAAAAACTTTTGGGGTAGAAACTTCAAACGTTATCCCAAATAAAATCGGCTTGTTGAGAATTGAAGATATCTTAAATCAACTAAAGTCCAATACAAAATTGATTTGTTTTTCGTATGTCAGTTCTGAGCTTGGGACCGTACAAGAGGTGCGAAAAATTGTTTTAGAAATGCGAAAATTTTGGGATAAGAAAGTTTTGGAGAACAAGTGGGTTGCTGAATATCCAAAAATTTTTATAGATGCAACGCAGGCAGCTAAATACGAAAATATGGATGTTTCTACACTGCTTGTAGACGGTTTAAGCTTCGGAGCTAGCAAGCTAGGGTCTGTCGCTGGCTGTGCGGTATTGTATGTAAAAAATGGCATAAAACTTTTTCCACTAATCTCTGGTGGTGGACAAGAGGAGGGTGTACGCAGTGGGACAGAAAATGTGCCTGCAATTTGTGCTTTGGCTGAGGTGTTAGAAAAATCCCCCGAGCCCCCTTTAAATAAAGGGGGAGTTAAAAGTGCAAGAGAAAAAGTTTTTGAGTTGCGAAATTACTGCATACAAAGATTGCGTGAGAACTTTAGAGAAAGTGAATTAGAAATTTTTGGCGACACAAAATTTAAATATAATAAATTTTATGAGCACACAGCTCCGCACATTTTGCTACTATCACTGGTTGATATGTTGGGGGAAGAGACTTGTTTAAGGCTAGACGCTAAAGGTATTTCTGTATCTACGGCTACAGCTTGCTCGCTTTTGGAAAATTCGGGTTCAAATTTCTTAAAATCAATTGGGGAGCCGGTAAAAGCTAAAGAGACTATCAGAATTTCTTTTTCTGAAAATAACACAAAAGAAGAGGTGGATTATTATGTAAAAACTTTGAGATACATTTGTGATAAATTTGTAGTTAAGAATTAAATAACTCTAACATCAATTTTTCTAAATTTGTACTTTCACAGCTAGAAATTAAATTTGGTTTTTTAGAAGCGACAGCAAAGAAAGTTGCTAGTTCATTTAAATACTTTTCATTTTCAAGTGATTTTTGTAACTCTAGTTGGTTTGTTTCATCTAACTCTGGCAGAATTTCGGCCAGCTTAGCTTTCAAAATATCAAGATTAGATAGATTCAAAAAAGTTTCGGAATTTGATGGGTTCTTTTCTAAAATTTTAGATACGAAGGTTGCAAGTCTTCCTGAGTCAGCTACAAAAAGAATGGGTGAGTTGTTTTGTAAAGCCATGACCATTTCGGTTATAGCTCCAAAACCCGCATTTGCAACCAAAGTAACTCTTTTAAAGCCGTCGGACATGGCCGCATAAATGCTTTCTTGAATAAGGTTGTGATGACGTACCTCGTCTGGGTGTTTTCCAAAACCGCCGTCAAATGGTGTCACAAAAGACTTGTTAGGTACAGCTGCATAGGAGTGCTTTTTGTCAGTTTCGTCAAAATACGGGTTGCCGGTGAAAGGTACATTTTTACCTGGGATAATAGAAAAGTAATCCGGTTCATTTTCTTTACCACGGTTTGGTAAAACAGGTTGTAAAAGTTGAGCTGCGTAACCAGGTTGGGTACCAGGCATACCAACATTCGCTTTAATGGTTTTTGAAACATCGTAGACAGCCTGCGATACTGTTTGAGCTACTGCTTGGTTTTTATCTCCTTGCATTTTAGAGCTGCCAACCAAACAAGAAATGGTGTTGCTCGGCTCTAGCCCTAAGATACGCATCATGCGAGCGCATTGGGCAAAAGGGATTGCGTCTTTGGTCATGGAAACTGCGAAAGATACGTCTTGCTCTGGCAGGTTTCGCAAAAGTGGAGAAAAAGGTTCACTTCGTTCATTTGCATCACTTCTTAAATGTTCTTTTGGAAAAGACTGGTTGTAGTCTTTTCCAAATTTAACTACGACTTTTTTAGGTTTTTGCAAATGTTGTTCAAGTAAAACTTGGGGTTTAACCCAAACTTTTCCACGAAAGACTTCCATTATTTTGGTCAAAAAGATTGCAAAATCTTGTGGAGAGATCACATTGTTTTTAAAATTTTCAAATACTTTTGCAAATTCGTGCATCTGTGCAGCCGGCAACTCTCTCGCGAAAATAGTTAAAAGTATGGTTGAGTTTTCTGAAATTGTTTCCTTGCTTGCTAAATTATTAGGGTCATAGTCATTGGAATTTTTAGAAAGTCTGCGAATATTTAAGGTATTGTTAAATAAATTTTCTGCTGTAAAAGCTAAACGCATGTTTGTATCTAAAGTTTCGAAGTCAGCTCTGGCCAGGACCTGCTGCTCGGAATTGGCTTCAAAGTCTTTTACAAATTTTTCATCAATATTTGTACCAGGCCTCAATAAAACACTTGCGTATTCCCCTTGACTCCAAAAGGCAAACATTTTGTCGCCGCCACCATAGGCTGTAGTACAAACCGTGATACCCATTTCCTCTAACTGTTTTACTGAAAAACGTTGTAAAATATATTGAATACATTTACCAGCTTGAATTAAATAATTTTCTCCTAAAGTACTTTTTTGTAAAGTGTGTATTCGCTTGGCTTCATTATTTAAATTGAAAGAAATGTGAGGCGAGTGGCGAGATTGTTTAAAACTTGAAGCCTCATTTTCTATTTGTATAAAAGAAACAAAACGGAGTATGGACATAATTCTGCTTTTGATGGTTCTTTCCAGAGTAAACTCCATTTTGTCAGAGAAAACATAGTCCAAGGTTTCTGGGGTTATAGGGTAACCTCGACGAACTTGCTTAGCTACTAGCTCTGGCAAATAAAAAAACTGATGAGCTAGGAAATTCCTATCAAAAGGATGGTAAGAGTCGCTTTGGTATAAATTTTCTGACATCAATCCTAGACTCTCTTCCGAAAGTGTTAACATGCTTTCATATTCTTCTTTTGAAATTTTTAGTTTATTTGGTTCGGGACTGTTATAACCGTCTATTATTATTTTTTGTAGCTCTGGATTGTGTTCAGAATTCTCGCCATAAATCTGTGTGTTTTCTGCTTGGCCTGTGTAAACTCCGTTTTGGTCGTAGACATGACTACTTAGTTTTTTTAATGTTTCTAGTTTTAAAAGGTGATAGGGAATATGGGCATGGATACCAGAGGTACCTTCTTCCCCAATGTCTATTTTTAAACCAACTAAATCTCCTTTCAAAGATAATTTGAGTTTTGGATCTGCTTCTCGCCATTTATCTAAGGCACCTTCAGCTATTCTTTCGCAAAAGTCAATTCTCTTTTTTCCAGCTTCAGGAGCTTTGGAAGTATAAAGTTTCCGATGCTCGGCTGCTGCTTCGGAAAAATTATTAATATTAAAAGTCGGTGACTCTGGTTGCGGACTCGGACTCTTCATAATCTCTTCATAATGATAAAAAGTATAACATAAAGATTTTGAGAAAAAGAAAAGGGCACACTGTTTAAAGCGTGCCCAGTTGTCTCACCTGTGGCCCCCCGAAGCAATATCGAGGAGTCTAGACGGCGAGTTTCGTGATAAGGTCACGGAGCCTGATGGCGTATTTTTGCACCTGCTCCCAATCTTTGGCCACCTCTTCAGGTGGGAGCAGATCGTAAACGGCAAGGACGTATTCATCGTCCGAGCGTTTCCTTTCCAGCCGTGCGAACGGCGTGAGCGGGGTTTCGATCATTCCCCTATAAATTTGGCTTTGAGCCCACGTAGCGTGGGCGATACGCTTTGCGATCTCGTGCTGCACGTCGGCGCTACGGTCTGGAGACCGTTCGGCCGGAATGCTGCAGAAAAAGTCAAGCGCCACTCCGTAACCCTTGTCACCGGTGTCTCCGCTGATGAAAGCAAAGATGCCGACTGCTTCCGAAACCGCGAGTAGGCCCGCGGCGTTCATTGCGATGTCGCTTGCCTTATCGACAGGTTTCCCTGTGATTTCGGACAGACGAGCTGGGGTACGAAGAATTTCAGAGATCTGTGAGCGGATGCCCATTGGAAGTCCTCTTTGGTTTGCCAAATCCCACCCTAAGTCGGTGGTCTAAACATAATAACATAATATGATATCTTGTCAAGGGCATGGGAAAAGAAAACCGCCGAACTATTGCTAGGACGACGGCTGGTCTGCATGGGTAATTTCTCACACTTTCCGGAGAAAGCTATAGAAATAACCAGCGGAGGCGAGAGCGAGGCCTAATGCCATTTCAATGAAGTCCAGCCATTCCATCCCTGTGCGGGCTAATGGAAATGGGTTTGCGGCAAGGTGCAGCCCAGCTGCAATTACCAACAACCCAAGTATCTTCCTGATTTCATCAGTCACTGAATGCTCCTTTTCTGAGGTAAATAAATTTAAACATTTTTTAAACAGAAAGTCAATGATGCACAAGTTTCTTTGTAGATGTACAATATTACTATGTATGCAAAAATACGAAATAAAAAATTATACACACTTAGTAGATATTGGCAAAATTTCCAATGAGGCTATGCAAATGCATTTCAAACTTTACGAAGGTTACGTAAAAAATACGAATTTACTGATAGAAAAATTTGAGCAAGTAAAAACTTTTGAAGCCGACTACCAAGCCAAGTTTTTACCAGAGTGGACTGAGCTGCATAGAAGGTTTGGTTGGGAGTTTAACGGAATGCGTTTGCATGAGTTGTTTTTTGATGGATTGACAAAAGAGGTGGGCGTCGGCGGAGCCGCCGCCCTAGAACTAAGATTCACACAAGATTTTGGAAGTTTTGAAAATTGGAAAAAAGATTTTATAAATATTTGTAAAATGCGTGGCATGGGCTGGACAATGCTAGTGCAAGACAGACAAACTGGAAAACTCATAAATACTTGGGTAAACGAGCATGACGCAGGTATGTTAGCCGACGTAAATATTATTTTAAATGTAGATATGTTTGAACATGCTTATATTAAAGATTTTGGTACTGATAGACAAATATATTTAGACTCCATTTTTATGCATTTAAATTGGGACGCTATTTTACAAAGACTTAAGTGATGGCTACCAATTCATTTTGCTTTACTTTATACAAAATATGTTGTAAAATATGCATTCTGAAGACTTGGTTTAGCAAAAAGGAGTTAAAGCCATGGACATCGTTTTGATAGCTGCACAATGGATTGCTGTGGCGGTGGTATTTGGACTAATAATCTACATGCTCCCGCAATTTCTGACAATAGTACTCATCTTTACCTTTTGCTTCGGAGTTGGCTTCTTAATTGCATCCGGTTTCGAAACAATAACAGGGAAAAGTAACCCAGAAACAGGGCATAAAGCTTTGGCAGGCATTATGTTCCTAGCCTTTACATTCGTAGGTGCTCGATTCCTGGAGTGGTTTGAACTCCACTTCGGTGATGGAGACTGAGTTTGATGTTATCTTTAAAGCCCTGGTTTAAGAACCAGGGCCTTTTCTTTACATATCTCTCGTTCTATTTTAGAATTAATTTCTAGCAACTTGAAAAAAAGGAGTCCATCATGGACAAGATTTCTGGAGTGCTTGCTCTGATTACTTCAAAGCTGGCCGCAATGTCAGTCGCAATACTCTTACTCACAGGAGTTTACTTTTTATGTAAATATGCATGGAGGCACAGGGCAGTACTTGTATTTGCTCTCTCAAACATTTTTTACACTCTCGCTGGGGCAAGCACGTTCCTTTTGATCGTTGTAGGTGTAATTTGTTTAAAAGGTAGATGTGATGAAGACTTTGTTCACTGGATACCGGTGTTCATTCTCGTTAGTCTTACTTTTGGCTATTACGCCCAGAGACTAGCAAAGTGGCTGGATCCAAGAATTACGTTCAAGGGTGGGCTACACTGAAAAGAGGGGCGCTTCGCGCCCCTCTTTTTTCTTTACTAGGCTTGCTCCTTTTTAACAAAATGTTAGACTGTAGTAATGTTTAAAACAGAAAAATTAGTTAACGATCCTAGAGCCATCAAAGCCCTAACAGGGTTA
>JAYSUJ010000027.1:0-8423 GCA_043719155.1 bacterium | reverse complement strand
CCTTGAGGACACTAGTGCATTAGGGGGGAATATTTGGGCCGCCCTTCGGGCGTCCATATTTGTTACTAATAAAAAAACCGAAAGTGCTGTTTTAGTGCCCGGGAAAGGACTTGAACCTTCATGAGTTGCCTCGCTAGCTCCTAAGGCTAGTGCGTCTGCCAATTTCGCCACCCGGGCGATGGTTTAGATTATACCAAAAAAAGTGAAAAAGTAAAAGAAACTAGATATTTTTTTCATACTCCTCAAAGTAAGCAATAACTGACGCAGGCAAGATCATCAGCCAAATAATAAATTCTTCTACTGGGAGTTTGGCTATTCCAAAATCAATCACAAATAAATAGTGACCAGGGAATGTCCATTGACCCGAGTAGACACCAGTCAAGTCATATGCAAGCATTGGCAGAAAAAGTATTAAGGTGGTGGGTAGCAGAATCTTTAAGAAACTAGTATGTTTTTGACACCAAAAAAGCAATAGAGAAACCAGCCCCATAGGTAAAATAGTAGTTAGATAAGGATAGGGAAACACAAGATATTTCTCGTCCAAAAACATCAAGGAAACTGATAACATAAAAAGAGATAAGCAGAATGCAAAATATTTTAAATGTTTTTTAAAACTTATCTTATTAACAAAACTATGTTTATGTTTGTCTACAAAGTAAAGATAGGTTGCTATGACAAGTCCAAACCAAGCTGGGTACCAGAACAAGGCCTCCAGAGGCATATTTTGAGCCTGAAAGAAGTCAAAAAATGGCGTATATTTCCAGATGTAATTTCTTTCGGCAACCACCTGAATGTACAAACCAAGTGGAATTCCTAGTGAAAAACAAAAGAGAGTAAGCTCGAAAAATATTTTCCTATTTAGAAATATCAATATCAGTGTCGGCAATACTAAAAACAAAAAGGTACTAACAATAAAATGAAGTTTAAGAAACGTACAAAGGTAAGTAACAATGGCAAAATAAAGATATCCGAGCACTAGAACTTTACTTTTTGGTCCGATATTTCTCATTTTCTTTAAATTTTAACTTCAGCACAGCCAACAAGTTTTTCATTTTCCACATTTATATTTAAAACATAACTTTTCTCTTCCCCACTTTCTGCTATGCACTTCTTGGTTTGAAACTCTATTTTTACGTCTACAGGTTTGTTTGAAATGTTTAACAATTTACCAGAAAAAACTTTTGTTGAGGTAGACTGCTTTAAAAGATTTATATACCCTACAAACTTTCTTTCACCATAGTCAGAAATAATTTCTGTTCCAAAACTAGTACCTGCCAAAGAAAGGTTCAAGGAAAAACCCGGCTCGCTACCAGAGCCAATGTAAATACTTTTACCCAACATCTTAAACTCAGTCTGTGACTTTAGCTCTACTTGCTCAAAAACAGTCTCAGAAATAGAATTATTTTGAACACCTGAAGCTTGCCCTACTTGGTCGACTACAACTACATTGTATTTTATAAGCCTGTAAAACAATATAAGAAAAAATACAGCTGAACATAGGATGATTAGTTTTAAGATTTTTTTATTTAACATACTTTAAAGTATATATTAAATATTACAATTTTCCAGGTTCCACATCCCCAATTTTCTGTTTTGAGCATTTATTTGTAACTTAACGTATTCATCGTATTTAAGAGCTTTTGGGGAAGCTTTATAAACTTTTGCGTTTCCAGTTTGTATAAGTAAGTCGTTATAAAAGTAATTCGTAGAGGTAGAGGTAGTTGCTACATAGACCAAAAGCCTTTGATATTTATCTCTTTTCGGCTGACTCTGGTCTGAAATTAAATAGACATCTTTGTTTAGAAGATTTTGTTTAGTAAACTCGGTCTCTTGTTTAGCCAGGCATTTTTCCCTAGGAACTAATGAATTCTTCTCTAAAGTGTTTACAGCTAAAAGACGAACAATATCTTTATTACCTTTTTCATCTACAACATGCACAGTGTCTCCGTCTACAACATAAGTAACTTTATAAGCATCTGAAAAAGTGGAGAGCTCAGCTATTGTCATTTCTCTTCCTTTAGAAAAGTCAGTGACTGACATATCACCAAGCAAAAAAGCAACAACAAGACTCAGAATGTACAAAATTTTTCTCAAGGTTAATAATTTACCTAAAACTATATTTTGCATAAATTTCTATTTTTTAGAATTTGTTTGTTTTTAAATACCCCAAATAGCAAGAAAACTATACCTAAAAGTAATGAAATCTCGCCGATAACTGGAGCCAAAAACAGACTCACGTTACTACCTAGCAAAAGTAAAAAAGAATACAGTAAAGTTTGTCCGCAAGCAACACAGCCAAAACCTAAATAGGTAAACACAACACCAGCTAGTCCATACTTGGAATTTTTAGTCTTTGCATTTCTGTCTATTTTAGTTTGAGAAATTAAAATGTAAGTATAATAAAAGTAAGAAAGTAGGGCTGAGAAAATAACTATCAAAAAAAACAGACTTGTATGCACAGTTGCCAAAAAATCTTGGAGATAAGTAAGCATGTCACCTAGAAATAAAAAATTGCCAGCAGAATATGTATATATTTGGTAAAATTCCTTGAAAAAACTAGCTATCAAGAAAAACAAAATAGAAGCCAGCCAGACAAAAGTAGTTTTTAAAATTATTTTACTATTAACTTTCATAGATTAGCGAAATTTTATATTAATTTCTATCTGGTGGAACATTATAATACATTAACATGAAATCCTTAATTTTTGTAGCTACAGGAGCTAAAGTCAAAGAAGCCAACAACCCTCTTTTGGGGTTGACCTGATAAATCAAGACAGCAAACTTTGGGTCTTTAGCCGGAAAAAAAGTAAAGTAAGAGTGAATAAATTTGTCTTTATAATACTTTCCATCTGGACTAGGTAGTTGAGCTGTACCAGTTTTTGCTCCAACTTTATAATTTTTATCTTTGTATCTACCATGGGCAAGGCCAGTATCTATCAACTCCACCATCATTTGTTTGACAGTAGCAGCTGTAGAGGTGCTGACCACCTGTCTGTCTCCCTTTTCACAGTCAAAAAGTTGAATATTTTTTTCTTCTATTTTCTTTGCAATAAGAAAATGTGGACAAATGACTTTTCCCCTATTTGGAATTATGTTAAGTGAATTTAGCATAGAGATCGGAGTGATGGCTACACCTTGTCCGAAAGACGCTGTTGCAAAGTTTACATCTGTATCTGTATCCAGGTTTCCGTTTTGGTTTGAGAGTTCTCCTGGAAAATCTATACCAGTTTGCTCGTCTAAACCAAATTGAATATAATTTTCTTTAAACTTCTTCTTTCCTAAAAGCTGTTGTACATACACTGCACCAGTGTTTAGTGACTGACTTATTACATCTTGCATCGTAACTATACCTCTTATTTTTTCGTCAAAGTTCTTGATTGTATAGTTATCAATTTTTACAAATCCCTTGTCATTAAAAGTGCTCGCCGGCGTTACCAGTCCTGCTTCTATACCTCCAGACATTGTTATAGGCTTCATAATCGAGCCAAGCTCATAAACTCCTTGTACAGAAAGATTTCCATAGTTCTCCGGAGCATAGTCCTGGTATCTATTTGGGTCAAACTCTGGCACAGTTTCCATGGCGACAATCTCACCGTTGTCCACCTTCATGACTATTGCACTAACCTCATCAGCACTCCAATTTTCTTTTGTCTCTGAAAGTAGATTAAAGAGAAACTTCATAACATTCGGTTCCAAACTAGTAACAATATCTTTCGAAAAGTTGCTGTTAAAATGTTCATTCAAACTTTTTTTATTAAATATTTTCGAAAAGAAATTTTGTTCTATTGACTTGCCGGAAGTTAGATCTGACTGATAAAATTTCTCTAAACCATATTTACCTTCAAATCCAGTGGCTCCTCCACCAACAAAACCAACCACTCTTCCAGCAACTTCTCCAAGAGAGTATTTTCTTTTAAATATTTTCGCAGTCTGAACTCCTTGTATATCCATTTTTTCTATTGTTTCGGCCTCCAACTTACTAATTATCTTTAACTCCTCATAAGAGTCTTTTTTGTTTTTTACTTTACTATAAAAAGAAGCTCTATCTACAGGTGTTACTTTGTTTACAAGCTCAAACACTCTGTCTTCGTAAAAACTGGAAATTAGTTTTGGCGAAACAGTCAACCTGTACCAAACCTCGTCTTCAGCAATTGGTACCAGTTGCCCGTCCTTTCTGGTGGAGAAAATAGTCCCCCTTTTCTGCATCTCACCAGAGTAGCTATTTTGTAAACTCCTCTGATTAAAATAGTATTCATGGTTTTTTACCTGTAACTTATAAACAACACAAATTAAATATAAGAAAGATAGACAGAAAACTCCAGCAAGTCCAAAGTACTTTATTCTAGATTCATTAAAGTATAGAAAACTCTTCATATACAAACATGATGACTACTTTAGACTTAGCCCGCTGTCTGTGGATTTATTTATAAATGAAATACGTTCAGAAGCTCTTTTAACTGAAACATATGCCAAGTCATCCTCATTTACTAAATTGTTTTGCAAAATAGTACTCTTATAAGCTAATTTGCTTTCTTTTACCGAATAAAAAATTGACGAAGAAACAAGAAAAATATAGACAAATACAGCCATAAACATGGAAGTAAAAAAGACAAAAGAAAGTTTACCAGTTTTTATACTTGTTTTCTCATTATGATTAACAACTGATTCCCTTTCTACCACCTTTTTAACTTTTTGTTTTGTAATTTTTATATCTTTCATATATTTGTATTTTTGACAATTGTGCGAAGCACAGCACTTCTACTTCTTTTATTTTCCAAAACTTCTTTTCTACCAGGTTTCTGCATAAGTTGCTTGTTTTTTAAAATTTTTGATTCAAAAGTCTTAAACATTTGTTTAACTATCCTGTCTTCACCAGAGTGGAAAGTTATTATTGACAGTACTCCGCCCTCCACAAGAAGTTGGTAACTGTCTTCAACAAATTCTTTAATACTCTCATATTCGTCATTGACCGCAATTCGTATTGCCTGAAATACTCTTGTTGCCGGGTGAGTTTTACCACTTCTTTTAACTACAGATTCTATAATATCTACCAACTGTTTAGTTGTTTCAATTTTTTGTTTTCTGGTTTTTATACTTCCAATACCTTCTTCCAACATTTTTTCTCTTGTTTCAACAATGGCGTTAGCTATTTTCCAAGCATAGGGCTCGTCTCCATAAAATTTAAAGATTTTCTCTAAGTTTCCAACAGATAAATTGTTAATTAGGTCTGTAGCTGTAAAAGTATCATCTACAACTTCAGACTGAAAAGTCATATGTAGTGGCTCGTCTTTTAAAAAAGAAAAACCTCTACCAGATATTTCTAACTCTTGACTTGAAAGTCCGAAGTCTGCAAAAATTCTATCTACTTTTTCTATCTCCAACTCTTTTAAAGAATTCTTTATATGTCGATAGTTAGTATTTACCGCATGGACTTTTGGTGCATTCTCCAAACCTTCTATTCTTTTCTTGGAAAAATTTAGAGCTTCTTTGTCTAAGTCGAAAATTACAATAATCCCAGTCTCACCAATTGCTTTTGCTATCTCTACGGCATGCCCAGCCCGATTTACAGTTGCGTCAACAACTGTCTGGCCAGCCTTAAGATTGAGCGACGAAATTGACTCTGCCTTCATAACAGAATAATGTAGTTCGTCAGCATTTTTTTGAGTTGGATTGTTTGTAATTTTCATTTTTTTAAATCATGCCAACCTCTTGCAGCTTACTAGCCACTTCATCAGCCCTAGAACTAACTTCTTTTTGTTTCTTTTCCCAAACTTTTTCATCCCAAATTTCTACACGTGAATATAAACCAGCAAAGATAACTTTTTCCTTTAGAGCTGCAAAATCTTTTAAATATTCTGGGAGCAAAATTCTCCCTGCACTATCTATGTCAATTTCTACCGCTCCGGAAAGGAAGAACCTGTTTAAGTCACGAGAGTCTTTTGAGCCAAGAGATGCGGAGCTAAGCTTTTGAGCAATAACTTCCCATTCTTTCGTTGTGTAAAGGAACAAACATGAATCAAGTCCCCTAGTTGCAACTATAGTTTTTCCAAAAACTTTTCGCCATTTAGCTGGCACAGAAAGTCTTTTTTTATCATCTACAGTGTGTGCGTATTGGCCTATCAGCATGTATTTAAGTCTTTTATTGGTGGGAGATTTTGCTTTGCAAAATCTCCCACTTCATCCCAGTCTATCCCACCATTATTTTTTTTGCAACAAAAAAACCCCAAATTTGGGGATAAGTATTGTTGGACTTAACTTTTTAAAAAAGTTTCAGATTTTCTTTTAATAGATCACAACCCTTTCTCTCTTTATCTTTTTTTATTAATTCTTTCAGTCTCTTTATGTCACAAACCCATACATTGCCGTCAAAATATTCTAAACCTTCAAAATTGAGCTTGTATTTAGCTTTTTCACCATAACAAGTTCCTAAATAAAAGTACTTATAACCTTCATTTTTAGCTGCTTCTATTTGCTCTAAAAACATCCAAATCCCAAAGCCTGTATTTTTATATTCTTGCTCGTAGCCTAGGTACCAGACATGCATATTTTGTTTTTTAAGATCAGTCACCATTATCATCCCGCCAACTAGCACCTCTTCGTCACTCTCTGTTTTTTCAAAATATAGAACATTCTTATTTTGATATTGCGAATTCAAGATAAGCTCCAACCTTTTCTTGCCCATAACCTTTTCGCCGTGTATTTTGTGAAAATAATTCAAATACATTTCAAACACTTTTGCACCAAGCTCTTTGGGTATAGTTTGAAAATTAGCAAAAAATTTTTTTGTAAAAATTTTAGTTTGTTTTTTTAACACTCTCTTATTTTCACTATTCTGTTTAAACTTTTCCAAATTTATTCTGGCACTTCGACAAAAATAAAAATGATTCTCCAAGTCTGGCGAGCCTGTATAGGGCAGATATCCACCTTCATAAATTTCACTCAAATCTTTCAAATTTTCTAAAATCGCGTAATGCGCATAGGAAAAAGTATAACTACTGTAGTCATTTTGATATTCGGAAAATATTTTTTTCATAATTCAAGTACAAGCTTTGCAATTAACCCACCAAAGTCAGAGGAAGATAAGGTTAGAATAATATCGTTTTCAAAATCCAACTCTTTTTTGATTTTATCTATCACTATTTCCTGTTCAACTATTTCTACTGCCTCCACACCCGACATATTTATTCTGTCTACTATTTCTTTCTGCGTTGACTGAGTTATAGATTGTGACCCATGGGTGGGTGGCTCATAAACATAGACTTTTTTTGCGCCCAAAAAAACCGTATCATACCAAGTTATAGCCTCTTTGTTTCGCCAAGAAAAAGTGTGTGGCTCAAAAATTATTTTTACATTCTTTTTTGGAAAATGTAGAAGAATGGCATCTAGCGCACTTCTAGCCTTATCTACAGATGACCCAAACCCTTCAAAAACCTTTACTCCTAAAGAGTTTTTCGTCGACAATTCATTAAGTCTTCCTTCTAAAGCAATAAAGCTTTCTACACCTTTTTGTATATCTTCAAAACTTGTATTTGTATTTTCTAAAATAAAGGCAATAGCTCCTACTATATTTTGTAGATTGTGTTTACCCAAAAGACTAGTCTTCACATTACCCAAGATTTCATTATTTCTACAAAAGTCAAAAGTAGAAATTTCAGCATAGTTTACATTCTTGGCAAAATATTTAATCTCATTGCTATTTTCCAAATTATCCAAACTGTAAAAAACTGTATTTGCATGAGACTTTAAAATGTTTTGTTTCTGATTTGAAATAGTTTTTTCATCTAAGCATGCCAGCAACTTTCCAGAATCTGGTATTATTTTAAATAATTCAAAAAAAGTATTTATAAAATCTTGATGAGTTTTAAAGATATTAGTATGGTCGTGTGCCAAAGCTGTCAGCAAAACTGAGCTTGGTTTGTAATACAAAAATTTGGAAGACATGTCCCAGTTGGCACTTGGATACTCGTCACCTTCTAACACAAAAATTTTACCTGTTCCCAGCTTTGCATTTTGATTTGGGGTTAAAGGTGTTGCCCCGATAAAATACCCTATGTCTTGTCCAGAGTTTTCTAAGACATGGGACAGAAGTGCTGTACAGGTAGACTTACCATATGAGCCAGCCACCACTAAATTTTGTCTATTTTTTACTATCTCTTGTATGATTTCCGGAAATGATTTTATCACAACTTTACCCGCTCTTTGCAAGTCGAAAGCCTTTTTGACCTCGTCACATTCACTTTCCACCAATCTTGCATGCTTTCCTATTACTATGGTGTCTACATCTATTGGAATGTTGTCTTGACTGTATCCTTTTATAAATGGAATATTATTATTTTCAATATAAGTTGAAACTGGTGGGTAAAAACCTTCGTCAGACCCAGTCACTTCGACACCCATGTCTATCAACAACTTGGCTACCGCCG
>JAYSUJ010000026.1:0-8565 GCA_043719155.1 bacterium | reverse complement strand
CCCCCTTCAAGAAGTTTTTTTTAAAATTTTAAGAGCTGCTTTTTCTCAGAAAAGAAAATTCTTACTTTCAAATTTAAAAAATAAATTAGAAGAAAGTTTCAAAGAAAAATATTTAGAAAAAATCGCAGAAATTATAATCAAAGAAAATGGAGAGAAAGCTAGGGCAGAAGATGTAAATTTAGAAACTTGGCAAGAAATTATAAACTCAATAAATACAAAATAACAAAGCCGGTCTAGTTCGGTGCGGGTTTAAGCCCGTGGAACAAGTCCGGCTTTTAAGCTGCTCAGCACAGCCTTATTTATAATACTAACAAGTTTCTAAAAATATTTCAACTAGAATCCACCACTTCTCATGCCAGTTGGACTAGGCTCTAGGGTACCCGTGACTGGCATCATGGTCATGTCACTTGTAATTCCACAGCAATTTCCTGTATGAGGTCCTGGTATGCCTCCACATTTATCTTTTGGTCCAGACCTTGGCCTCACTCCACAAATAGGGGGTGGGGCACTTTGTTTGCCAACATAATTACCTCCTCCACCAGCTACACCTAAGACACCTTGTCTGCCTCCAATACCCGGACCAATGGGTGTGTACTGAGTTGTGGGGATAGGAACGCAGCCACAAGCTGCGTCGCCACCAGTTTTACCTCCTGTTTGCTGGCCACCTCCACCTAAGGCTTTAGCTAAACCTTGCATTAAACCCTGCAACATTTGCATGATTTGATTGTCTTTTTTTTCATCTTTTTTCTCTTGCCCAAGGTCCGCAGAAGAAACGGGAGAAGTTGGAACTTTACCATAACAAGGGTTAGTGTAGTCGGTTGCTGAAACAAAGGAAACTGTCGAACAGTCTGTATTTGTAAGTGTCGGTATAGCCAGGTCAGCAAGAGTAGGTAGATCTGTTGTGGTTGAGGCTTGACTGACACTTAAAACATACACTGTCCACTCATTACTTGCTTCTGAGTTTTTGTTTCCTGCCAAGTCAGAAACAGAGTCCGCCTCAAATTGTAGGGTGATTTTTCCTTTGACATCGGCATTGGGAGTAACTAAAAAAGTAAAAGTCGTAGAAGAGGTTTTTCGTACATCTCCGGCAGTAGCCCCATCGACAATCAGCCCATCTAGGGTTGGGGTTTTTATAGCCTCACTCGCACCAATGTAGGCCCGGAAAGGAACGTCTGCTGTTGTGCTGGCAACAGCTGCTATCCCAACTATAGGTGCGATAAAATCTTTTGTTGTACTGGCAGTATCATAAACACTTTTACTTTGACCTGTGAAAAACGGTCCTTTACAAACAGTGTTCATACTTGCCCTAGTTTTGTCATTAAACTTTCCATCCGCTACCCCTATGTACTCTATAAATAGGGCTTGAAATCTTTTCAAAGATTCTCTTGTTCCTTTCCCAAAGAGAGGGGTTTCATTGCCCTTAGAGCCTAAACCCGTGTAGGCAACAATAGTTCTTTTGTCCAGATTTAGGATTTCTTGAATTACTCTTATGTCCTCGTCAGTATTACCCTTTATTAGATTTCTTTTAAATTCATAGTTCGGGCAGGAATAGGCCAAACTTTGGGAAGAGACAAGCATAAAAATTAAACAAAAGAAAAAAGTTAAAATTGCAATGTTTTGCATTTTGATTTTCATATCTAATAAGTATATGCGATAAGTTTAAATAACCTACTTTTTTTTGCTGATTCTTTTCCACAAAATTTTTTTAGTTTGCTAGTAAGTATTTAGGCTTGTGTGTATACTTTGTTCTATGAGTTCTAAAAAACTTCTTACTTGTTTTTTTATCTTACAGGCTTTTTTTAATTTTTCAATTTTAAATAATTCAGCTTTTGCCCAAGAGGGTGAAAGCGAAGATGAAGGCACAACTAATATTTATCTGCAAAGAGGCAACCCAGCAGTGCAAAAAGCCGACGGTGTCATAAATAATTCAGAAATAAACAATTCAAACTCTACCCAAACTCAATCCTATGCAAAAAAGAGCAACGGCAAACTAGCTGGTGTCTACGAGGGTACAGCTTTAGCATGCCCATATTCATTTGAACGAGACTTGGTAAAGGGGACACGAGGTGAGGATGTTAGACTTTTACAAATCTTACTAAACAGTGACAAGAGAACCTTGGTAGCTGTTAGCGGCATCGGGTCACCATCCAACGAAACCAGTATTTTTGGTGAGGCCACAAATGATGCTTTGAAAAGATTCCAAGCTTTATTTATAGAATACGTAGGTGTTGCCAATGGTCGCTTTGGACCTAGAACCAGAACCGTGATGAACGCAATCTGTAACGGTGAAAATAAATCTAGCCCTAGTCAAGGTAAAAATTTAAACTATCAAAACAAAGATATTTACAACAACGTTTCTGGAGTACAAAAAAACGCCTCTGAAACTGGCATTGCAACCAATACTACTAATGATAAAATTTCACCCCGAGTTTCACTTTCTGCAAATCTAAATTCGGTAGAGAAGGGGAGCAATTTTAAAGTTGTAGCCAATTTGTCAGAAGAGGTAAATGCCTTTGCTGCAGACAGTGTGATTGTTGACGGTGGCGTAGTGAAAGAAGTACGAAAACTTTCAAAGACAAGTTACTCTGTGGTCATAACTCCAAACGAAGATGCTAAACAAGTAGTAGTCCAAGTAGAGGCAGACAAACTAACAGACTTGGCTGGAAACTTAAACGAAAATGCCAGTAATGAGGTTTCTGTAAAGATAAACACGGCTCTAGCAGTTGCGTCTGCTACTTCGTCCACGGGTATTGATGCAGAAATTTCTCTTAACTCAATTTTAGATAAAATAGTTGCCTCTGCCCCAAACTGTACTTACAATCCAAGCAGTGGTCTACTCTTAACCGTAGACCCTGCTGGAAAACAGATCAATACTACTGGCTGCGCTCAAAGCAACCCTCAACAACCTCAGCTTTATGACTGTTATGGACAAAAAATCCCGACAAGCCAACAGTGTCCTTATGACCCTTATCGTGACGCCCAGCAAAAACAACAACAAGCTAGGGAGCAAGCTCAGCAAAACGCTCAAAACCAAGGTTTGGGACAAATACTAGGTTCTCTTTTAGGTAAAAATGGTTTTGGAGGACAGCAAGGTAAAAGTAGTGGTGCAGGCGGTGGAGGTGGTGGGGGAATTTTTGGTGGGGCAGCTCAAACTGGCCCTGTAGCACCGTCTGCCACTGGCCCAGCCGCACAAGTAGCAGCAGCCCAAAACGTTCTTGAAGCATGTTTAAAAGCAAACAACAATGATAAAGCTAAATGTGACGCAGAAGTAGCTACTAAAGAAAAGGCCGAAGCAGCTGTAAAAAAAGCAGAGTGTTTGGATAAAGCAGGAGATGACCCTGAAAAAAAGAAAGCTTGTGAAGAAATCAGTTCAGATACCCCTACAACAGGGTATGTAGTTTCTCCTGATACTGAGAAAAGTGGACTCTGTGAGTACATAAGAGAAGCTGGGTCTACCAAAAACGCTAAAGATACTACTGGCGTAGATGTAATAGGAATGATCGACATCAAAGGTATCGAGCACACCCTAATGATTGCAAAAGAAAATCTCACTAACCAAATTGATGATAGCGCCGTAAAAAGTTGTACAATCTATCCTCCTAATAAGCTTAAGAAATTATATACTAAAGGTGAGTGCTGCACGATTACGACCTGTAAAGGTTCAGGTAGTAAGTCAAAGCGACAGCCAAAGGGGGTTGTTTATACTTTTTTACCTTCTAGCCCTAACGATAGATTAAAAATTACAGAACAAGAGTGCAGAACAAACACAAAACCTGCTCAAACACATATTGATCAACCAACTATTTCTTTATAAAATAAATTTTTTGTAATTACTCGGGGTTACCACCTCAAAAGTTGCGCTAGGGTATAACTTTTCAAAAGAATTTGGGATTGAAACTTTTTTAGCCGAGTTCCACTTAAACTCAAAAGCACTAATTTCTGGCCCATTTTCTTCGACATAATCTACCTCCACCTGAGTTTTAGTTCGCCAAAAAAAACTTTTTGCCCAAGAGTCGTTATAACTATTTTTCTTAAACCTCTCAACTAAACAATAATTTTCCCACAAAGCCCCAATGTCATTTCTAGCATCTAATGCATTAAAGTTGCCTATAACTCCATTTCGTATCCCCAAATCTTTAAAATAATATTTCTTTTTAGTAGAAATTTCTTTTCTTTGATTCTTTGAAAAAGCTGACAATTTAAAAATTATGAAAGTTTGTTCCAATAAATTTAAATATTTTTCTACAGTTTTTTGGTCAATTTGCAATTGTCTGGCAAGCTCTGGTATAGACACTTCAGAGCCAATTTGATAGGCCAGTAACTCTAAAAGTTTTATTAAAACTTCTGGTTTTTTAATTCTGTCAAAAGCTAAAATATCTTTAAAGAGATAGCCATTTATAATATTTTTCAAAGCCATTTTTTTTTCGTCTATAGTTTTTGCCAACACAACTTCTGGGTATTTGCCAAAAGTAAGAGTTTCGTACCAGAAATTTTCAGGTCTAATTAAATTTTGACTCTCAAGTTCTTTTTCCCAAAAAGGGAACATTTCTAAGATTACTTGTCTACCCACCAAAGGCTCTCCAACTTGACCAGCTAGCTCGAAAGAAGATGAACCCGTGACAATTATCTGCAGATTGGGGTAGGTGTCAACCAATGCTTTTAAATTTCTACCAATATTTGGGATAAGCTGAGCTTCGTCGATGGCTAACAAATCATAATTTGCATATTTTTCTAACTCTATCATTTTTGGCTCACCGCCTAAACTGATTTTAGTTTCTAAAAATTCTCCACTCAAAAGCAAATATTTTAAACCGGTTATTTTTAAAAACTCTTTTACCAAACTGGTTTTACCGCATTGTCTGGGTCCGTAAATCATTAAAACCTTACCTTTTTGCAGTAAATTTTCTATTTTTTTATATCTTTGTATGTACATATAGTTATTTTCTTACTTTTGAGTATAGCATACCCTCAAAAAGAGTCAATTTTAGAGAATGATAGTCCTCAAAAAGCTAAAAGCCTATTATTTCCTATTTATTGTATGCTAAAAACCCTTTTAAACACAAGTTTTAGAACTATCCCTAATATCGGTATCGGTGCTACCTATATGTGACTAAATTCTGGTATCAAAAAAACCAACTTTTAGTTTCTTAATTTAAATAGTCCGTATAATTTTCTCTATTAACCACAAAACTTTTTGCTTTAGGGTAATTTTCTAAAAAAAACTTAAAAGACGGAATTTCTTTGCCCCATTTACATTCAAAAGCTAGTAATTCGTCATTTAACCCAGCCTGCACAATATCAACCTCCTTGTTTTCTCCATTTCTCCAAAAAAAGAAATTATCATAGACCTTTCTTTGAATATTGCTTTTTTTAAAAAGTTCCATAAAAATAAAATTTTCCCAGAGTGCTCCGACCTCTTTACCGTCTCTTTGGGTCAATTTTTTGTAATTGTTAACTATAGCATTACGCAAGCCGAGATCATAAAAATAGTATTTAGAATTTTTACGGATTTCATTTCTTAGATTATTATTGTAGGCTCCGACCTTTTTTATTACAAAAGTTTTTTGTAAAATATCAATATACCTACCTATAATTTTATGATCTTTTTCCCCAACATCTTTACTCAACTTAGTCAGAGATACCTCACTTCCAATCTGGTAGGCTAGTGCTGAAACAACTTTTAATAGTAATTCGGGATATTTTATTTTATCCAAGGCTAAAATATCTTTAAATAAGTAAGAGGTTATAAGTTCTTTCAATTTTTCTTCTTTAAGAGAGTTATCTGTTTGCAATAATATTTCTGGATAAAAGCCGTAAATCAAGAAATTTTCTAAATTTCTATTTAATTCAAAATTACCTAGATCAAATTCTTTTAAAGATAGAGGCAACAAATTCATAATATATTGTCGGCCCACAAGTGGCTCGCCCGTTTGTTGAGAAAGTTCAAAAGATGAGGAGCCTGTGAGAATAATTTTCTTCTCTGGGTACTCATCGATAATTATTTTTGCCACTATCCCAATATTATTTATTAATTGAGCCTCGTCGATGGCAATAACATCATATTGCACAGCGTAATCTAAAATACTTTTTCTATCCTGTTTTTCAAAAAATATTTTCATGGTTAAATCGTCACCTGTTTCATAGGCTATTCTTAAGCTTTTAGGGAGACTGGCTAAATAGTTCTTAACTAAAGTAGTTTTACCAACTCTCCTTGGGCCATAAATCATTACCACTCGACCCTTCTCTTGAAAGCTTTCTATTGTTTGTATTCTTTTAAATAACATGATAAAAGTATACAGTATGCCCTAAAAATTGTCAATTTTAGGGCATTGTACACCCTGAAAACTTAGCAAGGGCTTCAACTATTAAAGCGTTTACTTGCGTTAATTGAAGCAAAAATGATTCTAGATCATAAAAAAGTTTTGGATTTGATTTTTACAGCTGAATATAGGACGGAAACAAAAGAACATCCAGATATCTTGTTAAATAAAATAATTGAATGGATTATAAAAAAAATATTGTATACTAAAAAACATGAGGAAACATGTTTTTTCGTTTTGTTATTTTTTAATAATATTTTCTTTTTTTTCTATTCTGTTTACCCAAAAAACTTTTGCCAACTCTTTTCTTTCAGAAACTTTAGGTAGTGTTTCTTTTGGTGCTCAAAACTATGAAACTTATAGACAACCAAATTTACAAGAAAAAATATCTACTTTTGGCTATTCTGTCGGTTACTTTAAAAAACTTTTTAAACCAGTTACAGATTTGCGGATTTTCCACACTAGCAATCAAGTGCAAACTCAAATTAAAACAGAAAACAAAAAAGAAGTAGAGGTCAAAGTAAAAAAAACAGCCCAAGAAAAAGACAAGGAGATACAAGAAAGAAGAGAAAGTGAGACGACAACTAATACTGTCAAAAATACAGAAAGTACTACTGCCGCCGAAACCAGCAGCACAACCAAAAAAAATATTACGAGTATTTTAGAGAAGATTTTACAAAGACTAGGGCTGGGAAATGCAAATGCAGCAACGAGTAGCAACTCAAACGTTTTTTCTCAAGACCTAAACAGGTTAAACCCGACCCAACAAAATTTACAAAACCAGAACCCCCAAAACACAACGCAGGGCAGTGGACAACAATCGCAACAGCAACCCCAAACTATGGGCCAACTTTTTCAAAATCCAGCTTTTCAGCAAGGGGTAAACCAAGGCATGCAGCAAGCCCAAGGAGTGGCAACCCAAGCCATGAATTTAGCTTCACCGTATAACGGTCCGGGGGGGTCACTACCAGGCGAATGTGGTTTACCAGTTGGCCCGATTGCCTACAATATTGCCTCTGAAAGTGGTAGTGGAGTAAGATGCAATGCCAAGACGGTGATCATTGGTTACAAAGGTAGACCTGCAACTAAAAATTATTTTATAGGTGGATATGTAACTCCACTTGTACCACCTTTTGATGGGGCAAATGTAAGTAAATACTCAGGTGTCACAGGATCTGCTGGTGACGGATACGGTGGCAGAAGATTTGCAAACTACAATAGCCAAGAGGCTAGGACTTTTATAGACGAACAACTCTTACATTGGAAATCAGTCGGGGCTGCCTTAGGGCAAAAATGTGTACCCATAGATATAGACAACTGTGACAATGTTGGCTCAGCAAATTATAAAATTGTTTTGGACAGGGTAGAAGAACTAAACCAAACTGCCCAGAGTAGTGGCGTTTTACTAAAAGTATTAACAAAAAACCCACAAATAAATTGTAATTTCTTTTCCCACCCTGCGGTTATTGGGGCATTTATTGAAGAAATATCGCCAAGTGATGCAGTAAGAGTAGGGCAAATGCGTAACAAACCAGAACAAGTCTTATTGTTTGCCGCAGGCTCTGGCTCTAAAAGTCCAAACAGTAGTGCAAATGTAAATTTAAAAAGATTAGAGGCTATTGGTATTAAAAATTCGGCTTACTCATATGACTCTGGAAAAGAGTATGAAGTTGTGCACGATTGTACTTACATCGCGCAGTAAAAAATTAGAAGTTTCTTAAAACAGAGTTCAGCAATTCAGGGCAAATGTTAGTATTGTAATTAGGGCCACCACCATGGTCAAAATGCACGTGTGTTGTCCTAGTTCCGTAACAACCGTGCCTATAACCATTGCTTTTAAAATAAAAGAAGACGGCCAAAGCTTCTTGATTCGTCATGGTTGGGTAGGAAACATCTATTGCAGTGCCTTCTGTATGTTGTGACTTGGTCACCTCTGGATTTGCGCATTTTTGTTGTCTGATATTTCTATACACGGAAGCGGAAACTATTTTTCTGCCAAGAATCCCACAAACACATTTCAAATCTCCTTTTAGTTTTGGGCTAATTGGGGGACTTACTAAATTTTTCTCTGAACAAATACCAGTAACAGTTACCCCTAAATTGTCATCACAAATTGCAGGTATATTTGCAGGACATCCCTGTGCTTTAGTCGGGTCAAAAGGGGTAGAATTCCCACCGACCACCCCTTGCACCACACCTTGAGCGAAAGATGCAAGGGGAGAGCTGGGGGCGGCGGGGCCGAAGG
>JAYSUJ010000025.1:0-8603 GCA_043719155.1 bacterium | reverse complement strand
CCTGTTAGGGCTTTGATGGCTCTAGGATCGTTAACTAATTTTTCTGTTTTAAACATTACTACAGTCTAACATTTTGTTAAAAAGGAGCAAGCCTATTGCATAAGTTATGCCGGCCGCGCACATTCCCTCCTAAGTGGGGGCAAGTGCTATATTGTTTATCATTTCACCCGGTTGATCAGAAGTTGGTGGCTAAGGTGGTTACCCTTAGCCAGACGGAGAAGCCTATCAACGATGGCCGACCCGCTGTGCACGTTCGTTACGCTATGCTGGATACCAGCATTATGTATGGAGAACGTTACATCAGCAACTTCCAATTCCTTTACCTAACCTGTGCTAAACGCATCCGAGTTAAATAAAAGGACAAATGAAAGACATAATAAATATAACAGTATATTGATATATTGTCAAGTACTTGCCCTTACTCCTTAAATAGAAAAAAACCATGAATAACAAGGGTTTTTCCTCAAACCTTCCAATGAAGCTATATTTTACAAGAGATTTCCTAGAAAATGATTTTAAACATCTAAGTTTGCGTACTTTGCATTATTTTGAATGAAAGACTTTCTAGCCGGTACATCTGTACCCATAAGCATATCAAACACTCTGTCTGCCCCTTGACCGTCCAAGACCGTTACCTGCTTTAGGATTCTTTTACTTGCGTCCATAGTTGTTTCTTTCAACTCTTCAGGGTTCATCTCTCCCAAACCCTTGTATCGTTGTATTGACACTTTTTGTACTCGCGCTTTTTTTGTATCCCCATCGTCTTCTGGCTCAGTCTCTTCACCAGCGTTTTCGTCTATCGCGTCAAGCATTGAGACGTCCACACCTAAAATTTTCACTTTCTCTTCATCGGTATAGGCATAATGTATCTCTTTGCCTTTTTTAATTTTGTAAAGTGGCGGCTGAGCAATATACACAAACCCTCCATCCAAAACAGCTCTAAAGTAACGATAGAAAACTGTTAAAAGAAGAGTACGAATGTGCGCCCCGTCCACATCGGCATCGGTAGCAATAATTATTTTATGATAGCGCAATTTATTTATATCAAAAGTTTCCCCAATACCTACTCCTAGTGCCACTATTAAGTTTCGCACTTGTTCACTTGCCAAGACTTTGTCCAGTCTCGCTCTTTCAATATTTAAAATTTTTCCACGAAGTGGCAAGATGGCTTGAGTTTTTCGGTCACGACCCATTTTAGCACTTCCTCCAGCCGAATCTCCCTCTACGATAAATATTTCCGACTCCGATGCGTCTTTACTTTGGCAGTCAGCCAGTTTTCCTGGCAATGAAAAACCTTCCAACGCCCCTTTTCTTAAAACCGAGTCTTTAGCCGCCTTGGCTGCTTTACGAGCTCGCAAGGCCAGCATAGACTTTTCTATGATAGCTTTTGCAGCATCTGGGTCTTCTTCCAAGAAATAAGTAAAAGCCTCACCAAACACGCTCGCTACCGCACCTTGCGCTTCCATACTTCCAAGCTTAGCTTTGGTCTGTCCTTCAAATTGTATCTCTGGAAGCTTTACTGAAATAATAGCGGTAAGACCTTCCAAAACGTCGTCCCCCGTAAAAGACTCGTCTTTTTCTTTTATAATTCCATTTTTTCGACCATAAGTATTTATAAGTCTGGTCAGAGCTGTTTTAAAACCCGTTACATGTGTTCCACCTTCGGGGTTGTAAATATTGTTAGCAAAAGGAACTATCTTAGTTGTTAAATCGTCGATGTATTGCAGTGATAATTCTACAGTCACATTTTCATGTTGCTTTTCAACATAAAAAATATTTTTATGAATAGGCTTTGCATTTTCATTCAAATTTGAAACGAAAGATTTTAAACCACCTTCAAAATAGAAAGAATAATTTGAAACATCTAGCCCAGCATCTTTTAGCCAATAATTGTCATCCAAAATATTTTTTAAATTGGCAGGATTTATCTCCCTAGCATCTACAATAGTTATGAGTAAACCTTTTACCAAGTAGGCCTGTTGGCGTAAGTGATTTACTATTTTTAAATAGTCAAAAGCTGTACCTTCTTTAAAAATAGTTCCGTCAGGCTTAAACATTACAATTGTTCCATGTTCTTTTGATTTACCGATTTGTTTTACTTTATATTGAGGTTTACCTATCTCATACTCTTGCTGATGCAGACCCCCATCTTGGTGGACTTGAACTTTTGTATGTACTGACAAAGCGTTTACCACTGAAGCACCCACACCGTGCAAACCTCCAGAAACTTTGTAGGCATTGTTATCAAACTTTCCACCGGCATGTAAAACCGTCATTACTGTTTCTAAAGCTGAAACTTTAGTTTTAGGATGTATCCCAACGGGGATACCATTTCCATCGTCGGCCACACGAACATAGTCCCCTGGTAAGAGTGCAACCTCAATTCTGGAACAACGGCCAGCCATGGCCTCGTCACGTGAGTTATCAAAAATTTCCCAAACCAAGTGATGCAAACCTTCTGGACCAGTAGAACCAATGTACATCCCGGGGCGGCGACGTACTGGCTCTAGACCCTCTAAAACTGAAATGTTGGACGCATCGTACTCGCTCTTTTTTACTTTTGTATCTTCTTTTGTCATAAACAAAAGTATAACAGTTTTTTTACCCAATTGTCAGATTGACTTTCTTTTTTCTCAATTGTAAAATTAAATACAGGAAACCTTTTAAGGAGAATCAGTATATGACTATCTTAGGGCCCTACGGCATCATGATTGCAGCTCTAGTTTTTTTCATCGGGTTTGGCCTACTTATGCGCCACATCGTGAAGAAACTACTAGAGAAATGAGCTAGCCTAAAGTCTACACAAGTTGGGCGAAATCAAACTTCGCCCAATTTTTTATTTTATCCCGTACAAAATTTTACTGTCCAACTTTTTTAGAAACTAGGGCTCTTCTATACAAGTCTACATGTTCTAAAATTATCCCCATACCATAGGCTACTGAAAGTTTTGGCTCCTCGACAACTGCAACAGGGATAGAAAGTTGTTTTTCAAAGAAAATACTTAGCCCCTCAAGTAAGGCGCCACCTCCTGACAAAAGAATACCTGTATCCATGATGTCACTTGCAAGCTCTGGTGGAGTTTCAGAAAAAACTTCTTTTGCTGCTTTTATAATCTCCAACAGGTCTGGCATAATAGCTTCTACCACCTCGTTTTTGTTTACAGCAATTTCTCTTGGTTGCCCAGTTTCAAAATTTCTCCCCTTCACTTTTACTACCTTGTCTTCTTTAGAGTGAACAGCACTACCAATTGATATTTTTATCATTTCGGCTGACCTTTCACCTATAACTGTTTTATGTTTTTCGCGAACCATGTTGATTATGGACTCGTCCATTTTATTTCCAGCAACTTTAATGGACTTTGAAAAAACCACACCTCCCAGAGAAATTACCGCAATGTCAGTAGTACCTCCCCCAACGTTTATTATCATCCTGCCTATTGGCTCTTGAATTGGTACCCCACTACCGACAGCAGCCAAAACAGGTTCTTTTACCACATAGACTTCTTTTGCCCCAGCTTCTAAAATAGCCTCCATTACCGCTCGTCTTTCGGTACTTGAAATACTGGACGGCACCGAAACTATCACCTCTGGTTTGAAAAAGGCAAATTTACCTAAAACTTTGGTAATGAAAAAAGAAATCATTTTAACCGTAGTATTATAGTCAGAAATAGCCCCTTGTTTTATGGGCTTTATTGCCATGATTGAGTCTGGCATTTTCCCCAACATTTCTCTGGCCTCCTGCCCGATTGCCATTATTTTTTTATCCAAAAGTGAAACCGCAACCACAGCAGGCTCACGCAAAACAATACCCTTTCCTGGTACATATACCACTATCTCATTGGTTCCCAAATCAAGACCTAACTTTTGCTGAAAGTAACTCATAGGTAATTTTTATTATTGATATTGTAGCATGAAAATTGGAACTTTTAATGGCCATAACTCCTAGAAAAATTGTGAGCATTGTTAAAACTATAGTTCCTCCTGTGGAAAGGTTATAATTAAAGGAAATAAAGATACCTGAAAGTATGGAAAAAATAGATACCCCTTCAGCAATTAAAATTGTTTTTATAAAACTTTTTCTAAACTGTAAAGCAGTAATTACTGGAATTACAATTAGGGCAGAGATAAGAAGTATTCCTACAATTGGTATTGCTAAAGAAATTGTTAATGCCGACAAGACAATAAGTATTTTGCTTATTAGTCCCACTGGAACACCACTTACTTGGGCAGCTTCTTCATCAAAGGTTATATAAACAAGCTCTTTATAAAAAGCAATGAGAATTGCAATAACAACAACTGCTAAAAATAAAACAGTGTAGACATCTGTTTGGGTTACAGTTAAAATTGAGCCAAAGAGATATTTAAAAATATTGGTATTAAATCCGTTGTTTAGTGAAAGAAGTATCGTAGCCAAAGCCAGACTACCTGACAGGAATAGTGCTAAAGAAGTTTCCCCATAAATCTTTTTAGTATTCCTTAATTTTTCAATTCCCAAAGAAGAAATAACAGTAACTCCCATTGCTGTTAAAATAGGATTAACATTGAGCAACAAACCAATGGCTATTCCACTCAAAGAGATATGGGAAAGTGTATCTGCAATAAGAGAATAGCGTTTTAGGACCAAAAAAATACCAATTAGTGGTGCAATAATTGCAACTATTAGACCTGCCTCTATTCCACGAACAATGAATGTGTATTGTAGTATTTCAAGCATAATTTTGATGTTTGTGGGTTATAGAACCATTGTCCTTTAAGTATTCATTAACTGAATTATGGAAAACTAAACTATGGTCAATACAAATAACTTTCATACTCTTATCAATCATATTTTCCAAGTCGTGGGTCACCAACACAATTGTAATTTTTAATTCTCTATTTAGTTTTTGTAATAGTAGATAAAACTCATCTCGTATTTGGACCTCTACTCCTACAGTAGGTTCGTCTAGAAATAGAATTTCAGGTTCTCCAGCCAAAGCTCTGGCTATAAACACTCTCTGTTGCTGACCAGATGATAAATCCCCAATTAACCTATCTTTAAACTTATGCATATCAACTTCTTTCAATGCATTTATTGCTTTTTTCCTATCATCATCAGTGGTCCATTTATACAGACCCCTTTTTCCATATCTTCCCATTAAAACAACTTCAAATACTGTAGCAGGAAAATTAACATCAAAATTACTTACTTTTTGAGGAACATAACCAATTTTTGACCATTCTTTAAAGTTTTCTAAATTCTTTCCAAACATTTTTACTGTCCCTACAGAAGGCTTGAATAAACCAAGTATTATTTTTAGTAAAGTTGTTTTACCAGAGCCATTTTTACCTACAATAGCTAAATAATCACCCTTATGAATTTGTAGACCAATATTTTTAAGGATAAATCATTGCCGTATGAATAGGACACATTGTCTACTTCAACAATATTTTCTTTTTTTGAATTTATATTATTTTCGTTCATTTTTACTTAGATTAATTGCACTCCAAAGCAATTCTCAAGTTAGCAAGATTTTGCCTCATTTGTGTCATATAGTTTACACCATTATTCAAATCATCGTTAGTTAATCCTTCAAGGGGGTCAAACATAATATTTTTTGCTCCAACTTCATTTGCAATCGTTTCAGAAAGTTTAGGAGAAACAAGTCTTTCAAAGAATACATATTTAATATTGTTAGCTTTAGCAAATTTTACAATATCTGCTAACTGCATAGCACTCGGTTCAGCATCAGGTGATAAACCTGCAATAGGAACTTCTATAAGATTATACGCTCCTGCTAAATATCCAAAAGCAGAGTGTGAAGTTACAATATCTCTTTTAGCACAAGTGGCTAGTCCTGTTTTAAATTCATTATCTAAATTTGCTAATTGTAATTTCAAATTATTAGCATTTTGAGTATAATAAGTTTCATTTTGTGGGTCAGCTTTTATATATCCTGCTAATATTTTATTTACCATTTGTTGTGCAAGAACTGGAGACAACCAAACGTGTGGGTCTACTATCATTTTCCCATTTTCTTCTGCTTTCTTGTTTGTTAATCCGTCCCCTGCAATTACTACAACTGTTTTGTCAGAATTTAAGTTCATTCTTACACTAGCTCCCCAAGCCTCTAAAGTATCTCCTAACAGGACTACAACCTTACTCTTGGTCATATTAGCTACGTCTTGGGGTGTAGGTTCATAATCGTGTGGTTCTGCACCAACTGGAGTAATATTTTCCACACTAACCTTGTCTCCACCAATAGCAGATGAGAAATAATAAAGAGGATAGAAACTTGCTGTAACTAACATTTTATCTTTTGAATTTTTTAGCACTACATTTTCACTATTTTTGTTATATAAAACAAAATAACTTAAAATTCCTATAAATACTACAGCTAACAAAAACCAAGCAATTTTTTTATTCATATATTTTAATTTGCAAATTTTAATGTGTTTTGTTTTTTAAAACATTTTTTACATTGACCGAAGAGCTCAATAATATGACTAGTAACAGTTTGAAATTGAGACGCTTGTTTTAAGGCAATACTTGCCAATTTCTTATAACTACAACCATCAAAATCCTCTACCTTTTTACATTCAACACATACAATGTGGTGATGGTCGTGGTTTTCATCTTTAAATTCAAAAAGAGGCTTACCAAGTTTAAAATCTAATTGATTTACTATTCCTGCTTTTTTGAAGTTTCCTAATATTCTATAAACAGTTACTTGGTCAATATTCTTTGCACCAATTCCAATCATAATCTGTTTTATATCAACAGGGTATTTGGATTTTTTAAGGAACATAAGTAAAGCAATTCTGGTTTTGGTTGCTCGAAACCCACTCTTTCTAATATCTTCAATTATTTGAGTTTCAATGTTTTTATTCATACCTAAATAGTATAAAGTAAATGCAAAAATTTTGCAACTACTTGATTTATTTTTTTAATTAGAATATAATCGGTAAATTAATAAATACAAATAATTTGCAAGTAAATATCTTAAGATAGTAATAAATTCTATGAATAAATTAAAAATAAATATAGCTCTTCTGTCCTCTATTATAATATTTGGAATGGTTTTTTATCCAGCATTTGCCTTAAACAAAAAGACAACTGCAACCTCTACCCCAAAGGTAACAACTCAAAAAACAGTGTCAGACGACTACTTTACAAGTCTAGCTAAAAGCACTTTTATATCTATGTTTGAAAAGTTAATTCCTAAAGAAAAATTAGAAATACTACTAAAGTTTTCTGACAAACTCAATTACAACCCAGATAAAGCAGGTCTACAAGAAATTTATCTAACCTCTCATACCAATGGTGAGGATACATTTTTTAGTGCAACTAAACTTTCTTCCAATGAGCTTTCAACCAAAGAGTTAAAAGCAGATACTGCAGAAATAAATTCGTTAACAATAAGTCGTGGTTTTACCTCGGGAGACATTCAAACAAATACATTCATAATTGGTACGTCGCAACAACCAGCTGGGATAACAATTTTTGATAAAACTACAAAAACTCCATATTGCCTTTTTCTAGATAACGGAGTTTTTAGCAGCAATTCTGGTGCATGTTAAAATAAACTCAAGAATAGTATTGGTATCACTTTTTGCCTTGCAGGCTTTGCTCGAAAATTGAATTTCCAACAAACAAATCTCCAAAATTTCGTAAAAATTTACAAGTTTCAAAAGTAAGCGGCGTCAGCCAATAATAAACATAGCTCTGACCCTTTTTTATTTCCCCAGTTATTTTGCACTTCCCCAAATCTTGCAAAAGAAATTTATCCAGAGCTTTTTTGTTTCTATAGTTAAAAATTAATGAAGTAACTTTTACAAAAGGTGGTAAATTTACTTGCTCGCGAAACTTTAGTTCTGCTTCAATAAAATCTTTTTTATTTTTATAATTGTCTAAAGAAACCTCATCACCCTCTCTCTTATTTATATAAACTTCGCTAGATATATTTTCAACTTTAGAAAAAAGTTTCAAAAGTTTTTCGTCTGAGTCAAAAAACTTACCCTTTACTAGTGGTCCAGTTGAAATGATAAAACATTGCAAATCACTTGCATTAAGACTTTCAAGTACTGAAAGGGTACGCAGGCTGCCTATCAATACTTGATTTTCATTTTTACTATTCATAAATTCTAAAACTTTTTCACTTATTTTTTTTGGGGTAAGTTTTTTCTCTGACTCGTCAACTAGCAATGTTCCTCCCCTTGATAAAGAGAGGAACTCCAGAACCTTTTGCCCTCCAACACCAAAGGGAAACATTCTCCAGCTGCCACAAAATTTACATATCAAATACTCGTCATCCTTAAAACTTTTTTTATGTTTACACTTTTTACAAAACAAAAATCTTTCGGCACTTTCTACCAATAAAGAATAGCTGTGTCCACACTCTGTACATTCATAACTTTTTTTGCAGTCATTACAAAATACCCTGTCGGCATAGCCTTGGGACAACACAAACATAAAAGTTTTTCCCTTTATTTTTTCTATCGCATCCTTAGCTAAAATTTCTTCCTCACCATTTTCGTCTCGGCCTGTTTTGACTAAAAATTTCTTGGCTTCATTTTGGTTTTCTATAACTTCTAGCTGGAAATTTTTAGGTAGGCAGGAGGCGTTTT
>JAYSUJ010000024.1:0-72181 GCA_043719155.1 bacterium | reverse complement strand
CCGGAAATAGTTTGTTCAATGTAAACAACGCAGGGAAAGTAAGTATTGGTACTACAACAACTGCTGGAATGTTAAATATCGACGGTGGGGACGCCCTTGGTCTTCGTATCGGAAATGGTTTGGCTCAAATCTCAACTAAATTACTAATCCAAAATGGCTGGACAGACAATGCTGGACGGTCCATAGACATACAAGATGCCGCGGGCAATTCTCAGTTTGTGTTTACTGGCGCTGGTCGATTGGGAATAGGTACATCTACTCCACAGTCAATGCTCACTGTGGGTAATCCAACTATAAACACAACAGACTCAAATATATTGTTAGTTGGAAACAATTCTCAAGAGGCGCTTGGTCTTGTAGGTACTGCAGTTGGGACAAACTTGAATTTCTACGGAGCAGCGTCTTCTTCTCGTCAAGCAGTTATTCGTTCAACCAATGACGGTACTGGTGGACTACTTGGGTTCTGGACAAATCCCGGTGGAACAGGACTCACACAAAAAATGACAATATCTGGAAATGGATTCTTAAATCTTGGTTCTGGTGTTGCACAAGCTGAATTCACAATCTCTACTTCAACTTCGGCCAACGGCAACTTCCTACAACAGGCCTTCCAATTTGACTCACAGTCTACAAACTATTTGAGAGTGTTCAGAAACTCGGCAACTGTTGGTGATTCATCATTCCGATTTGGTTCAAATGGTGGAGATAGATTTATTATCAACAATAATGGAACTAGTCCACAAATAGAAGTTAATAATACTAATGCAGGCGCCTTAAATCTCGGAGTATTTCACAACACAAATGTTACAACAGGAAGTGTAGGATCAGTTTATGTGGGTAGTGACGCTGATAATAGTATTTCGAATGGTGGTGGGTACAATACAGAATTGTTTGGGTCAAATGTTGGAGGAAGTCTTCAAGGTGGTCTGCGAGCTTTGTGGGGCGGAATTTCTGCAGATGTTCTAAGATTCGGTTATGGTGGTGCCGCAGTAACAGCGACAATAAACGGAAACACTACTATAAACGGAACAGGTGTCACTTGTGTAATAGGAGCAGGCACAGCTGCAACTAACTGTACTTCAGATAGTCGTCTGAAGACAAATGTTGCCGACTTGAACGGCGACGAGGCACTTGCAAATATCTTGCAACTTCGCCCAGTGACATATTCTTGGAAAGATGCAGGCAAAGCAAGCATAACCCACACTGGTTTCCTAGCACAAGATGTTCAAGCTTTATTTGGTGACTCGGTTTCAGTTATCGGAACTACGACTTATAAAAATGTTGATGGTTCTGTGACCGAAATAGCCGACACTCTCGGTGTAGACTATGCTTCACTAATTACTCCTACAATCAAAGCATTACAAGCATTAAACAACAAAATATTTAGTTCAGCTCCTGTAACTGCGGTGAGTATCGAGGAAATTACAGCCTCATCTACAATCTCTGTTGATGCAAAATTAAAAGCATTGGGTGTGAACGCAAAACAAGTCAATGACATGTTGGCACAACTTGCATCCAGTACTTACGCAACCTCATCTACTATTGAAACTATCACACCGGCTGTGTACAGCGCAAGTGGAACTCTGGTAACTGCGACAATCACAAACACAGTTACTGACACGACATTTGTAGGTAAATTGATAGCTCGTGTGATTGCCGAAGTAAAAAATGTTTTGGCAACAGTTGGGTTTGATGTAGTGAAGTCTAAAGAAGTAAAAACTGATAAGGTTTGTATCTTCGACACATCTACCAACTCTGACGTTTGTTTAGATCTAGAAACTCTAAAGGCTATCAAAGCTGGACAAATGAGTGGAGCAGGTGGGACAAACGGAACAACTGGAGGAAGTACTTCTGGTGGATCAGGGTCAACAGGTTCTGGTGATAGTGGAGGTGCAACCGGCTCTTCAGGTTCTACAGGAACAGTTGATGGAGCTGCTACGGGTGGTAACTCTGGAACAACCGAAGGAACAGGTGACACTGGTGGAGCTACTGGCGGCACTACCACAGGCGATGGCGCATCTGGCTCTGGCTCAACTTCAGGGGGCTCATCTGATGGTTCGGTACAGTAACTCCATAGTCTTCTAATTCAGACTCTAAGCAAAAACAGCTTACAAAATAAGTTGTTTTTTGTTTGTTGACAAACAGTGTTGTATTGTTATACATGTATTTACATGTCAGGGTAACCTGCGGCTCTTCCTAGTAATAGGAAGAGAGAAATAAAAAAATATGCTAAACTATTTATATGAAAAAAGTAGCAGTAAAAAATAGTGCATATTTAAATGTGCTAAAAAAAGTCAATAAAAGAGATTTGATGATAGGATTTGTCTTTGTGGCTATTCTTGCTGCTGGTTACAATTACTATCATTCTAAAAACCCAGTGCGTAGTGAACTTTCCAAAATACAAAAAATAGCTACAGAATACAAAAACAAAAATGGGAATTTCGGTGTAGTTCTAAATAACAAAAGCAGTAACTGTTTCAGTGGCAATACTTTTATTAAAGCACCAGAAATGACAACAGTTCTGACAACCCCAGACGTGGAAAATATTTCTTGTATTTTTAAAGTAGCAAGTCGCACAAATGTGGTCGAAGCTTGGTCCGTGACTATAGTAAAGGGAGAAAAAGCCTATTGTGAAGACTCATCTGGGGTGCGCATGGAAACACCAGGACTTACGACAAAAGAGACTTGTAAGGCTGAGTAAAATTTAAAATGAAATACAATACGATTGTACTTGGTGGTGGGGCAAGTGGCATGTTTTCGGCTATTTTTGCGAGTGAAAATGGGGAGAAAGTAATGCTTTTAGAGAAGAATAAATTTTTAGGTGAAAAACTAAAAATTTCTGGAGGCGGTAGATGCAATATTTTTAATTACGAGGAAGACCAAAAAAAGCTACTAAGTTCTTACAAAGAAGCAGAAGTATTTCTGCGTACAAGTTTTGCAAAATTTGGTATGCAAAACACCAAAGACTTTTTTGAGAGTATAGGACTTTTTACGAAAGTAGAAGATAGGAAAAGAGCGTTTCCTGTTTCTGAAAAATCTATAGATGTTTTAAATGTTTTACAGAAAGAATTAGTAAAAAATAAGGTAGAAACACTTTGTGAGAGTGAGATTGAGAAAATTTTTTTTGAAAATGGAAAAGTGACAGGTATAAGAGTAAAAAATAGAGCCGAGAACTTTGTGGGAAATAAATATATTTTAAGTACGGGTGGTTACTCGCACCCAGAGACAGGAAGTACTGGGGACGGCTTTAAGTTTTTAAGTGACGTTGGTATAAAAATAAATTTACCCAATCCTTCACTTGTTCCTCTTGCCGTAAGTGATGAGTGGGTAAAAAAACTCTCTGGTAAAACAGTAGAAAATATTAAAATCACATTTTTCGTAGATAGGCTAAAGAAGAAAGTTTTGAAACTTTCTGACAAGCAAAACTTGGAAACTAAAAACAGGGTTTTGTTTACCCATTTTGGTTTGTCTGGTCCAACAATATTGAACAATTCAAAATTTGTGGGAGAGCTGCTGCAAGAGGGGGAGGTAAGTGTTCAACTGGACCTGTTTCCACAGTTTGACGAAAAACAACTAGATACTTTCTTGCTAAATATTTTCCAAAATAATTTAAATAAAACATTGAAAAACATTTTGAATGAAATTTATGCTGGCAATATTTTAGAAGAAATATTTTTAGAAATTTACGCAGATTTAGATTTGCACAAAAAAGTTCATGATGTAAGAGTTGAAGAAAGAAAAAAGATTTTAAATTTATTAAAAAATTTGAAAATAAATATTGTTGGTTTAATGGGTTTTGACAAGGCTATTATCGCCAGTGGTGGGGTGGACATGAATGAGGTAAATTTTTCTACAATGCAATTAAAAAAGATAGAGAACTTGTTTGTGACAGGTGACATGCTAGACATTGAAAGACCAAGTGGTGGGTTTTCTTTACAGCTTTGCTGGACTACAGGTTATGTAGCTGGGAAAAACTGGTTTTAGGTTTGGGTTAAATTATTTAAAAATATCCAAATTTGCTCTGGCCTCTAAACTTCCTTTTTTGCTCCACCAGACATTGTGGTTGTTTGCATTGAGAGTTACAGAAATAGTGTTGGTGCCAGTTTTAAAAAATGAATCTGGAATATTTACCCACTCACTGTAAACTCGACCCACTTTCACATTGTTAACATAAACATGGGCATGTCCAGTGTTTTGGGTTACTTGTTTCCCCACAAGCTCTGGGGCAAATCTAAAACTGCCAGTATTTATTTTTAAATTATAACCACTCATGCTATCTTTTTCTGCAACTAGTGAGACTATTTTAGGGGCATAAACATATGGACTCACAAGTTCTTTCGCACTATCTTGCATGTCTGATTTCTGTGCTTTATTTTGGTCCACTTGTTTGTTGTCAATTTGGGCCGTTCTTTTCTCTAGGTTTATTTCGTAAGTCTTGTAACCTCGACCGGCTGCGTAACCCAAGAAAAGTGGGATTATCAGTGTAAAAACTAGTACTACCTTAGTATTTCTTGTCATTTTGTGTCTGTATTTATACACATATTTTAGCATATTGCTATTTTACTTGCTAGCTATATACTAAATTTAGAGTAAAATAAGCAAAAAATAAAATGAAAAAACCTTTTTCAAACTGGGCTTTATTAAAAGAAGGATTTACAATTTTTTCTAAAAACTGGGAAAGGTTGGTATTGATGTTACTTATAACTATCCTCATATCTCTGGGCTTTCAAGTTATATTTTACGTTATAGAATACCCATATTTCTTGCACGCAAGCTCTGGGAAAGTTGTCGGTCAAATGCCACTATACTGCAATTTGCTCGTTGCTTTTTTTTCAGTTTTAAATTATTTGTTAAGTATCTGGATTGCTTATAATTGCCAGAAAATTTATTTAAAAATAGTAGATGGAGGAAGGTTTGAAGTAATTGACCTATTTAAAAAAATAGATTTAAATTCATTTAAATGGTTCATAGTGAATCTTCTTTACAGTTTATATTTTGTAATTCCAGCGGGTGTTACTTTTTTTGCAATTTTTTCTGTTTACATGTCAGGTGCAAGTTTTGGTATTTTAACTCTGGCTTTATTGCTGTCATTGTGTTTGGTTGGGTTTAGTTTACAATTGGCAGTTAAATATGTTTTTGCTTCTACACTAGTCCTAGATAAAGGTGTAAAAATTGTAGAAGCATTTAGTATTAGTGCTAACATGACTAAAAATAACAAATTAAATATTTTTAAATTTTACTTGCTTGGGTTAGTTTTGCTTGTGCTTTCTGTGCTTGTTGGGTTAATATGTTTTGTGGTAGGGGTTATACCGACCTTACTTATTTTTTCCTTAACCTTTAGTTTGGCTAGTGCTTTGCTTTATAGGAAATTTGCATTATAATTTAAAAATGGAAACAAATACAATAAACAGAAATAGTTTTAAAATAGAAGAAACTTTAAAAGAAGGTTGGGACAAGTTTTCCAAAAATTGGTCAAAACTTTTGGTTCTTTTTCTGACTTGGGCGCTGGCTACTTTGCCGTTTACTATTTTAGGAGAAGTTTGGAAAATGAGACTTTACGAAGCTCAAACAGTCTTGAACGAAGTTGGGACAGACATGATAGAGCAGGTATGGGTAGCAGGGGCAAGTGAGACAGTACTATATGTACTCTTTGTCTTTTTAACTACACTTTGGGGTATCATAGTTGGGTTTAATTTATACAAAAGTTATTTTAAAATTTTTGACACAAAAAATGATGGTCAACAAGACTCAACAAATATTTTTAATTTGAAAGATGTTTTGGTTTTACCAAATTCTGAAAACGGGAATACTAAAAAAATTTGCAACTATCTTCTGGTATATCTAGCTTATTGCGCTGCTATATTTGTAGGTTTTGTATTATTTATTATCCCTGGAATATATATAGCAGTCCGCTACGGCCAAGTTTTAAATTTGGTGGTTGACAAAAATATGAAAGTTTCAGATGCCTTCACTATGTCGTCAAAAATGACCGAAGGAATCAAGTGGAAATTGTTAGGTTTTGGTTTGGTACAAGGTTTTTTAATGTTATGCCTTGTCTTGGCTGGCCTTATTTGCCTAATAGTGGGTGTTTTCCCTGCTATATTTATAGCAGTTGGTTGGTCAGCCATGAGCGGCATATTTTTGTACCGAAAACTTTATGAAATAAATAAAGTAGCAGAAGTATAATTTTAACAAAAAAAACAACTTGAAAAAGTTGTTTTTTTTGTTTATACTTTTTTTTAAATATGAGTAAAAAAACAAAATATGTAATTGTAACTGGAGGTGTTTTGTCTGGAATAGGTAAGGGCATAACAGCGGCATCTATCGGTGCCCTTTTAAATTGCGCAAATAAAAAAGTAACTGTGCAAAAACTTGAGCCGTATTTAAATGTCGACTCTGGCACACTTTCGCCTGCTGAGCATGGTGAGTGTTTTGTGACTGCTGATGGTAAGGAAACAGACTTGGACTTAGGTCACTATGAAAGATTCATTGGTGCAGAGCTGAATAAAGATTGCGTACTTTTGTCGGGTGGTTTATTTAAAGAACTTTTGGAGAGAGAAAGGGCGGGAAAATATTTAGGGAAAAATGTGCAACTAGTACCACATTTAACTAATTTAATAAAAGAAAAAATCTTAGAGGCGGCAGCAAAGTCTGATTGCCATATCTTAGAGCTTGGAGGCACAGTAGGAGATTATGAGGCCTTGTCGTTTATAGAAGCGGTACGAGAGTTGGCAAGTGACGTGGGGCGCGAGAATGTTATTTTTGTCCATGTTGCCTATGTACCTTTTCTAGAAACTTCTCAAGAGTTTAAAACCAAACCTTTGCAAAATTCGGTGCGAGATTTACGTGAGTATGGCATTGTCCCAGACTTAATAGTGGCAAGATGTGAAAGAGTTCCTAAAAATAATTATATAGAAAAAAAGGTTGCGCCATTTGTTGGGGTGAAAGAAGAACAGATAATAGTGCTGCCAAACGCCGACACAATTTATAGAGTACCTGTCACTTTGTATGAAAAACAAATTCATAAATTTATTTTCTCTAAATTTAAATTTAAAGTAGTAGAAAAAGATTTTGAAAAAAAGATGCAAGAAAAGTGGTACAAGGTTTTAGACTTATTTACAAAAAGTAAGGCTAGCAAAAAAGAAATACATATTGGTATTGTGGCAAAATATCTGGACAATGCAGATACTTATTACTCTGTAATAGAAAGTTTAAAAATCGCTGCATGGCACTCTGGGGTAAGCCTAAAATATGATTGGGTGGATGCGGAAAGTTTAGAAGGAAAAAAGGAAGGTGAAATAAAAAAAGTTTTAGAGAAATATTGCGGGGTGTTGGTGCCGGGTGGGTTTGGAAAGCGTGGGGTAGAGGGCAAAATTGGCGCAGCCAATTTTGCCCTAGAGAACAAAACTCCGTATCTAGGCCTTTGCCTAGGCTTACAAGTGGCTGTTATTGCTGCGGCTAGAAGAGGTGGGTTGAAAAATGCCAATAGTGAAGAGTTTTCAGACACAAATGAAAATGTTGTTTATATTATGAACGACCAGATTGGCAAAGAGAATACGGGGGGGACAATGAGGTTGGGAACTTATAAATGTTTTATAGAAAAAGAAAGTTTGGCTGCGAAAGTTTTTGGGAAAATAGAGGCAGAGGAAAGACATAGACATAGATATGAAGTAAACAGAAGTTTTGAAGAAAATTTTAATAAAGGTGGTGTAGTTGTTTCAGGTACAAGTAAAGATGGAAAGCTGGTAGAGCTGGTAGAGAGTAAGGACAAAAACACTTTCTTTTTGGCAACGCAGTCACACCCAGAGTTTCTGTCTAGGCCGTGGTCACCACACCCGATGTTTTCTGGCTTTATAAAAGCTTGTACAAAATAATATGAAAATTTTGTACGTTGTGACGCAGGGTGAGCAAGGAGGGGCACAAAAATATATTTCTGATTTGGCACCTGAAATGCTAAAAAAAGGTTATGAAATATTTGTAGCAGTTGGCGAAATAGAAAATGAGGGTGACAAATGGCTTTTTCTCCAACTTGAAAAAAGTGGCATAAAAAAAGAAAATTTATTCGAAATAAAATCTCATCAGAGAGAAATAAAATTATTTAGAGATATCAAAAGTGTTTGGGATTTTTTTAAACTGTACAAAAAAATAAACCCAGATGTTGTTCATTTAAACTCCAGTAAGTCTGGGGTAGTAGGCGCAGTCGCTTCTTTTCTGTCCTCCACACTTCCCGGTAGTGTGCAGTTAAAAAGTAAATGTATTTTCACTGTTCATGGTTTTGTTTTTTTAGAGCCAATGAATATTCTGAAGAAACTTTTTTTTATTTTTTTAGAAATTATCTCTTCAGTTTTCAGGACACATACTATCTTAATAACCGAGAAAGATGTAAGTGTGGGAAAGAAATATTTTATTCTAAGAAATAAAAACAAATATTCACTAATTCAAAATGGGGTAAAATATTTACAAGTTAAAATGCTAGAAAAAAAAGAAGCCAGAAAATATATTTTTGAAAAAATAAATAAAAAAGATGAAGAACAAAAAGTAGTAGGTACAATTTCCAATTTGTATAAAACCAAAGGTTTAGAATATTTAATTGAAGCAGCTGCCAAAATTTTACAAAAATTTCCAGAAACTATCTTTTTAGTTTTAGGGTTTGGGGAAGATAAATATAGGGAAGAGCTGCAAGAAAAAATTAACAAATTAAAAATGAAAGATAATTTTTTCTTGCTTGGAAAAACCCCCGATGCTTATAAATATTTAAAAGCTTTTGACGTCTTTACTTTAACTAGTCTAAAAGAGGGCTTGCCTTACACTCTTTTAGAAGCCAAAATGGCTGGTGTACCCATAGTTGCAACTAGTGTTGGAGGAATTCCTGAAATGGCGGAACAGTTTGAGATAAACTTGGTACAGAGTAAAAATGTTGAAGAAATATCTGGGGTAATAAATAAACTTTTGTTGGACAATTCTCTACCTAGAAATACAGATCTGCCTGAAATTTATAAATTAGAAACTATGTGTAAAAAAACCGAGGAGGTTTATTTAAAACTCTAAAAATGCTATGATGTCAATACCAACTTGGATATTCTGAGTTGAGAAACTTTTCGGAGTCTGAAATGATGAATCGCCTAATCTTTGGTTTAGACGACATGGGTCTCGGAAATGCTAAAGTCTTTACCAAAGACTTGGCTCGGGGAGCCTTTGCAGTCAAAATCCATGACCTTTACCACGATGTTGGCCCGAGAGTCATCTCGGAACTAAAGGACGTTGGGGCTGAACAGGTCTTTCTCGACCTAAAGCTTCATGACATTGCGAAATCTGTGGCCAATAGTGCCAAAAAACTAAAGGCCAACGGGACCGACATTGTCACGGTGCATGCCTCTGGCGGCATCGACATGATGAAAGCCGCTGTTGACTCTGGGCTAACCGTTTACGCTGTGACAGTCTTGACGTCTTTGACTCCGGTCCAAGTCGTCGACACTTTCAATAAGAGCGTAGCTACGGTTGTGCAAAGTTTGGCCCGCAAAGCCAAGGTTGCTGGTTGTCATGGGGTCATCTGCTCTCCACAAGAAGTGTGGAGCTTGGCAGTGGACCCAGACCTGAAAGGGATGGAGTTCATTGCTGTCGGCTCTCGCTCTGACGGGGTGCCACATGGCGACCAAAAACGCGTGGAAACACCGCGGACAGCCTTGCTCGCTGGGGCCACACGTTTAGTTATCAGTAGTCAAATAATCGAAGCTGACGACCAGCGCTTGGCTCTGTCAAAACTCCTGAGTGAGATCAGGATGTAAGTAACCCGTCTTTGTCTGAACTCAGGCAAAGACGGGTATTTTTTATGCTAAACTTTTTGAATAAATATATGTTAAAAATAAAAGACAAAATGCCAGAATTTGAGCTAACAGACCAAGACGGAGCAAGTGTGAGTAGTAAAAATTTGTTAAAACTAAAACAAAAAATACTAATTTATTTTTATCCAAAAGACGATACTCCAGGCTGTACTACTGAGGCTTGCGGGTTTAGGGATTTTTTTACAAATTTTGAGAATAAGGGTGTTAAGATAGTTGGCATTTCAAAAGACTCAGTAAAAAGTCATAAAAAGTTTCAAGAAAAATATAAATTAAATTTTATTTTACTGTCGGATGAATCCACAGAAATAATAAAAAAGTTTGGAGTCTGGGAAGAAAAAAGTATGTATGGAAAAAAATATTTTGGCACCTCCAGAATCTCTTATTTGTTTGACGAAAAAGGGAAGGTAGAAAAGGTGTATGGAAAAGTTGACACAAAAAAACACGCGGAAGAAATTTTAAAAGACATTAAATAAAATAAAGAAAAAAGACCGGAAGCTGTCGCTTCCGGCCCGACTCAAAACTCGACAGTGTGCTGAACCCAGATAGATGTCCCAAATTTTGGCTGCTCTTGGCAAAGGCCGATGTTGGAGCTGTTTAGGTCCAGGCATTGCTTGAGCTTGGGGACATGTACCTGTATTTGGGTGTTCGCACAGCCTACAAGTAGAGTCAGAGGTAGTAAAACTAGGATAAGTTTCATCTGGGTACCTCCTATTATTTTATAACACAAAATTACATTTTTGTAAAGGACATGGTAAAAAATATCTCTGTTATACTAGTTTAAATATGAGTTTTAAAAAAAGTTTTAAAGAGGAGCCTGTTGTGTTTTTATTTTCAAAAATGTGGAGGTTCGCAAAAGGTTACAGGCATTTGGTAATTATTTTTATTTTAATGTCGCTTGTTGCCCAGCTTATTTGGCTCACTCCACCTATTATTTTTGCCAAAATTTTGAATGAGCTGCAAACCAATGGTCTAAACCAAGCAAATATAAAATTTATTTATTTTTGTATTGCAAGTTTGTTTGTGGTTAGGTTATTTTCATGGGCTTTTCATGGGCCGTCCAGAGTCATGGAAAGACGAGTGGCGTATTTTGTAGACAGAAACTACAAAAAATATTTATACAACGCAGTTCTAAGTTTGCCTATAGCTTGGCATGCCGACCGAGATTCGGGCGACCTGATAGACAAGGTAAACAAGGCCACAGAGTCCTTGTTTGGTTTCTCTCGAAATATTTTCGTGATAATAAGATTTCTAGTAAGAACTGTAGGCACCATAGCCATACTTATTTTCTTTGACCTTTATGTGGCGTTGCTTGCCATAACCCTTCTCTTCATTGTGTTCTATATTATTGCAAGATTTGATAAAATTTTAGTGCCTCAGTATAGAGCCATGAATGTGTTTGATAATAGGTCCTCAGCCAAAGTCTATGACTCTATTTCAAACGTGGTAACAGTAAAAGTTTTAAGTATCGAGTCCCCAGTGCAAGAAAGTATAAACACTTCTTGGCTTTCTTCGTACCCGCTTTACATAAAAAATAAAAAACTTGTAGAATTAAAATGGTTTACAGGTTCGCAGCTTTTACAAGTGGTGATTTTGTTTCCTCTTACTTTATACATTTACGTTCAATATACAGCTGGGGCTGCAATTTTAGCTGGGACCATTAGTGCACTCTATGTTTACCTCTCAAACCTAGATGGAGTATTTGACACTTTTGCTAGCATGTATGAAGAGTATATGATTTTTAAAGCCAGAATAAAAAATGTAAGTATCATCGAAGATGAGTTTGAAAGTAGAAACATAAGTAAAAGAAAAATATTTAAAGACTGGAAAAAAGTGAAAGTTGAGAATTTAAACTTCGACTATGATCTAGGTAGTGGACAGAAAGTTAGAGTTTTAAAAGATTTTAACTTTAGTTTTAATGTCGGGGAAAAGATAGCTGTCATAGGTGAAAGTGGCAGTGGCAAGTCTACGCTTTTAAAAGTCTTGCATGGTATGTATGAAAATGTAAAAGCAGACATGGAAATTGACACAAAGAGATTCGAAAATTACGAAATCGGTAAGATAAATATCCTGTCTACTCTTGTGCCCCAAGAGCCAGAAGTATTTTCCGCAAGTATAAAAGAAAACTTAACTCTACTTTTAGAATTCACAGATGAACAGATAAAAAACGCAACAGACATGGCCATGTTTTCAGAGGTTGTCGAGGCTCTGCCAAATAAAATAGAGTCAATAGTAAATGAAAAAGGGGTAAACTTGTCTGGTGGACAAAAACAAAGACTTGCCTTGGCGAGAGCCTTGCTTTTCTCAGGCAATAAAAAACTTATTTTGCTGGACGAATCTACAAGTTCTGTTGACCCAAACAACGAAGTAAAAATTTATCAAAATATTTTTAATAATTTTAAAGAAGCAACCATTTTGGCTTCAATACACAAAATGAATTTGTTAAAATATTTTGATAGAATTTTGATAATGGAAGAAGGTAAAATTGTAGCAGACGGAAGTTTTGAGTACTTGTTAGAAAACAATATTGAGTTTAAAAATTCTTGGGAAGAGTATATTAAAAATGGGGAGGCGGTTGAAATATAAAATAATTCTAGGTATACTCAAGTGATAGAGATATGAAATTTACACCTGCAGGACCAAGTTTAGACTCACGATTTGACCTTAACCTTCTATCTAAGACACCATCTAAGTTGCCGATAAGTCAAATACAGCCAAATGTTAAAACGGTGCCGACAGGAGAAGTGGTAGTTGTTGAGGGTACTATTAAAAGTTTTCAAGAAGGTCATCCAAAAGTTTATTTTCTAGTAAAAGATACTTTAGAAAAAGCCATCATCGACGTTAAAAAACTAGTTGCTACTGGCGATCTACCCAAAGGATATTTGGAAAATTTTGATAAAATTTTCAGCTTAAAAATTGTATTAGCGGACCTCTCACATGGTGGTGCAGAATATAATTCTTTTGAAAATGTTTTGAACATAAGTCCAGAACTGCTTAAAGAGTACGAAGCAGGAGATATAAGTAAAGAGTCCTTTATTTTTTATATTAAACACGAAATGCAACATTTATTGAGTGGGCAAAGCTCAAATACAAAAGTCAGGCAAGTTGGAGGGGAGTCATCCATTAGTGTAATAAATAAAGTTGGTCTAAGAAGAGGAACGGTAGTGGCAACTCAAAGCAGGGACACTGCTACTGATAAAATTGTTGTAGAAAAAAAAGTTAAAAAAAGTGGTGTCTGGGCTAATGAAGCCGCCGCAGAACTTCTTGCCTTTATTTTACATGGCAACCCAGAGTTTTCTGACTTTGCTTACCCTAGAGAATTGACAAAGCTGACATGGTTATTGGCAGATGTGGGTGAAAGTCTTGGTATAGATAAAGAAATTTTTCACAATGCAATTACTGAAGACTGGGAACTTACAGGTGAGAACAAAACAAACCCAAGCAAGACTTGGTATAGGCGATTTATAGATGAAGTAAATAGAGTAACATATGAAAGAGAAACAGGAAAAATAATCAAACCTAAAAATACTGGCAAGGGTTGGGAGATGAGCTCAAAAGAAAAGTTGCTAGTAGGAGGAAATTTCGGCTGGCTAAAAATCTCTCGCGAGTTCGGGGAAGATGAAGATAAACAAGATGCTGAAACTCAGATAAAGAACAAAATTGTATTAGATGAAGTGCCGGATACCAAAGACTTGGCCAAAATAAAAAAAGACTTGGCCAAAATTCTCCATCCAGATACACACTCTAAAGACGATACTTTAGATGTAAATTATAAAAAAACTGAAACTTTTAAATTTGTTAGTGCGGCATTTGATAAAATATTACAAGTTCCTATGGGCATAATGGCAGATGGGATTCATGAACTATACAACCCTAGTATAAGAGAATCTCTTAGGTTTGTTTCAACAGACCCTGTGGCATGTCTTGAAATTGCTGCTAACTTTATCTTACATAATATAGTTCCAGAAACAAGTCAAAATTTAAAAAAGCTAATTTTACCAGTTCCAGAAGGTGAAAGAGAAAAAGAAATGCAAAAACTAAGTAAAAAACAATTTAGTTTTTTGTCTGTGCCAATTCAACGTAGTGTAGGGTATTCCTATAAGTCATTAAGACCATGGGCATCTTTCATGGTAGATGAAACTTTTAATGTTGAGTATCACAAAAAAAGAAATGATTTTACAAGATTTGTTGAGTCGGCAAAACCAAATTTTACAGGGATTAAAATCAATGATTTGAGTAAGCAGGATCAGGTAAAAGTTTTTGATGCATTCCAAGATGTTAGATTTAACTTTGCGGATGTTCCGGAAAACTACGAATATACAAATGTAATGAAGTATTTAAAGGTAGACATTAGTTTCAATGAAACTGGGGATCTGCTTGTTTATTTTGAACCAAAACCAAGAAAAGTTACAAGGCTGCATCGAGTAATGGGGTATTTAACAAGGCAGGGAGTAGAAGCCCCAGATCCTAAAACAGAAAAGAGTATTAGTGCTTTTAAGTCCAGCTTAATTGGTTTTATGAACCGTCTCGATAGAGGTATTTCTAGAGCAATTTTGTGGGAGGCAGAAATTTTGAAAAATGAACATAAAACAAGGTTGGTTCTACTGGATAACATAAGTGAAGAGGAAAGTTTACTTGTTAAAATAAGAATAGCTGAGTTTATTGCTCAATTGGGAGATAAAAAAAGCTTATCTGATAAAATGGTAATTGAAGTTCAGAGGCAGAAAGATGAGTTTGGGAATATTATTGGAGGAGGTGTAGAGCTGCAGTTCAAACTTTTTGCAAACTATGACCAGTATTCAGAACCAAGTTTTCAGTACACAGAAAATTTAGGAGACTACTTCGGTTTCTAATTTTTTAGTTACTCAACTTCTGCTTTCTCCACTCGTACAGGGCCACAGCTGTGGAAACCGAGGCGTTTAGACTTTCAGCATTTTGAGACATGGGTATGTTTAAAAGCATGTCACAAGCTTCTTTGGTTTTCTGGCGTATGCCGTCTCCTTCATTGCCGATTACAAAACAAGTGGCCTCAGTATATTTTTCTTCAAAAATACTTTTTTCACCAAACATGTCCAAGCCATAGATCCAAAATCTTTTTTCTTTTAATTTTTCGATAGCATTGTTTACGTTGTTTATTTTTACAAGGGGGATAGAGAAAGCGGTCCCTGCAGAAACCTTTACCACTGTACTAGTTACTTGGGCTTGGTCATGTTCGGGGATCAAGATGCCAGCAATGCCAAATGCCGTAGCCGAGCGAATGATAGACCCCACATTTTGTACGTCTTGCAGCTCTCCTAAAAGTAGGACACAAGTATTTGCATCTATCTCTAAGTTTTCCAAAAAATAGTCAAAGTCCACAGTCAGGCTGTCGATGCGCACTTTGGCTAAAATTCCTTGATGGTTGGAGGTTTGCATCTCCTTTGACAGGTCACCAGTCGAGACAATTTCTTTCTTGATTTTGTTCTTTTCTACCAAGTCTAAAACCTTCTTTTCAAAATCTTTGTCGAACTTCTTACCATTTTCTAAAAATATTCTTTCTATTGTGTCTGGTCGGTTTTCCAGAGCTCCGAGTACTGCATTTTTTCCAAAAATATAAATTGTATTGTCTTTATCCATAAGGTTTGTATAATTTATTTGACATTATAGCATATTTTGTTTCATTTTAAAATGAACTTGTTTTGATATGCCAATTGTTAATGTATACTTTGTATAAAATTAAAATATGAAATTACTGTTGCTGGTCGTGCTGTCAGTTTTATCTACTCTCGAGAGTGTGAATGCACAGGTGTATTCATTTTCTGACCCAGATACTGATAGAGATGACAGGATGGGACTTTTCTATGGCTCAGCCGTAGAAATTGCAGGCGTAACCCCACCGGGTAAGTCTTTAATGGGGGTAGCCAAGGGTTCTCAATGGTTGAGTGATTTTTTTTACAAAAGTGAAGAGCGGGCAAGGACTGAGGAGTATGAACTTGTTAAAAGAAGAAATACCTATTCCCCGGAAGTTCAAAAGGGGATGGAATTAATGTATGGAGAAAATTGGAATGAACAACCTGAAAATTCCCAAGAAGCAAAAATGCGAAGAATGGATACTGTGTTCAATGCTGTTAAAAATCTTTGGGGTGTAAAAGGAAGCATTAAAGATGATGCTGCTAATGCGTATCAGAAAGAAGTTATCAGTAGATTGGTAAAAGATAAAGATGGTAAAAGTGGTTATGACAAAACTGGACAAGAAAAAGCCGAAGCTAACGCAAAAACCAAAGCCATTACCGAAGACCCAAAAAACCCTGGGGCTACTGTGGATGAAAGTTTAATCAAGAGAACAAGTGAAGGACTTAAACCGGAAGATAGTTTTAAAATAACAGAGGATATCGGCTGCGCGATTAAAATAGATCCTAAAACTGGTGTAGTGGTCAATGGTCGGGAAAAAGAGTGTCGAGCTATTGTTAAAGGTAAAAGTAATGTGGAAAAAGCTACAAAAGGAGGAGAGTCTAAAGCAGTAAATGCTAAACAGGTGGATGTTGTTTTACTTATGCCAATGGGCTCACAAAAGCTAGGAGACCCAGGGAAAAATGTAATTAAGAGTGCGGGAGGTTTCCACGCAACGACAGGCACCTACTGTAAAGCGTCTGATATGCAAATGACACAAACAGGTGTAAATGTTGTGCAGAAATGTGCAAAAGGAAAGTTTATTCAGCCGACCGCCGAGGCGGACAAGGGTATTAAATATGGAATACAGGAAACTACAAAAACCCAATAGTTTTTTTAAACATACTACACTATATGAAAATACCAGAAGATATAAATAAACCAGAAGCTGTGTTGGAAGTTAAAAATGTAGACAGCCAAGAAGATTGCTTAGGTCTAGACACTTTGTACAAAGTGGATAACCCAGAACCAGAGCTGGAGAGTTATGTGTACAAATATCTTTCGCATGGATTTGTTTTTGTAGTTCGGGCTTCTCCTTACTTTTATGACAATGATGCTAACCTGGAAGTTTCCTTAAAAACTGAGGAATACGGTTTTGCCGATATGCAAGGACAAATGAATCTGCGACTTTACGGCAAAAATCTTAAAAAAATTCTTAATAGTATTTTGACAATTGACGAATCTGTAAAAGCTTTTTATTTTCAGCACTCCGATGATTTAGAGATTGTGGATAAGTTGCGAAAGTATTTAAGTGATAAATATGATAAAAAAATGTTAGAGTCGCAGCCGCCTTTTGTTTTGGTGGGTATGTACAAAAATGAACTGAGTCAGACAGAGGTTGCTGTGGACTCAGACCCAGAGCTTTTAGAGTTTATAAACATGAGGTCTAGTTTGGAGTTTGTTAAAAGGTTAGAAGTAGAAGAGCGAAGATTTAAAATTTTTCTGAAAATTATAAATATTGTCTACAAAAATGAAATAGAAAGTGGGCAGGTAATTGTAGAGGATGTGGGTACCAGTTTTATTTTGCGTTTTGTGAAAAAACCAAATGTAAGTTAGACTTATATTTGTTTAAAAGACTAAAAAAAAGAATAAATATATGGAAATAAATTTTGCACTAGTTGTTGCCGCTGTTGTAGTACAGTTTGTACTAGGTGCTGTCTGGCACTCACCACTTATGTTTGGTAAATTGTGGATGAAAATAATGAACGAAGATTGTGAGAAATGGACCAAAGAACAAATGGATAAAATGCAAAAAGAAATGATGCCATTTTACGGTCTGCAACTGATATTGACGATTATCACTACTTTTGTTTTAGCTAGTAACCTAGCTTTTGGTAACCTGCAGGGTGTAGCAGCCCAGTTCTATGCTTTCTTTATGTGGTTGGGCTATATGATGCCGATACAAGTTGCCTCAGTAATCTGGGGTGGCACTAAAAAAAGTTATTGGCCAAAGCAAATTGCAATAATGATAGGTTATACGTTTATCGGTCTACAAATAGCGGCTTACATTTTGTCAATTTAGTTTATATGCCAGAACCAAGAATGATATTTGGAGCTCAGACACACTTAGAGAAAGAAAATGTGCAGAAACGTATAGATCAACTAGCTACAGAAATTGCTATATTGGATAAAATTAAAAACAAAAATTTAATGCAAAAAAATAAATTGGACAGTTTCAGAAAACAATTAGCGGAACAGAATAAGATTTTAGCAAATTTTAAATAAAAAATACTTTCATATGAAGAATAAAATTCTAATTACTACAACAGATGTTTTGCAGGGAAAGGATAATTTGAATTATCTTGGTGTAGTTACTGCAGAAAACATAGTTGGAGTAAATGTAGTAAGAGATATATTTGCCAGTGTTACAGATTTTTTTGGTGGGAGGTCGGCAACTCTTGAAAATGCTTTAAAAGACGCCAGAGATGGTTGTTTGAAAGAGTTAGAGGAAAGAGCTGTCGGATTTGGTGCAGATGCTGTTATAGGAGTATCTATAGAAACACAAATTTCCAATATGGTTACAGTCACAGCTATCGGGACTGCGGTTAAATTTGATTAGAAATTAGATATCTGTTAAAGTTAATTTATATTACATAAATATGCTAGATGTAGATACATTTTCAACTTTTCTTTCAGTGTCGGTTGTTTTGTTTTTTCTGTTTTCTCTAACCATTTTTTTGGTAGATAAATTTTGGCAAAACTTGGATTTAGATTATTTTTTTATTTTAAAATTAATCGGCTTCACCTCAATTTTTTCTACTCTATCGGTTTTGGCTTATCAATTTATTTATTACACACCTGTCTGTGATTTTTGCTGGTGGCAGAGAATTTTTATGTTTCCCATCGATGCGATTATTTTGTGGGCAATTTATTTCAAAAAGAAAGATATAGAGTTTTTGACTTTACTGCTTTCTTTGGGTGGAGGACTGATAGCTGCTTACCATTATTACTTTCACTATCAAAATATTGTGCTTGGAAACAAAATAGATATGGCTTGCTCGGTAGTTGGACTTACACCATCCTGTACTGAAAGCTCTATTCTAGTATTTGGGTTTATAACCATACCACTTATGGCTATTTTAGCCTTCAGTGCCATCTCTATACTTTCATTAATTTTAATTTTTCAGAAAATAAATTCAAAAAAATAAATTTAGTTTATACTGTACAAGCATGGTTTTATTTAAGAAAAATATTTTATCAATTTTGGTGGTGAGCACTTTTTTAACTTATGCACTTTATAGGTACTCTCCTTCAGAAGAAGAGGTGGTAAATTCTATAGAAAAGTCTACTGAAGTTTATGCTAATACAACGAGGGGAAGTTTTGCGAAAGATGGTACCTTTACTGGTCCGGCTATAGATGCTTACTATGGGACATTGCAAGTAGCAGCTGTTATTAAAAATGGGTTTTTAGTGGACGTGGAAATTTTATCCTATGCTGATGAGCAAGACCGATCTAGACAAGTAAATCAGAGTGCTTTACCTATCTTAAAACAAGAGGCCATAAAGGTTCAGTCTGCCAATGTTGACGCGGTCTCCGGAGCATCTTATACCAGCCCAGCTTTTGTAGAGTCATTGACAAGTGCCCTCGCCCAAGCTAAATAAATCCACTTAAAATGCGAGCAACTGAAGTTATAATGGGCATGCAAGTATTGGTGGAAATAGTAGACAAGGATGTAGATTTTGAAAATATAACTTTTAAAGTTTTTAGTTATTTGCGGGAGATAGATGAAAAATTTTCAACCTATAAAAGTACAAGTGAAGTATCTAAAATAAATAGAGGTGAAATATCTTTATTAAATTTTTCTCCTGAAATGTGCGAGGTTTTAGCTTTGTGTGAAAAAACAAAATCAGAAACCAAAAACTTTTTTGATGTAAAAAAAGATGATGGTAAAATTGACCCATCAGGTCTGGTAAAAGGCTGGGCAATACATGGTGCGGCAAACATTTTAAGAGAAAATTGTTGTAAAAACTTCTTGATAGATATTGGGAGCGATATAGAAGTCTCTGGGAAAAACTCAGATGGAGAAAATTGGAGAGTTGGGATAAAAAATCCATTTCAACCAGAGGGCGAAATTATTAAAGTTTTAAACCTATGTAATGTCGGTGTGGCTACGTCCGCGAAATATGCCAGAGGTGAACATATATATAATCCAAATAACTACCAAGATGGTTTAAATGAGATTGTAAGTGTGACCATTGTGGCAGAAAATATTTTAGAAGCTGACAGATTTGTGACCGCTATATTTGCCATGGGGAAAGCAGGGGCTTATTTCTTAGAAGAAAAGAAAAAAATGGGTTATGATTTAGAAGGGTATATAATAGACAAAGAAGGTATGGCCACCATGACAAGTGGTTTTCAAAAATATGTTAAATAAGATCGATGATTTTTTAAATAAGATAACGATGTATAAATTGGTTTTGTACGCATTGCTTTTAATTTGGCTTAACGCACTTGGGCTAAGTTTTTTTGGTCTATTAAGTTTTAATCCAGTCTCTCTTTTATTTTCTACTTTTTTCATTCTTGCGGTTTCTGCAATAACCAACAAAGTTTTTGCTTTTGTTTTTAAAGTCCCAGCTAACCTAGAGTCTGTCTACATCACGGCACTTATTTTGGTCTTGCTTATCAACCCTTTTACAGATAAGACTGCAGAAACATTTTTTGTCATAGCTTTTTGGGCCTCTGTTTTAGCACAGGCTAGCAAATATATCTTGGCAATTTTCTCTAAACATATCTTCAATCCCGTTGCTGTCTCGATAGTTTTGACGGCGCTCTTTTTAAACTTATCGGCGAGTTGGTGGGTGGGCAACATATATTTACTGCCAGCAGTTTTTATTACTGGCCTATTGATTGTCAGAAAGACACAAAGGTTCGATCTTATATTTTCTTTCCTAACTATATTTATTTTAGAAACAATTTTCATTTGTATTTTTTATACCAATCAGCAAAACGTCTTCAGCTACACTTTAAATATTTTTTTACTGTCACCCATTTTATTTTTTGCCTTATTTATGCTGACCGAGCCACTTACAACTCCTCCGAAAAGGATTACAAGAATAATTTATGGGGCAATAGTAGGTGCGTTGTTTTCTCCACTCATTCATTTTGGCAGCTTCTACTCTACACCTGAACTGGCTTTGGTGCTGGGTAATTTATTCTCATACTTGGCTAGTCCTAAAATCAGGCTCTCCCTAACTTTGAAAGAGGTAAATAAGGTTGCTGAAGATGTTTTCGAATTTGTTTTTAAAAAAGACAAGAAGATGAATTTCAAAGCAGGGCAATATATGGAGTTTACTGTACAAGATAATTTGTCAGACAGTAGGGGGAATAGAAGATATTTCACAGTTGCATCATCTCCAACAGAAAAAGAAATAAAACTCGGAGTAAAATATTACCCAGAACCGAGTACGTTCAAGCGAGATTTATTAGCACTTAAAACTGGCGATACTGTGTCGGCATCTAAGATTGCGGGAGAATTCACTTTACCTAAAAATAAAAAACAAAAGTTAGTTTTTATAGCGGGAGGTATCGGGGTTACCCCTTTTCGCAGCATGATTAAGTTTTGCTTGGATACAAATTCTAAAAGAGATATTGTTCATTTTTATTCTAACAAAACTATAGATGACATTGCTTATAAGAATATTTTTGATGAAGCTAAAGAAAAATTAAATATTAAAACTATTTATACTGTGACTGACGTTGGTCAAAAAGTAGAGGAGAGTGTTTTAAATTATCAGGACTTTAGATTTGGATTTATAGATAAAAACTTGTTACAAAAAGAAGTGCCAGACTTTAAGGAAAGGTGCTTCTACATTTCTGGGCCACACAGTATGGTTTTTGGATTTGAAAAAATCCTAAAAGATTTGGGTGTGCCAAGCAGAAATATAAAAATAGACTTTTTCCCTGGCTTTGTTTAAAATGCTATAATTCTAAAAGAAAATAGTATGTTACAAACCGAGGCCTTGGAAATTTTAAAAACTGGCTCCAATGTTTTTTTAACTGGTGTTCCAGGGGCAGGAAAGACTTATGTTATAAATCAGTATGTCAAATATTTAGAAGACAAAGGTGTTTACCCGGCTATTACCGCATCTACAGGTATAGCCTCTACTCACATTGGTGGCTCTACTATTCATAGTTTTTCTGGTATTGGTATTGAAAAGGAAATAGATGAATACAAGTTGGATAAAATAATGGAGAGGGAAAAATTGGTCAAGAAAATTCAGAATACTAAAGTCTTGATCATAGATGAAATATCCATGTTGGATGCCCAAACTTTGGACAATGTAAATTTTGTTTTAAAGGGTATAAAAGACCCAACCAAGCCTTTTGGTGGGGTGCAAATTATTTTTGTTGGAGATTTTTTTCAACTACCACCGATTATGAAAAAGGGTGAAGAGAGAAAGTTTTTTGCTTTTATGGGAGCAGCTTGGAAAGAGGCAAGGCCACTAACTTGCTATTTAGAAGAACAATTTAGACAGACAGATGAAACTTTTACTAAATTACTTTTGGCTATACGAGAAAATACTATCGATGAAATGCACGTAGAGATTTTAGAAGAGGTAAAAAAGAAAACTTTTAAAAAGCTTGGACTAAAGGAAGAAAAAAAAGTTTTAGACGAGGGTGAGTACGAGGAGGAGTTGGTGGTATTGGAAGAGGACGAAATAAGCAAAAAAGATAAAGACAATAAAGACATCGTAACAGAAAAAAACTTGGATATTTTAGAGCTACATTCACATAATAAAAATGTCGATGAGATAAACAATTTGAAGCTAAACTTAATTACGGAAAGGGAATTTGTCTATAAAATGGTGACAATTGGCAGCTCTAAACCCTTAGAAGGATTGATACGAAATTGTCTAAGTCCAGAGATTTTAAAGTTGAAAGTTGGAGCCAAAGTTATGTTTACTAAAAATTCTTTGGAGGGTGAATACGTAAATGGGACTATGGGCAAAGTTGTGGAGCTAGAGCCATTTCGAATTGTTGTTGAAAAAAGTTTTGGTAAAACAATAGAGGTAAAACAAGAAGAGTGGAAACTGGAGGATGACGGCAAGGTAAAGGCTAGACTCTCTCAGTACCCACTACGATTAGCTTGGGCTATCACGGTTCACAAAAGTCAGGGTATGAGTTTGGACGAGGCTATTATTAATCTTGGTGAGACGTTTGAGTTTGGTCAGGGTTATGTGGCACTGTCACGTTTGCGTAGTCTGGATGGGCTTTACTTAAAAAGCTATAATCCTAAAAGTTTACAAGTCAATCAAAACATTTGTGAATTTGATGAAAAGATACGTAAAGATTCTAGGTTTATTCAGGAAAAGTTTTTAAAAGCTGATTTAAAAAAACTTGAAAAAACTCAGAAAAAATTTATAGACGATTGTGGTGGTGTCTGGGATGGAGGAGTAGAGAAAAAGATAAGAGTAGTTGAAAAAAGTACCCAGGAACAAACTTTGGAGCTTGTTAAATTTGAAAAAAGTATATCTGAAATATGTGAGATGCGAGATATGAAATTTGAGAGTATCTTAAAACATGTTGAAGAACTTTTTAAAAATAAAAAAGTTACAAAGGCAGAGGTGTCTAAAATTCTAGAAAATGATGAAAACTACAAACATGTAAATATTTTTTCTGTACCAAATGAAGTTAAAAAAGCATTTAAGAAAAACATTTTAAAAAAAGATGAAGAGGGAAATGTAAAACTCGCGCCTGTATTCAAAGAACTAAAGGAAAAATACAAGTATGAGGATTTAAAAGTCTATAGGATTTTTATATAGTCCTCTTGACGGGTCTGCTATACTAAACCTACAATAAAATATATGAAAAATAAATACGAACTTTTTTACAAAATGATGCTACGAGCTTGTGACAACATGAACAATTTACTTGAAAAAGCCGAAGGGTATTTGGCGGAAAGTGGGGTAGGTGAGGAGGAGATATTGTCGGCACGACTGGCACCTGATATGTATGATTTTAAAAGACAAGTACAAATTTTTTCTGACAATGCCAAAGGGGGTGTAGCTAGACTTGCTGGGGTAGACGCACCGAAGTTTGAGGACAGTGAAAAGACAATTTTAGAACTAAAAGAAAGAATAAAGAAAACAAAAGAATTTTTACAAAGTATGGATATAGAAAAAGTTGAAGATATTGAAAATAGGAGAATATCTATGGGCTGGATGCCAAGTGGTATGTATTTTGAAGGTCCAGAATATTTGGAGAACTTTATTTTTCAAAACTCACTTTTCCACCTTTCTACAGCTTACAATATCTTAAGAAACAAGGGGGTTAAAATTGGTAAAATGGACTTTATAGGTAAAATGGAAATGAAGCAGGGTTAAAATATGTCTGCCATAAAAGTTGAGAATTTAGTAAAAGTATATAAAGCGGGAACAAAAGATGAAAAATTGGCCATCAGAGGCTTGTCTTTAGAAATAAAAAAAGGTGAGTTTGTAGGGATTCTGGGTCCAAATGGGGCTGGCAAGTCCACAACCATACACTGTATAACTGGAGTTTCCGAGCCGACAAGTGGAAGTATAAAAGTTTTCGGACATGATGTGGTACAGGACTATAAACAAGCTAGAACTAAAATAGGTTTGTCACCCCAAGAGTTCAATATAGATTTCTTTGCTTTGGTGGAAGACGTCCTGTACTATCAGGCTGGGTTTTTCAGTATTGTCGGTGAGGAGAGAAAGAAAAGGGTGGAGGATATGTTGACAGCCTTTGGTTTGCAAGAACATAGAAAGAAAAAGTTCAACTTCCTTTCCGGAGGTTTAAAACGTCGTACTGTTGTTGCCAAAGCCTTGATACATCACCCTGAAATAATTATCTTAGATGAACCAACTGCGGGGGTAGATGTAGAAACTAGGCAAGCTATTTGGAAATATTTAAAAGATTTACACAAAGAAGGTAAGACTATTATCCTCACTTCACATTATTTGGAGGAGATAGAGGAAATGTGTGAAAGAGTAGTCATAATAAAGGGGGGCGAAATTGTTTATGACGAAAGTATTAAAACAGCAATGGAGAATGGAAAATTGCAGGATAAGTATTTGGAGATAACCCAGAAATAATTTTTTTATGCATGGAAACCAAGTCCCTTTAGGACAAAAAGACATTAGCAAAAACTTCGATGATTGGAACTGTGTTAAAAAACAATCGGAAGATGAGTTTTTGAAATTAGTTGCTCAAGTTAATAGGGTAATTTTACATAAAGACGAAACCCCGTTTTTACACGGGGTTTCTCAGGCGCCATTTGGCGTTAGTATAGAAAGTATAACACCTACCCAAGATCTGTCAAGTAAAAAATTGATAGTTATCCGTGGACCATTAGGAGTTGGGAAAACCACAATTTCAAAGCTGCTCGCAAACAGTCTAGTTTATAATTATTTGTCTTTGGATAAAATTATTGACGATAATAATTTAAGTGCGAACGATGGCATTCCTTTAGAAAATTTTATAAAATCCAATGAAATAGTTTTTAAAAGTTGTGTGTCAGATAAAATAAATTTACTGTGTGGTTGTTTTTATTACAAAGACCAAGTGGAAGATTTGAAATCTAAGTTTAGGGGTAACGTACTTTTTATTACTTTGTTTAGCTCACTTAAGGTGTGTATTGAGAGAGACTCAAAAAGAGAAAAAGTTTTCGGGAAGGAGTCTGCTGAATTTGTTTTTAGTATGGTTGATAATGTAAAAGAAGGGTATTATATTGATAACGAAGTTTTAACAGTGTCGGAAACTCTTGAAAAAGTTAGTGATTACATTAATCAAATAAAAATGTTTTCTTAAATTACAATTACTAATTAAAATATAAAAAATATGCAAAAAATAATAACCAGACTGATTCCTTTTTTCACACTGATAGAAAGAGAAGTAGCTAGAAATAAAAGAGTTTTAGGTCAAGCTCTAATAGCTCCTTTTGTTACTGCCTCACTGTATATATTTATCTTTGGTTATGTGGTGGGCAGCAAAATAGAAAGTATCGAGGGCATAAAATATATTTCTTTCGTTTTCCCAGGTATTTTTGCCATGAACTTAATTATGTCAGTTTTTGGGGCCACTAGTTTTTCAATTTACTTTATGAAATTTGGTAAAACTATAGAAGATTTTTTAACTTACCCAATTTCTTATGTTGAACTGGTGCTCTCTCTGGTGGCTAATGGTTTATTCAGAGGTATTTGTATTATGTTAGCCCTTTCCATTGTAGGTTTGATGTTTGGGGTAAACGCTATTGCGCACCCGTTTATGCTTTTGTTTTATGTTTTGCTTATATCTTTTGTTTTTGGGATTATGGGCTTAGTTGTAGGCATCTGGGCGGACAACAGTTTTGAGAAAATGGGCCTAGCTCAAAATTTTATTATTACTCCCATGTCTTTTCTTGGTGGAGCGTTTTACTCGGTGTCGATGCTGCCTGAAAACTTGCGTTTTCTGATTCACTTTAACCCACTTTTTTACGCCACAGACGGTATACGATATGCCTTGACTGGTTACCATGACGCTTCACTACTTTTAGGTATTGTAGTTTTGGGTACTATAGCTGCACTTTTCTTGGGTCTAACAATATACATATTTCAAACTGGTTGGAAACTGCGTAGTTAAAACAAAAAGTTGTGTTAAACTTTTTTAGTGAAAATAAAATCTGTAACCATAGGTGGTTGGTTTCAAAGGACAACTCTGCATTTGACAGAAATGCAAAATTTTTTGTCTGGTAAAGATTTGCTTGGTCTAGATAAAAAAGTTGTAACAAAAAACCTTAAGAATTTAAAGGTAAAAAGTTGTGAAAGAGTTGTGGCAGAAATGGAATATTTGGATATAGTTTTGGAAGGTAGCTTTTCTTTAAATATATTTGAAGATGGCCTGATAACTCTAAAAGTAAATATAGAAAAAAACGATAAAAAAAATGATTTACTAGATTTAGTAAAAGAAATAGAAAAAATAAAAAACTTTTATGAAACAAAGCTAGCGACAGCTTTTTCATATTTATTTTCCAGAGGTGCACCAGTACCAAAAGAGTTGGCTAAGATAGAAAATATCTACCCATTTATTTTGAATGTAGAAGCTGGGGCGATGGCAGATATTTTAGAAGTGTTCGAAAAGCTGGAGGATGAGATAAGTTCTAAAATTGTAGTAGAAAAAGTTGGGATTTACAAAGGTAAAAAAATAATGATCTTAGAAAATTTACCAAATGATAAAGTATTTAACTTGTTTGCCGAGACTGAAATTTTCTTTAGGGAATTTAAAGCTCAGATGGCTAGATATTTACACATACACAGAGAGATTTGGGAAAAAATTAATATAATTAAAAGTAAAGATTATTTAAGGGGAGATGAAATCTTTAAGACAAGAGAAGAATTGCAGCAAGAGCAAAAAACGATAAACCTGATAGAAGCAAGGATAAACCAAATGCCGGTTTACCTGAAAACCAGACAAAAACTCACCAATCTTGGCGACGATTATAAAAATCTCCACCCTCTTTTTCAATACAAATTTGAAACTCTTTTAGATACTCATGACTATGTAAAAAGCCTTTGGTCCATGACTAAAAACTATTTAAACTCTGCCAATGAGATGCTGGGAGTTTTACAGACTGAAAGTACCAAGTCTTCTATCTCGTCACTGACACTTATAACTACAATTGGGGTAGTAGCAGGAATAGTCAACTACATGACCAGGGATACTTTGCCGAAATTTACTAGTGCTGGGTTTTGGTATTTTATAATTCTGCTCCTTGTAACTTTCTCAATAAACATGGCAGTTATGTATTTTTACAAGTTTAAAAAATACAAAATTAAATAAAAGATAAAGGGGATAACTAGTTGCACACTTTTTAAAAATATAGCTATACTTATAACAGACTAGGGGAATCCTAGTTAAAAATATATATATGAAAACAATAGGAATGGTGGCTTGGTGGTTAGTAGTAATTGGCGCACTTAACTGGGGGTTGACCGCAGTTGGTTTCAACTTGGTAAGTATGATTTTTGGGTCAATGGCAAGTTTAGAAAGTCTAGTATACATTTTGGTAGGACTTTCAGGTGTTTACGTTTTAGCTCAACACTTTGAGTTAGTGTAAAATTGACTGAAAACACGAAACAAAAAACACATAATTTATGTGTTTTTTGTTTCACCCCTTTGTGCTCGAGACAGGAATCGAACCTGTATCGTAGGAACCGCAATCCTATATTCTATCCATTGAACTACCCGAGCAGAGTTTTTGAGAACTCCAAAATTATAACACATATTTCTAATTTTTCAATAACTTTGCTATAATGAATAACATGAAATACTTATCCGTAGACTTTGGAGCCAAAAAATGTGGGCTAGCAGTGAGTGACGACAAGGGAACAGTGGCTGTGCCATTAAAAATTGTGCCGACTGAAAGTCTGGAGGCCGAGCTAGACCATATGTTGAGTAATGTGCTTTTTGAAAGAATTATCTTTGGAGAAAGTGTAAACTCTAAAGGTATACATAATCACATTTGGGAAAAGACTCAAAGTTTTGTAAACATGATGAAAGAAAAATACGAGGCAAGAGTTTTAAATGGGGAGATAGAATTTAAATATGAGAAAGAGTTTTTAACTAGTAAGCATGCAAGATATTTGGACAATGAGAAAGACATAGATGACAGGGCAGCCGCCCTAATTTTACAAAGATATTTAGACAAAGTGAATGTGAAGACTGACGAGGAAAAGAAAAAGCAAGAAGAATTTGAGCAGGGAATTGCAGATAGTGAAGACATGTAATAAAATATAATATAAATATGCAAACAGATGAAATTAAAAAAGAAGGAACTGTGAATGTTGTAAAAACTATTGGTATCGAAGATTTTGCAAAAGTTCAACTTAAAATTGGCAAAATTTTAGAGTGTCACACGATAGATGGGGCTGACAAGCTCTATAGATTTTTAGTAGACGTAGGGGAAACAAAACAAGTAATTTCTGAAACGGGAGAAGAAAGTGTGTCTCCAGAATACAGAACTATTTTATCAGGCATACGAGAATATTTTAAAACAGGAGACGAACTTGTTGGTAAATATGTATGCGTAGTGGCAAACTTGGCACCAAGAAAAATGCGGGGGTTTGAGAGTAACGGTATGCTTCTGTTTGCCGGTGGAGATGCTGGAAATTTGTTTATGGTGAGTCCGGTGGGGGAACCTGAGCCGGGTACGACAGTAAGATAAAACGTTTTTTGTGTGCTTCCGGCAGGAATCGAACCTACATCAAGAGCTTAGAAGTCTCCTGTTCTATCCATTGAACTACGGAAGCAATTTTTGGATAGGAAAATTATACCATAAATCCTATATTTTACAATGGTTAAAATGTTTTTACTGCAGACCATTTTTTATTATTTTCTCAACTTTTCTTGTTTCTCGTTTTACCAGTCTCCAGATTCCTCGACCTCCTGCAAAATAAATTATCAAGCCTAAGCCAGGGATCCAGCCAATAAAGAAAATTATCAGCCAGATAATTATCAAGCGTGTTAAATATTTCCTGACCAAGTTTCCTTTTCTTGCAACTAAAGAGCCAGTTTTTAAATAGTAAATCATTACCCCGATTTCTCCAAAACTAAAGGCTGTTTGAGTAATGTAGCCAATTACAAAAATTCCAAGACTGGTAGTTTCGAGTACTGCCTTTACAACCAAGCTAAAGCCAAGTGTAGAAAGCCAGGCAAGTGGAGAGCCTGCCAACGAGCCTCCTACAGACATGACTAGGGAAGTGAAAAAAAAGAAAACACTAGTTAAAAAAGACACACCAGCTGTAATGGTCATGCCTACAGGAAAGTTTACTTTAAAGTCGGACGCCATGAAAAACTCTATATCTTCTCTGGTAAATTTGTAACCAGCTAGCCTCAAGTTACTTTCTATTTCGCGCATTTTTGTTTCTTGGGCGTCAATCTCCTCTTCTTCCGCTCTTTCAGCATCTTGAGCAAGGAATAAATTTATTTTTTCTTGTTCTTCTCTTGCTTGCTCCTCTTGCACTTTTTGCAGCTCCGCAGATTCTTCCTCTTGGCTTGCTTCCTTTGAGTCCGGATTTTCTACTTTTGTCTGGCCTTCTAAAAGTTTTTTAGTTGCCTTGGAGTATGTTTGCTCAGCTTCTTTTCCTTCTTGCCTACTGAGTTCTGCTTCAGCTTTGTCTGGGTTGAGGCTAGCCGCTCTCTGCTGGGCTTTTTTTTGAGCCACCTCTGGGTTTGAATCTTTTATCAGTGGGTAGATATTGGATGCATTAGTTTTCTTGGCTGGCGGATTGTTGTTAGCAGGTTTTAAATTTTCGGCATTGGGGTCATAGTTAAAAGAACTGGTTATCTGTGACGGGGTACTGTTAACAACCATATTTTTTCCTGCAGCTCTTGCCTCTGCTACTACGTGTTTTGCCATTTGCAAAAAAGTATACAAGTTTTGAGAGTATTAACAAAATTTGCCCCCAGCATTTACTTTTTCTTCACTCCTTGTTATAATGTTTCTGTTCAAATAAAGTAAAAAATATTTGGGCGATTAGCTCAGTTGGTAGAGCAACGCTTTTACACAGCGAAGGTCAGAGGTTCGAGTCCTCTATCGCCCACAGGGGTATTGCAAAACATTACTAGTCTCGAGTATACTTTAGTGCAGGTATACACATTTTTAATGTATACAAAAAACAAATAAATACTTATGAATGGTAAAAAAATCTGTGACTTGGCCTGTGGAGTTTCTAATGATCCAAAACACCTGGACATTGCACTCTTGATAATCCGTCTTTCTGTAGCGGCTACTTTTATTGTTCACGGCTGGATGAAAGTTTCCAACATGGAAGGAACTTTGGCAATGTTTGGGTCTATGGGCGTTGGGGCATTTTTGACTTACGCCGTAGCTTATGTAGAATTTTTAGGAGGTCTACTTATGGCAGCTGGGGTAATGACAAGATTGGTTGGTGGTCTTTTTGCAGTGATCATGATAGTGGCTATCTCTATGGTGCATTTTAAAAATGGTTTCAATGCAATGGCGGGTGGATACGAGTTTCAACTTCTTTTGTTGGTTTGCTCTATAGGTATCGCTTTAGTTGGCCCAGGGAAAATGTCTGTGCATTCAAAATGTTGCAAGTAATTTAAGATAAATTTGCTATAATACTTTTATGAAAATAAAAGTATTATTCCAAGACAAGAACCTGTTGGTTTTAGACAAGCCAGCGGGTTTTGTTGTACATGGAGACGGTAAGGCTGAAAAAGTGACTAAAGAAAAAAGAGCAATTACTATTGCTGATTATGTTTTGAAAAACTTTAAAACTCTAAAGGGAGTCGGTGAGAATTTGATTTTTGAAAATTTGGGAGTAAAGGTAGAAGTGCAAAAACCCGGGATAGTGCATAGACTAGACAAAGACACTACTGGCTGTTTGTTGTTAGCAAAAAACCAAGACTCGTATGAAAATTTAAAAAATCAATTTGTAACTCATAAAATTCGTAAAGAATATGTTGCTTTGGTTTGGGGGAGTTACAAATATGAGACTGGAATAATAGACACAGCTATAGCCAGGAGTAAGTCTGACTTTCGAAAAAAGGAAGTTGTAAAGACGGTAGGGAAATACAGAGGAGAGGAGAGGGAGGCGCTGACAAGATACAAAGTTATAAAAAGATTAGAAATCTTCGGTGAGAAATTGTCTTTGGTTGCGTTTTTCCCTGAAACAGGTCGTACCCACCAAATACGTATCCACTCTAAAAGTCTTGGGCATCCTATAGTCGGCGACCATTTGTATGGACCAACAAAAACCAATTTCGAGAAAAAATATTTTGGTAAAGAAAAAGTGAGGCAGCTTTTACATGCAAAGAGCATTACTTTTTTTAGTCCTTTTGACGGAGAGAAAATAAAAGTAGAGTCATCAATACCAAAAGATTTTAAGAAACTATTTGAGCTAAAATAGGTGCGAGTCTTGCTATGTCACGCCTAGTTTTTCTGTAGTCTGTAAATTTATTACGGGCTTTGTTTAACACTTGCCTGTACGTGTTGGGTAATGATCTGGCAGAGTCCAAGTCTTTGTGTTTCGTAAAGCCAGTGTTTCCTTTGTCTCTATAGAAACCTCTAACTGTTTTATCATTTTGTCCATACCAAGTTCTTAAAGCCAGATCTGGGTCTAGTTCTGACTCAATTTTTAAAGTACCAGTCAGAACGTCAGCTGTTTTCTTGCTTGCGTCTGGAAAATGTGTGTGCAATTTATCTGTCAATAATGAGTCAAGTTTGCTCATTCCTTCACCGGTCGTGATATGGTCTGTTACAACAAGTAGTTTCGGAGGAATCACAAATTTACATAATACTTTTTCTAATTCGTTCCCTATGTCCTCTTGTCTTTTAGGGTTTTCATTCAAGTCTCTTCCAGCTGCCAAGGGTAAAAAAAAAGGGGACTTTAGGCCAGCTTTTCTTCTGACAAGACAGGCCACCCTCCAAACAAGTAAGGCGGGAATCCGGCCACTATCGTCATCCCCTACGATAACATCGTATTCATGAATTTTTTCTTTGATATTGAAAATCATCAAAACAAGATTTTCTATTGTTCCTGCCCCTATATGCTCGGTTGTAATTTGGTTAAAATCATAGATGTCTAAAATATTTTTTATCGTCAAAATTGCTTTTTGTTCGTCAAGGTGGGGAGGTAAAACTTTTTCCGTTGTTTTAGGTGGTTCAGCTCTCCAAAAACTATTTAAATTTTCTGAACTCATATTTATTTGTTTTAGTATAGCCTATCTATTTTTGTGTGTCACTTTTTGTTGCGAGGCTGGGATTTTTGTGTTATAATGCTTCCATAATAAAAATATATGTCTAGTCAAATAACAGCAATAAAACTAAGTACTGTAGATGTGGCTGAGCGAAAGGCTCTTACATTTAAGTCCGGAGACGTTTTGAAAGTAGCAACAAAAATAAAAGAGTCAGATGGAAAATTTAGAATCCAATCTTTTGAAGGGCTTTGTCTCGCAAGAAAGCATGGTACAGAGGCTGGTGCAACATTTACAGTACGAAAAATGTCAGGTGACGTTGCCGTAGAAAGAATTTTCCCACTCTACTCACCAGCCGTTGAATCTATAAAAATAGTACGTTCAAACGACGTTCGAAAGTCAAAGATTTACTTTGTTCGTGAAAAAGCAGCCAAAGAAACTCGTAAAATTTTGAAAACTACAAAAGCTAAAATTGCTAAAAATACCGACACTAAAAACGAAATTGTTAAATAACATCTAAAATTAAATTTAAATAAAACTCAAGAAAAAAACTTGAGTTTTATTTTTACATTTAAAATGCTAAAATGTAAGTCTGCCCACGTGGGGAAATTGGTAGACCCATTACCTTGAGGTGGTAACGCTTAACGGCATGCTGGTTCGAGTCCAGTCGGGGGCACTCATGAGATAAAACACCAAGAATTTGGTGTTTTTTCTACATGAGTGCAGGCGCAGGTAAAGTTATTTATTTTCAGGTTCGATTAAATATTTTACCAACGCTTCTGCAGCACTTTCGATGTTAACTTTCATTGGAATGTTAATGGTGTTGTAACCAATTTTAAAATGTTTGCCAGCAAGTATGGTCTTGTTTTTTAGTTTTCTATGTACAGAATTGTTTGGATGCAGATCTAAAGCTTTAGATCTTGCAGTTGTAAGTATCTGTTCTACATTTAAAAGATATTGATGCAAAACTTGGTAAAAACCAACCCCACTGTTGTCCCTCAAAGGGCTTTCAACTTTTGGTCCGTTTGGAATACGAAACATTCTAAAGTTAAAAAGTTCACGAGGAATTGAAGTTATCACTCCAAACTCGGCTACTATCCTGTTAGATAAGTTTAGACAAGCCAATTTTGCTTGTGAATTGTTGGCAAGCTCTTTGGTTTTTTGAGATACATTTTCACCAATGTATTTGCCAACAAGTTCTGCTATAGCTCTTTCTTTTTCGTTAGAGTTTCGTTCTTCTTGGGCATTTTCCGATGTTTGGTAATTTTTAATTATAGCAATTAGGTCGTGCTGGCTTGCATTTAGAGTTATGTTTAGCTCGCGGACATCTGGGTTTTTATTGTCAACTGTAATAAATGGTCTTATTTTTCTACCTACTTTGTAACCAGCTACAGACAGGGCAATAATTTGAACAACAGGTATTCCGTGAAATATCAAACTTAAAGCTAGCTCACCGCCAGTTACTTTTGCTTCTGTTGGACCACTAACATGACCTCTTTTCTCGATAGTTTCTATAACTTTTCTGCCAACTTTTGAAGTGAAATCTGGGAGTCTAATGGTTACTTTTTTTCCATTTCTTACTTTAAAGAATCCCATGAGGCCGTCTTTAACTCTTGAGTCGTCACAGGCTTTTTTGAGTTTAGATAACTGGTCCTCTAAATTTTTTAAGAAAATCAGTTGACACTCTGTCTCATTTTTCTGCACTTTTTCTGGGCTAGCAACATCTAAATCTCTAATTTTTGGAATATGAGAAGCAAATCTGGAGCTTTTTCTGGAAAATTCTGGTAGAGCAACGTTTATATTGTAAAGATTTTCCAATTTTTCTTTTAACTCTCTTACTTCTGTGGTAACTATTGATTTGAATCTCTCTGGGTTGCCTCTGTTTATTGTTGATACTTGAGTCGGAGGTTTATCCATAGAATAAAAGTATAGCCTAAAATTTAATTTTTGCTATGTGTATTTTTATGTGGTAGAATGCAGTTTCCCAAATGGGAAAGTTACAACCGAAAACCATGAAAGAGTTTAGGATGAAATTTGGTGACTTAGAGTTCTACCGCGAACCGTATATGATTAACAGTCGACGGTTGACCAAAACGAAGTTGGTGACAACTGTCATCAAAACAGCATTGCTGATGTTGCAACCGGCAATACCGGTGTTCATCGCGTGTACTATTTGGTATCTGGTCTTGTACCAAAATCATATTCACTTCCACAAGGAGGTGAAAGAGTATTGGGTGGCATACTTCATGCCCTCCGTAACACTTATTTACAGTGTCACCTCAGGGTGGTTCATTTCGAAAGTTCTTGAGGAGTATAAGGGGGTGCGTATGGCCATCAAACGCTATGACATCCACACTTTCATGCATTTACGTGATGAAGATGTATCGCCTCTGGCACATGCCCTCATGACCATCTTGGCAATCTTCATTATCGGTGGTGCAATGGGTTTGGAGTATCCAACTCCTTGGAGCGGGGTACTTCTCATCGGCTCTACAACCTACATCTTCTCATTTATCTTCTGCCTCATTAGAGAGATAGATAATCCTTTCGAGGGAATCTGGTTCATCAAGAACATTCACCCTGAGTGGATGGAGATCGACTGTCGACAATGGCGGGAAGAGCATTACATGCGTGAACGGCGGAAACGCCTGACTCACGATAAGTCTGTGTCTACCTCTTCGGAAGAGGAGGGTGCAGGCGAGTAAGTGTTTTTTCAGCTATGGCAATATTGGTGGGGCCAGACTTTTTGGTCCCACTTTTTTTATACCAATTTTTTCAAAATAATATTAGCCAGAAAGACTTTTCTGTGTTAAAATGTCAGAATCCACTTTAAGTGTTAAAGACTGTGTAAAAAACTATGGTGCCCATAGTGAAATGGTTATCACAGGGGTTTGTGGATCCCCTAGTATGGGTTCAATTCCCATTGGGCACCCCAATTGGTTTTCTGGTTGTTTGTTTGCAGAAAAGTGCTTGAAAACACTGGTTAATTTAGGTGTTCGATACAAGATATTATTGTAGGTCGGTTTTTCTTCAAATATAAGACTGAATAGAACACCCACTGTATCAACATTTGTTTTTTCTTCCAAAACAAGATTTGATGGGTCTTTCAAAAAATTTCTGGTGTAAGCAAGAAACTCGTCAACATTTAATTCTTCAACCTCATTTTCCTCACCAACATCTGTGGCATTTTTAATTTGCTCTTCAATTTTGTTGATTTTACTTTCAATAGAACTTTTTATTATTGGATTATTGGTAGCAATGTATTCGCTAATGTATTTTTCCTGTTCGGCTTTAAGGTCTGCAATATTTACAAATATCTTTGCAAATTTATTTTTTAGTTCGCCACTTTTAGTTGAAAAAGTATCGACCAATTCTTTTTGCATTTTTTCAACGAAAGCGTCCGTGAGAGAAAGCGACTTCAAATAATTTTCTATGGTATCTTCAAACTCCTTTTTTGGCTTCCTAAAATATTCGTGTTTATACGAACAATGATATCCTGGACTGGACTTCTTTTTGTTTTTTCCTTTTGCGGCGCTATATTTAAAGCCTAAACCACAGAATTGGCATTTAACAACTTTTGCGTACGGATAAAGTGGATTTTTTTCTAATCTAGGCCTTGATTGAATTGGGTTGTAATTTGTTTTTATTTCGTAAGTTCCATCACTGTTTTCGACAATAAATCTTTTTCCTTTGTTTGCTTTGTTATAGACTTCAATAGAAATGATTTTTTCTATCTGACCATTTATCGGTAAATATTTATTCCACTTATGGAGTAAGATTCCACAATATCCAACTTTCGAGTAGATTTTTTCTAGCCGTTTCAAATCTAAAGGTCCGCCGCCTGTTTGGCCTAGATGTTTCTCTCTATTTTTTGACCACCTATTTCTTATTGGGGATTTGTATCCCATAGCATTCAAAGTTGAAATAATTTCTAAATCTGAATTTACACCACTTGCCCTCATTTCAAAAATCTTTTCTATAAAATGCACAAATCCATCTTTTCTGACAAATACAATTCTATTTTTTCCGTCAGTTAGTTGTGTTTCGCTTCTCATTCCATCAAGGGGACTCCCCATACGAAAACCTTTTTGGGTTAGAGAAATTTGTGCCCCTATGGTCCTAGTTAAGATATCTCGTTTTTCACCCTTACCTTTTTGGGCTTCTATGAGTTCTGCTGTTTCGCTCGGTCTGTATTTACTCCATTCGTATGTGAATCCTTTGTCTTCCAAACTATTTTTTTCTTCTTGGATTATCCCGGCCACATCTATTAGTTGAACATTGAGTTTTTTTAAATCGTTCGTCATCATTATATAGAACTCTGCTCCACCCCTTGTGTATCTGTCAATACATTTTATAATCACGTAGAATATTGTTTGGATTTTACTGTTTGCTTTTTTTAAATCAAAAAACATTTGGTCGTAACCGTCCCGGGTAATTGAAGACCCGGAAATTGTATCGCCATAAAAATTTGTTGGGTTTATACCTCTTCTGATTGCTTCATTTTTTGTCACTTTATCTTGGTGAGTTAAACTGTCGCCAGAAGTTAATTGTTCGGGCGTGCTTACTCTTCCGTATTGGTATGAGTTTTTTGTTTTTGTTTCCATATTACATATTTATCAAATAAAATTGCTGATAATTTTTGTGCAATTTCGGTTTCAACTTCCTCTTGATTGTTAATATCAAAAGAGGGACAACTTTTTAATACTTCATTGCTACACGAAATACGAAGTTGTCCCTCCTTTGGTATCAATTTTTTTGTATTTGATTGGTCGTTTTCGTGTAGCATATTTAGTATAAACCCTTTTTAATATTTAGTTAAGGCAGTCCACCCTTTTGCCTTTGTTTCCTCTTATATTTTATTAGGAAACAAGCCATATAAAGTCATAGTTCGTGATATTTCATAGACGCAACTCATCAATATCACAATTAATTATTACGATGCTAAACAAGTGGGCAAGTGAGAGATTTGTGATGGTTGAACTCATTTTCTTGCCTTTCCCATTAGCACCTTAATAATTATTATAGAAAAAGTTTTACATCTAATTTCCTGCGTAGATGGTTTCTATGACGATGTGTTTCAGTTAATTACTTAACTGTGTCCATTAAACTGGTCCAGCCAAAAACTTGTCAAGCATATTTTAAATATAAAATAAGCCATATTTTATATGACTTCTTTGTTATTTAATTTTTATGTCACCTACCCAGCCGTTTTTTCCAACTCTAAATTAAATCTCAAAATAAATTTACTACTGTCTTTTTTAACTGATTTTGTAGAAACCAAAATAAAATCAAAATCATTCTTTTCTTTGATACTACGGTTAATTTCACTTACAATGTTTTTAACTTGCTTTTTCATATTTGCATTGTTGAAGGAAGATTTGCTTTGAACTAAGAATTTATTTTTAAAAGATGTAAGTAGACCGTTAAGATTTTGCTCCAAATTATGCCTTGCCAAGACATTTTTTATCACAATTGTAGTTTGGTCACTTTCTAAACTTAAAATAATTTCTTCTATTTTTTTAATACCAACTAATTTTATCAAATTCGTTTTTTCTTCAAAGACTAATTTCAAGTCTGGGTAAACATCTAATATTTCTTTACAAATTTCCAATTTTTTTATACCAACAAAATTATTTGGTAAAATTATAAATGGCTCAATCTTTCTTTGAATCGGTTCCACCAAATCCATAAACATTTTCTTACTGAACCTGGGGTTTGTTAATTCTTCTTTTAAAATCTTTTTCCCTGCTAAAAGTTTCAAAGGGTCAGAAAGTCCAAAGGTAGTTTTCTCTAAACTCTTAATACTTCCGTATAAATTAAATTCTTGTGCCTTTTGAATTTCCTCTGTTAAAATTATTAACTTCGGCTCATAGTTTTCATATATCTTTTCTAAATTTTTAAATAAATCTGGGTCTTCGTCTATTGTTGGGACAATTTTGTTCGCTACTGACATAAATTTATAAAAAAGTTTTTTCGCCTCTATAAATTTACTTTTTTCAAGTTCAGATTGTATTTCCAAATGAGATAAACTTTTCAAGGCCGTAATAAGTTGGAGTTTTAAAGTAGAGAGTTCATTTGTATCTGTGTTAATGTATTCTTCAATCGTATCCGAAATGGTCTTCACTGTTGTAATTATCACAATGTAAATATAATATTTCGGGGAAGAAAAATTATGGACTTCGTCTAGTTGACTAGTTTTCTCTATTTTCTCCGCAATATCCAAATATTCAGCATAGGTTTTTAAAAATTTTTCACCAGCATAATTTAAATTTCCAAGTAATTGGTATTTTTCTTGAATTTCTTTTAAAAGATGGTCTAAGTTTAACCTAGGTGTAGCATTCATAAATCTGACGACAGTATAGCATTTTTCCGGTCTTGCTTCTACAATAATCCTTGCTACAATTAACCTATGAAGACCAAATCTAAAACCACCAACCCAAACGGAGCCAACCAATACTTCTTAGACCCTCGCCAGAAACTCTGTTGGGAGGAATATATTAATGTAAAAGGACTAAACTTTGCAAATGCTTATCAATCTGCAATTAGTGCTGGCTATGAAGATAGTTACGCTAGAACTATAACTGATACAGGGTGGTTCTGTGAAAAAGTAAGAAAAATGAACTTTGTGAGTAAAGCCGAGGGAATATTAGAAACTATTTTGAATTTACCTTATGAAATAACTAGGACCAATAAAAGCGGTAAAGCCATTAAAGTTATAGATTCTTCTATCCTCAAAGTTAAACAAGACACGGCTAAATTTATCTGTGAAAGACTAGGTAAAAAGGAGGGGTATTCTAACAGGACAGAAGTTACAGGAAGTGAGGGGAAAGGGTTTGGGGTGCCTATACTGGGGTTGAATTTTCAGCAGGAAATTGAAGCCTTATAATTTTTTCCAATTTTACTTTTTAAAATTGTGATATAATTATTTAGACGATAAAATATCGGAGACCTAACCCCCAAATAAGATTTGGGATATGGTCAAAAACGCGACAAATGTAAAGAGCCTATCATTAGGGCGTTTGTCGCGTCATACTTGGAAACGAGTATGTAAACCCTCGGGTTTTCCTAGTGATAGGTTTTTTGTGTGAAAAGGGCTTTAAAATAAAACGCGACAAACAATATGAAAAATAAAATAATAACTTTTTTGATTTTAAGTGTATTTTTAATACAAACAAGTGCCTTTGCTACCGACTATAATTATCTACCAGACGACGTTTACATTAAACAACAAGAAGAAAAATCGGCTTTGGAATACAGATTACGAAAACTAGAAAACCAATCTCAAAATAGTCCTGGAATTTCTATACTAGATATTGAAAACAGGATAACTGAATTAGAAAGAGAAAAGGAAATAGAAAAAAACTATTTGAAAGGTTCTATGGCACAGAATGGCTCTTTTGTTCAGTCAGCCTATGATATTTTATCTGCAAAAATAGATGCAAAATTTCAAGCACAAATAGATTCTTTGGTCCAACAAAAGGCTTTACACCAATCGCAAATACAAAATACAGAGCAAAATAAAAATCAAATTACAGAATTGAAAGCAGAGATTGCCAAATTGAGAGCAAGCCAAGCAGAAAAAACAACACCGAAAGACAACTATTATCCACAAGAAAAGGTTGTAATTTTATTTGAACTAATGGACTCATTATCCACAGAAAAAGCAAATAATCTATATCAGAATATGTATATTAGAAATGAGAGTGTTGCATTAAGAGTAAAAGCACTTTACAAGGCAAAGTATCCCAATGGAAAACCATTTGTCGCAGAAAAAGTAGAATTAAAAACTCAACCGAAAATAACATCGGTAGAGCAAAAAAACATAAAAGTTGAAATAAAAACAGAGGAAGTGATAACGCCTGCAAAAATAATTGCACCTATCGCAAAACCAACTAAAAAAGTAATCCCGAAAGAAGAAACACTCCCATCAACTCCAGTAGAGAAAATTGAAAAGTTAGTTCCCAACGAGAAAAAAGAATTGCCTACTGAAATTAAAGAAATAAAAATCGAAGACAAAAAAGAGGAGTGGGTTCCTGTTTATAAAAGATTTAAAGATTACATTTTCAACTGGTTTAAGTAAAGAATATGAAAAAAATAACACAAATGTTTTTAGTCGTTGCTTTCATTTCTGTATCAACGATATCTCTCACTGATGCAAAAAAGTCACCAACTGCTAAATGTAGGGACGGGACTTACAGTTATAGTAATTCCCATAGAGGGACTTGTTCTCACCACAAGGGTGTAAAGACTTGGTATAAATAATTAAATTCTATGTATAAATTAAAAAACTTTTTTTTACTCCTAATTTTACCGTTCATTCTTCTAACTTCTGTTTTTGCTGATGTCTATGTGAAAGGCCACACGAAATCAAACGGAACTTATGTACCCTCATATTATCGTTCAAGTCCTGACGGAAATCCATATAATAATTATAGTTTTCCCGGAAACACAAATCCGTATACAGGGGAAACTGCCGGCGGAAGCGAAAGTACCTATTTAAACAACTATTATGACACTTCGACCTATCTTCCAGGTCTATACATTTCTCCATACACTGGAAGTAGTGCAACTTCTCGTGTAGATGTTGTTGGAGGGTATAAATCTTATGGTGTTTTGTTTTGTAATTCAGGATATTATAAGAGTGGAGATAATTGTTTGTTAGCACCAGCAAATTCAACTGCCTATGGTAGTTATAGTTTCTACTGTAATACTGGCTACCAAAAAAACTCTCTAGGCAATCTGTGTTTAGGTAAAGACGACAGTTGTAGAGAAAATCACGGATACGGAACTTACTACGATGACTCAACTTTAAAATGTCAGTGTAAAACTGGTTTTAAAATTGGTGCAGACAGGAGTAAATGTATAGAAGAGATAAGATGCTCGGATTATGAAATTTTGCATAACGGTTCGTGTATTTCCCAAGACAACGCTTGTTCAAATTCTTATGGAACATACTCACTTGCAATACCAGGGACAAAAAAAGGAAATGATGTTAGTTGTAGATGTGCTACAGGATATGAATGGACTTCAGACAAGAAATCTTGCTTTCTTTCTACAGTTAGGCCGGTTAGCACAACTCAAACACAGGTAAATAATAATGAGGTAGTTTCAGGGGCTACATATAGTTCAATCTCATTTGATAGAGATTTAAAATTAGGTCAAAGGGGTGACGATGTAAAACTTTTGCAGAAAGTTCTGCAATTTCTAGGTTTCCTTTCTAAAGATACCCTAGTCACTGGCTATTTCGGAAAAGCAACTAAAACAGCCTTAAAAAACTTCCAAAGTGATAACGGGCTTTCTCCTACCGGTATTTTGAATGACGATACAAAAATTGCACTAATCACAAAAGCAGTTGGGTAAAAATAGTTATGGGAAGCAATCAGAGTACTTTGTGTATATTTACTATTATAATCATATCTTTATGGTTTTATATAAGTAATTCAAATTTAAGTGACAAAAATTTAGAATTATGGAGTGAAATTTCCACATTAGAAACAGATGTAGAGGACTTGGAAACAAGTGTATCAGACTATGAAGAAGCACTACAGCAGGCGAATGATAATATAGAGGAAGCAAAAGATTCGGCTTGGGGAACATACCAAGATATGGGCGACGCACTGGATACTTTGGAAACTGTGGAAATTTAAATCTAAATAAAAAAGTACTATTAAAAAAATTTATGCAAAACACAGACTACTTAAAACTTCTTGGTAAAATCCTGGTTTTTAACCAGGGGAGTAAGTTATGTCTTAATTTCCTACCAACACACGACAGGCCTACCTTTTTGTGGTTCTGGGACACTTTTTACAGCGACTCGCACAAGGGATTAAACAGTCCCGTAAAGTTAAAATCTAGGTATTTGAACTTTTTCATACTTGACCCAAAAACTAATCCTAAAATAGTTGCGGGGCAAGAACTTAAATCTTTTTATGCAATTTGTAAACATTTTATCCAAGTTAAAAACAGAATAATTAGTTCCGACCCTCCAATACTTCGTAGTTGGGACACTCTTGTTCCAAATCTAGTATTTGACTTTCAAAATGAAGAAAAAGATACTGCAAATATAATATTTCCGGAACATCTGACTGGGAAAAAGATTAAATTTTTTGACGACAAAAAAGTGCCGTTAAATTACTTTGAAATACCAGAGTTTATCGGGCTATTGCCGGAATTAAAAGAGTGCAAAACTAATCATAAAATATTTACAAAACTTTTACAGAAAAAACTGTAATTTGAGCCGACTTTTGTCACCAGTATGAGTTTGGTAGCAAGGTAAAACGTAAATTAGAGAATAACCCTTACTGGATATACATTTTTTGCAATTTTTAACGAAAAGTGGTTCATAGATAAAATAGGAAATTACAACTCTCTGGTTCGTCGACATATTACCTAAATTTGTGTAATGTGGTCCATAGGAAAATTGCGGAAATATGGGGATAACCAAGTAAACTTTTCACGCAATTTTTTGTGCAAAAAATTAGGTTAAATAATTTCTTAATTCACTTTCATACATTACAAGATGTGTTTCCAGGACCTTTTTTTTGTTAGAAAAAACTGAATTTGTGCAGTTTGTATAACTTCCAAAATTTACTAAATCTATAAAGGGATTATCTTCTAATTCTTTAAAACCAGGTTTGGTGTCATACTTGGAATAAAATATACATTTACTTGGTGATATTGGTAAGAAAATAAATATATCTTTTTTGCTTAAATCCCACCAAGCAGGAAATTTCAAGACTTCTTTTCGTTTATGGTCGAACAATACCACCGGATTGTCTGATATTACAAAGTTTTTTGTGACTGTTTCTTTAATATCAATTATTTCAAGATAACCCTTGTATATTCCCTCGGCTAACTTAGTTGCAATTCTCAACGACAGTAATCCTAAATGATTATGAAGTCCGTCAAAGTTTATTCTCGGGACAAAACTGACAATATCTTCATAAGATACATTGTATTCATTGTTTATAATTTTTGAATCTAACGAGTCGATTTTGTTGAAATCTTCAAACAATATTTTTTCGTTCTCATAAAGATAAATCACAAATTTTTTTATTGAGTCTAGAAAATAAGGTGTTCTCGTAATTTGGTGAGAGAGAAACACTGCCAATGTAGATTCTTCCAGTGGGGTCAGTTTGAAAGTTTTATTGTCGTCCACAATACTTTGAAAAATTGTCGCACTGAATAACTCCAAATTTTGTGAATAAATAATTTTTTCAGTGAAGTCTGACTTTTCACCCAGTTTATCTTTAAATGTATATAAATCTTTTTTACAAGCAACAGATTTTATCCCGCTCTTTTTAATTACATTTTTAGAAAACAGATATTCAAAAATTAATCCTTTGTTTTGACCTGCTTTTTCTATACTAAAATTACGTAGTAAAAATTGAGGAACAAAGTGGTCGGTATTCCCGATATCTTTTGTGTTTATGTAAACTCCCTTACTAGTTTCTAAAGTATTTATTATTCTAAACAAAATACTCGCTGCAAACTTTGATTTACCAAGTCTTTTTCTGAATATGAATAATAAAAGTCTTCTACGTAATTTTGAAAACATTTTTTCTAATAAAGTTGCCTCAAGATTATCCATAATCTAATTCTAACATTTTACTCATAACAAAACACCACCAGCGTCCTGGTGGCATTTGAAAAAGTCACCTAATTAGTTGAGAGTAAAAAACTAACTAGACTGGTAAACCAGTTGGCAGAATATACCATAATCACCTAAAATAAGTCAAAAAAGCATATTTGCTTAAGTATTACAGATTATGGTATTATGTGGGTATCTTTATGAGAGTAAAGTCATTAAAAGTGAGTAATTTTAATAAAAATAACAATAATATGCGTAGACAAGAATCGTCTAGTAGTTTTCCAAGTGGTTTCCCCAACCCATTAAAAAATTTAATTTTAATGGGTATTTTAATTGGTTGTGTGGGAGTAAATAATGTTTTCTCTGCCCCAGTCTTTTATGACTATTCTACCACTGGCTCAAGCGGTGTTACTATTGACTCACCTAACAAACCAAAGAGCGAGGGTAATACTGGCTCACTGCAATATAACTACAAATTGAAAGTTCCAGAGGGAAGAAATGGAATGACTCCGGATATATCGGTGAACTACAACTCTCAAAACGAAAATAATCAAAACTGGGTAGGGTTTGGTTTTGACCTATCACTTCCATACATACAAAGGGTAAACAAGAATGGAATAATTAAACTCTACACAGACGAAAACTTTACCTCAAACACCTACGGAGAATTAGTTAAGACTACCTCCTCTCAAATCTTTGTTCCAAAGAAAAATGACACAGGTCGCAGTGAGTTCACTCGTGTTGGTGACACTTGGGAAGTTAAAGATAATTCTGGTATGAAATACGTTTATGGAGGAAATACTGAAAGTAGAATAAACTCTGCATCTTCAACCTCTGAAATCCACACTTGGTATTTAACCGAGGTAGTTGACGTATTTGGAAACTCCATAAAATATACTTACTCTAAAGACGATAATTTTGTATACCCACAAAGTATTTTCTATACGAATCACTTAAATCAGCCCGGTATTTACGAAGTCCGTTTTACATTTGAAAATCGTCCTGACCAACTAGAAAGTTATCAAACTGGATACTTGATAAAGAACAATAAAAGAATGTTTGGAACAGAGGTATTTGTAAACGGAAATAAAACCAAGAATTTTGCTTTTAGATATTCACTTGGTGTAAATGGTAAAAGAAGTTTACTTGCTGGTATCATCGAATCTGCATTTGGTGAAAATGGAACACAAACCACTTTACCAGAAACTGTTTTTACTTACTCTCAACCACAAACAGAAACTAAAACATTGGGTATTCCCAAAGACAACTTTGACCGAATCGTAGACATAAATGGTGACGGTTTTAATGACCTGGTATATTCTCGCCAAACTTTCTTTGGAGATTATTACAATAATCACCGTGTAGTTAAAAAAGTTTATCTAAACGATGGAGATTTTACCTTTACTGAAAAAGTTTTGTTAGACAAAACTACTAATTGTAATCCCCAAACTAACTCTCAACCAGGTTATGATTGTCGAGAAATGCCAACAGCCGAAATACCATTTTTCCTCTCTCAATTTCACTCTTATGTAAATATAAATCAACCTGTTAATAACTTTTTCTATGACTATGACAGTGACGGAAATGTAGATGTTTTGGGAGCAGGAATAAAGGGAATAAATTACAAGGATACTATTAAAACTTCAACCTCAACAGTTGTTGTGGGAACTACCACACAAGTTGTTGTAGCCAGTTCAACTGAAAGAACTTATGCCACAACTTCATTATTCTGGGAACAATCCAACTTTCCAAGTTATCCAAATGGTTTTAAAATTGCTAACCTCGACGGAGATAGAGTCCCAGACTTAAAAGCAACTGGTTGGTTCTCACAAAACAGAGATGCAATGATAGACGCTTCATTTGTATATCTGGATATTAACAATGATGGACTGGATGATTTGATAAATGTATATAAATTAAACGAGTCAGCAGTCGGTATAAATGGCTTTGTAGATAACACTTACAAAAAAATTTGGCTAAATAATGGAAAAGATATGGTGCTTTTGGACGCTACTTCTTCCGCACAATACAATTTCCCAATTTCATATTACTCGCACATTTTTAACGGAATGTCTTTTTACGATAACCTCTACACCGACTTTAACTTTGACGGTTTTACAGAGGCAGAACAAATACAATACCAAATTGCTTTTTCGGCTGACTTAAATGGTGACGGTTTACCTGACATTGCCCGCTCTCCCAATACCTCAAATACTTTCTCTGTGACCGCTTCTAAAATGAAAGCCGATTTACTTACTGGAATTAAAAACAATTTAGGCGGTGAATCTAGTTTTGAATATGCACCTGCAAGTTCATATAAAAAAACAGACGGCACCAGAGCCAATAAAATTGGCTATCCAGTTTGGACACTCAAAAAAGAAATTAGTAAGGACGGAACTGGAATGATTTCCGCTCGTGAATATATTTATGAAGATGCCTCCATAATTCGTGAGGGGAACTTCGAAAATACCCTTGCTGGATTTGGAAAAGTTACTACAATAGAGGTCAACTCGTTGAAAACAATCTCTTACTATCACCAAGGAAACGGTGACAGTGTAGATGAGATAAAAGATAGTGCAAGTAAGACAGGAAAACTTTACAAACAAGAAACTTTTAACAAAAATAATTCTTTAGAAAAAAGAGATTTGATTTCATACTCTGAAATCTTTAACCCCCTGACTGCTTCTTCAACAGCAATTGTTCCAGTTAGAAATAATACGTCTGTAGTGGACCAAAATAATGGGGCTGTATTTACGACTGCAAGTGAATATATGTTTGATAATAACTTAAATAAGGTAAAGGAAATTAGTTATGGAGATGTGACAACTTCTTCACAAACAATTACAGATACAAATATTGCTGACACAAAAGTTTTGGAAATATCTTACAACAATTCCCAAACCCAAACTAAAAAGTATTTACCCACTTCTAAAACTTTGAAAGATGTAAATGGTAACTTACTTGCAAAAGAAAATTATTTCTATGACAATAATTTAGATTCTACCATTTCAAGTGGACTACTTACTCAAAAAGATACTTACACTGGAACAACGACCAAGCAAAGTGAAAAAACTGTTTACGATATAGTGTTCGGGTTGCCGACACTGACAGTGAACAGTAGAGGTGCAACCACAACTATTGAATATGACACGCAAAAGTTATTCCCAATCAAAACTACTAATGCTTTAGGACAAATAAATACTTTTGTTTACGATTACAATACAAGTAAAGTAAAGCGTAGTGTTGACCAAAATAATTTGGAAAACAGAGTGGAGTATGACGGCTTTGGTAGGACTGTTAAAACTTGGAAAAATAACAATTTGTTAGAGGAAAGAGTTTACAGTGATGCTAATTTCCCAGATGTAACAGTTAAAAAGTTTTTTACTGCAACTGATACTTTAAGTTCAGTGTTCTACTTTGACGGCTTTGGGAAAGTAATCAAAACAAAAACAGAAACTGTAAATAACAATTACTCTACATCTGACACTTTCTACGACGAAGTTGGGAATGTTGTTAAAGAAAGTTTACCTTACACTACTTACACACTTGGGAGAAGTGACGGAATAACTTTACCAGTTTACAATTACAAGACTTATGTGCGTGATAGTTTTGGAAGAGTGATAGAAACTAAAACCGTGCTTGGAACAGACAAAGCAAATTATGGGGCTAGAAGTAAAATCGTGTTTGATAAAAACAATCATCAAACAGGGTTTGTGTATGACAAAGACGGACTGATAAAAGAAGTGGTGGAAAATAACAGTGGAGTAGTTTACAACACTAAATATACCTATGATATTTTAGGGAATCTAGTAAATATACTAGATTCTGAAAATGCAATTAGAAATATTGGCTATGATTTCTCTAACAGAAAAATTTATGACGAGTTAACTAATAAAGGGACATCTACATCATATACCAATACCAGTTATGGAGAAATTAACGACTTTGTGGAAAGTATATTTACAAATGGGGACAAAGTTAAAACTACATTTGACTTACTTGGTAGAAAAGCAACTGATACAGAAGTTGTTTCTTTTGCAACTACCACTTACATAATTATTGGAACTTCAACAGTGGCTACGACTACTATTATTGTTACAAATAACTTGCTGAATGAATATATTTACGACTCTTGTACAAACGGATTAGGTAAATTATGTGTGGCAAGTTCATCTGACGGAATTGTTAAAAAATATTCATACAACGGAAGTGGTGAAGTTGATAAGATTGAAACTGTTACCAACAATAGTATCTGGTCACCAAAATCAACCCAATATTTTGTCTATGATTTACTGGGAAATATTATCACCACTGGTGACGGGGTATCGACTACAACTAATGAATTAGCAAAAGGAAAAATAAAATCTATTTTCTTTGGTGATTTTTATTCAACTACTACTAAAGTATTTGAAAACCCAGAATACAATGTGCTGGGTCAAATTGTTGCTTATGACAGAGGAATACTTCGAACTCAAAATACTTATGACGATAAAAATCTAAATCGTATTTCCAACACAATTTCATTTATAGGGGGTAAAAACTCCTATGACTTTGGAAATATAAACTATGTAGGGTTGCCAACCAATATTGCAACATCTACGGCATCGGTAGTTAGAGAAAAAGGTTTACCTGGTGAAAACTTAATACAAGTAAGTAAAACAAGTGGGGAGTATATTTATTCAACAAACCCATATACCAATGTATCAGTAGTAAAAACTTTACACCCCTATGCTAATGCGATAAAAATAACCCAAGTAAGAGCAAGACAAGGGGTAGAAAGTTATTACGGAACAATTCAAAGTAATGGAATTAACATCGGTGGGTATATACTATATCCAAGTTCACCAGCCCAAAGTTTTATCGATGCTATTAGAAATACTACCTATATGCGTAGACAAGATAGAGATACTTCACTTGATTTGCTACAATTCTTTGGAACAACTAATCCTATTGGAGAAGAAATAGTAATACCCGCTAATTTAACATTAAATACTTTGGACTCTGGTCTAGTATTTTCAACCAACAAAAGTTCTGGTCTTGCTACCTCATCTTTAGTTGACGCCTATTACAATTTCTTTGTTAAAGAAAAAGTTAATCAAATAAACGATGAAAACAGTTACATTCAACTCTTTAAAAGAAACGGAAGTATGGGAGTTCCAGTATGGCCAGACAGTGGACAGACATATAACCAATGTGCCACTGGTACTGCCTACTCTGATAAAATATTCTTTAACACTATTGCTACTAATACTTGGTTAAAAGTGGACGTAAATAATAATTATTTAGCAGATTATGTAAATGGAACAGGGGCATACATTGGAGTGTGTATCTTGACAGGTCACTCTGCAACCAATGCACAAATAACTTTGGCGACTTCAACTCCAGAACTTAAAAACACATTGTCTTTCTCACACAATTTTCAAGAGTTGTATTACCGAAGTGATACGGGAGCAGAGAACGCTTACAAAATACACGCCGGTTTAACTCTTCAATACAATGCCTCGAATACCAAGCCAGTTATTTCAAGTTTGGTTATAAATAAACAGGGGCAAGGATTAGTTGCCAATATTTCAGTTGCAAATACTGACATTGAAAAAGATGCAATCATAGAAAATGAAGTTTACTTGCGGGCTAAAACTAATTCAACTTCAACCTCTAACTTCATTCAATTAGAAACTGTGGCAACCACTTCCATTGCCTCTACCTCATACTTAGTAGATAAGTTTCCATTCTCTTACAACACAGATTATGAAATCTTTACTCGTAGTCGTGACATAAATGGTGACTGGTCAGAGTATGCAACAAGTAGTTACAAAACAAGTGACAAGTTAGATAGAAATACCAACACTGTATTCTGTAAATCAATTACCAATACAGATTTAGGTTCAGTAAATTGTCCAGACCCGATATTCAATGTTTCCAACTCTTCAAACTTTGGACAAATCAATATCGCGGCATCTTCTAATATTGCTTCCACAACCATAGATACATTTACTGTAAATCAAAAAGAAATTAGATATGTTGGAAATAAATTGAAGAAAAATGCCAAGTATTATTATCTACTTAAAGATGGAACAATTAATATGTTCACTACTGGTGACTTCAAATCTCCACAAAATACTTCTTACTCTTATGACACACTTTCTCGTATTAAAAGTATTTTGCGTGATGAAGATAATCGTTTTGAAAATACAATTTATACTTATGACGAATTATCTCGATTAACTCAAGTAGAGAAAGAAGATAAAGTTATGAAAAAAGTAGAGGAAACTTTTAGTTATTCACCAACTGGGAAAATATTGTCTAATACTGGAAATAACTATGAGTATGCAAATACTCTAGCACACACACCAAGTAAAGTTGCAAAAGAAAATATTAGTGATAATTTAAACTGGGATAACAAAGGGAGATTGGCAAGTTCTACAATGCTTGGTGACTTTGTGTGGAATAATTTGGACAGAGTAAAAGAGATTAAAAAAGTAAATGGGAATATTTCTACTACTTCCAAATACTATTATGACACAGAGGGAAATAGGGTTTTGAGTTTTGTGATTAACAATAACCAAATAACTGCTACCACTTCTAGTTCCACAATTAAAAGTAGATTATTCACCCCAAACCAATCTATCCAAAACACCGGTTCAACCACAAGTTATCAAATAACTTTAGGAAATAAACCGATATTAAACATAGACAGAATTTGGAAAGATATTATTTCGCAAACAGTTTCCACTTCTACTCAATACATTCAAGTAGCCACAACCACAGCGGTTTACACAACTGCAACAATTACGGTTCCCACCTACAAAGTATCCACTTCTACAGTATCTAAATCATTGTGGGTAGGTTTACGAGAAACTACTATTAACTCTCTACAATGGGACGAGTTTAAGGGTATTGGCACCACTTCTATGATAATGTCTTCGGCTACCATTACGCCAAATACAATAAATTACTTCGTAGGTAAAAACGGTGCAACTTCTTCAAATCATATTATTAAATTAACAGGCCTAACCACCGCCACCCAAACCCTAACCCTCTACTTCGCCGGAGCCAAGAACAACAAATCTTACACTACTAGTATCACCGAGGGAACTGGAGTAATTAGTAAAGGAATTACATTTACCATAGGTGGTACTGCCAGTGGCACAATGAAATACTTTAATCAGTCTACTCAAATTATTTTACTTCCTAAAACTCCTGACATTACCCTCTCCATTAATTCCAGTATTGCTACCTCTACTCCAAGCATAGATAACTATTACATTTTAGATTCCTACTTATTCACTCTAAAGAATCTAAAATATGCAACTACCACTACCAATGTAAATGTATCCACTACTACAGTATCTTGGATTACCTCCACCACTTCTGTTCCAACTATTGTAACTTCTACCTCAACTATTTACACTCCCACTTCCACTCTCGCCATACAAACTATTGTGACGGACCATTTGAACAGTATTGAAAAGATTTTAGATTTCACTATTGGAACAGAAATATCAACGTCCTCTTACAAAGCCTTTGGGAATGTTGAAAAACAAGGTGTGACGAATGGGAATAGAGGGTATACTAATCAACAAATGGACAAAGAAAATAATTTGATTTATATGAATGCTCGTTATAATTCTAGTAATTATGGAATCTTTATTTCTCCTGACCCAAAGAATTATGAGGGAGAAGACAAAAAAATATTTCTTGAAAATCCCCAACTTCAAAATGGGTATTCTTATGCAGTAAATGACCCAATTCATAAATATGACCCTGATGGTAAATGCCCAATGTGTATTGGGGTTGGAATTGGATTTATTGGAGGTGTTGCAGTGCAAGGAATTAATGATTATCAAAATGGAAGTTTGTCTACATTTGGTGATTATATGTATTCTGGGGGGAAAGGGGTGGCTGTAGTTGGTGCAGCAGCGGCTACTGCGGCTGGTGCTACTGCGGCTGGACTTGGTGCAACTGGAGTGTTAATTGTTGGTTCAGTTGGTGGAGGAGTTGGCAGTGCTGTTATAGATTCAACTGTTGGAAATTCACTATTAGATAAAAATATTTCTACTAATAGTATTACCACCGATGCTTTTGCAACAGCATTTGGTGGTGCAGTTGCTGGTAAATTAATTGGACCAACCCTAGGAAGACCAGCAGAAAAATTAATTTCGCAAATCACAAGCGTAGCAACACAAAATGAAATTAGAAAAGAGACAATACAAAATATTCCTGGACTAATAATGAACAATTACTTTAATGGAAACAATATTAAAACAAACCAGATTACAAATGTAGGAAGTGTTAATTATTTAGACTGGGGATTATTTCAAATACAAGAAATTAAATCAAATAAAAAATAATTATGAAGGTACTTAATAATAAGTTTTCCATTAGGCTTTCAGTTGTGGCATTGTATCTTCTTTGTTTTATATTTTCAATTTGGATGTTAAGTATATCTCAGAGTGCCGTTGAATATTTCTCGGGCTTCTTTTTGTTTATAGTGTCACTAACTTGGGTAATTCAAAAGTTTAGTTTCCTACAATTTGATATTGAAAATAGATTGATAATTTATAAGAAAAAGGGATTTAAGGATAGGTTGGTCGAAGTAATAGACATTGGCTCTTTTGAAATTAAAGTCCTGCCAGTAATTGTATTTCTAAATCTAGTTGATAAAAATGGAAAAATACTAATTCCTCAAATCTCAAATTATTTTTCTTCAAAAAATGAATTCCTGGAATTTGTTGAAGAACTCAAAAAATATAATCCAGACATTAAAATTAACGTAAATTGGGGTTCTTGGGTTGCAAAGTATATGATATGGTAGGTAATCCAAATGTGTTGTATTGGGTAGAGTCTAATAACTTCTTAAATAAATAATATGAAAGTATACAAACTTAATTTTTTAATTATTAGACTTATGGTTCTATTCACAATAGTCTGCTTTCCCGCTTTAATTTCTTTTTTCTTTGGTGCAGATGTAGACTATACAAACATACTGTATTTTATCGCATTATTTGTAATCTTGTATTTATACTTTAATCAAATAAAGTTAATTATTAGTAGTAACTTTTTGATACGAGATTATGTCTTCTTCAAGAGAAATATAAATATTCAAGATATATCATTGGTTGTAAAAAGACCTGCTCTGTTCAAAGAGGATATAGAAGTGAGAAAAAAAGATGGCAGTAGGTTTTTATATGATATATATCCATTTTTTCTAGTCGATTCAGACTTGAAAGGTTTTATTTTGGAATTGAGAAAAGTTAACCCAGAAATTAAAACTAATTTTGAAGAGTCGCTGAAATAATCCAAAGAACAACAAATCTAATTGAAAATAAGATGTAGTTTACGAAAGAAAAATACAAAAAATTAAAGTTAAAAACCGGAGAAATCGTTAATTCCAAAAGACTCAACAATCAATTTTAGATTAGTGGTCATTATTGAAGTTTGCTACTGTTACTTTTCTGAAAAATACCAGATAATATAGTCCCTATACGGTTGAAATCCAATATAAGGGTGTTCATTTCCTGGACCGTTAGATACCCAGACAATTTTAAGACCCCCTTTGTGGGGTTTTAAAATTGTTTGTATGTTTTAGGGGAATTGAAAGACGGAGCGAAGTTTCGATGTGAGCAAAGCGAGCCGAAACGAGTGAGTCGGGGTAGCGCAAAAAATTGTGAATACAAATTTTATGCGTGACCAATTCCCATTGGGCACCCCAAGTAAATTAAAGAAAAAACTGCTGACGCTATGAACGTCAACAGTTCTAGGTTATTTGAAGCTATCCCAAGCTTTCTTATCCCAGATTTGAAGTTGCAAATACTCTTCTTCTATTTCTAGAAGCAAGTACAATGCTTCACTTTTGGGTGAAAGACAGGCTTGATCAAGTAGTGTTTTTGTTTTTTCCAAATCATCAACTGTTGCCACTAGAACCAGGGAACTAAACTTTCCGTTCTTGGATTTTGGATATAGTTCGGTTACAAAGCTGCTGGAAACTGGAATTTCACTGTGAAGTGGGCCAGTTCCATGTCTATGTTTTTCATCTACAGCAATTCCACAAATCAGAAGGGCAGTATTCAGTCTTTCCTCAACCTCTTCTGGTAAGCGGAAAATGAAAGCTTGGATGGTACTCATGTTTCTCTCCATTGGTTTCGTATTGGACAATACGATTATATATTAAATGATGGAATATAAGTAGACGGGTAATTTATAGATAGGTTTTCAATATAAGCTCCTCTTCCTCTGGGGTCCAGATAATTTTTTCTGACATATGTAGAGTATATGCTAATTAATTTCTAAATCTATATGTTCTACACTTGGAAATTTGTGTTTAATTTCTTTTTCTAATGCATCTATAACTCTGCCTACCATTCTAGGAACTTGATTTGTTTGGTAAATAACAAATTTTTGGAATTCTTGGAAGTCATCTTTCACGTCTTCAAATATTTCTTCCATGTCCTCAGTTTTAAATATTTCTCCAACAAGTGCATAGCCGTTGAATTCTATTTCGCACTTGATTAAATATTTTCCAATATCTAAAACTTCAGATTTAAAATCTAAAACTTTTTCTACATGTTTATCAGAAAGTAAAAGTTTTTTTATGCCTTCTTCAATTTCTGTTGGAGCAGAACGACCAAGTAGATATTGACGATTCATGTTTAAAAGTAAAACCGCAACTATGGCTAAAAGACAACCGATAATGATAGACCCAAATGCATCAAATAAGTGATTACCTGTAATTTTAGCTAGGTAAATTGACAGTGTTGCTACGATAATACCCAGTACCGCAACTGTGTCTTCGTAAAAAACAGCTATAGAAATAGGGTCTGCGTATTTTAAATTTTCTAGAAAAGTATCTTCACCAACTTGAGATATTTCTTGATAGGCTTTATAAAGCGTGAAGGCTTCTACGACAAACGAAACAAATAAAATTATGTAAACCCAAGCTGATGTGGTTGAGCTTGTTGGGTGTAAAAAAGATTCTACACCATGGTAAATGGTTATGCCTGCTCCCAAAAAGAAAATGCCACAAGCTGAAACTGTAGCCCAGAAAAATTTCTCAGCACCATAACCATAAACATGTTTGAGGTCAGCTTTTTTTCTGGAACGTTTTGCTCCTATCCATAACAAACCTTGGTTGGCAGTGTCGGCCAGAGAGTGAATAGCTTCACTAAAGAGTGACGGAGAAAGAGAAATGAAGAAGCCTAAAGTTTTCAAAAAAGTTATGAATAAATTACCGGAAAAGGCGTAAATTACAGAACTATTAGTTTTTTGGGACATGAATTTTGTAATACTTATTATAACCCACAAAGTAAAAAAAAACTATTTTAAAGTATTTTTTTACAAATTACAATTTATATTGTATAATATAAAAATCCTGAGAAATAGGCTCAGGATTAACCCCCTCAGAAAGGGAAAAAAATGGCTCAAATCGTAGCGAAAGCAGCGAAGCGTAAGCTTGAAGTTCGCTTTGTCGCGGACAAGTCCGGCTCCATGTATTCGTGGCGGCGCAGGGTGGTGGAAGGCAGCAATGCCTACCTCGGCCGGATGCGCAATGATTCCCGTGGCAAGACCGCCTACCTCCGGCTCGTCACTTTTGACAGCATGGGGACCGATGTCCTTCGTCAAGGACTCGGTGGCGAGATCGCTGACCTCAAATACGAAGAGTACGTGCCTCGGGCATTGACTCCGCTCTACGACAACTTGGCGGCTGCCCTGAACGATAACATCGAGCAGGACACCGACTATGTCGTGGTGCTCTTTACCGACGGTATCGAAAACGCCTCGAAAGGCGAGTTTAGTCAGCTTTCTGCCTTGCGCGCCCTGGTGGAGCGCAAACAGAAAGCCGGAACTATCGTGATTTACCTCGGGGCCAACATCGACGCCTGGCAACAGGCTGAGCCGATGGGTATCCCCAAGGAGCGCGTGATGAACGTGCATGTTCAAGGCAACAATCAGCCGGCTGCAAAGTCGAGCTGGTTCGGCAAAGGCAAGGGTGGCGGAAGCAACCCTGTAGCCATGGCCTTCGTTGCCGCCGCTGGGCTCGGGTTGGCTTATCACCTTCTTGCGCCTGGCTCTGCCCAAGCTTCGTCGCTCGGCTTCTCTGAAGCTGACCGCAACGAAGCCATGGGTGTGGACGGTGTTTCCAAGACCTGGGAACAAGCTGTCCAAGAGGATGTGTCCGGATTCGATGAACCCCTCCCGGACATGTTCTCGTTGCCTGCCGATCTCCAGCAGGAGATCGCTCTCTTGCCAGCGGACTTTGACCCTACCAAGGGCTCATTGGACGCCAACGGCGAGCAGACTGGCGGTTTCGAAACCGACGGCGACGTCCATGATGAGGACGACCTGGAAGCTCTCCAGGATGGCAACAGTGGTGACGACAGCAGTGATGCTGATAGTTCTTACACCCAACCTTCGCACAGCTCGAGCGAAGACAGCACTCCTTCTTGGGGTGGTGGCTCGTCCGACAGCGGAAGCAACGACAGTGGTGGTGGGTTCGATTTTGACATCGACTAAAGCTTAAGGGCTAAAGTTGGGTCAGTGGTGGCCAGTTTCGCTTCGCGAAACTGGCCACTTTTTTATTATGCTAAACTAAATAAAATTATGAAATTTTGGATTTTAGTTTTTGTTTTTTACTTTACCTCTTTCCTTTTCCTTTTTGTTATGCCTGTTAATTTTTATACAAATGTGAATGATTTTGAAATTGAAGAGGTTGTCGATGAAAAATTAAAAGAAGCAGATCTATCAAATAACTTTTTCAAAGCCTGTAAATTATCAAATTTGGAATTTACAAATTGTGCCAAAAAACTGGTCAAAAAGCAAATTGCTATTAAAAAATTTGACCAAGTTTTTTTTGACAATCTATTTACAGATTTAAATTATTTACTTGATAGTCACGAGATAACCGAAGCTTCGTGTCACTCTGTATCACATGAAATTGGCTATCAAGCCAATTTGGTAAATAAAAGTCCTAGCAAAAGCTTAGAGTATGACCCATACAAAAATAACTTTAGTTTTATCTGTGCCAATGGTTATGTACACGGCATTATCGGTAATGGTATAGAAAGTTCTAAGCTTCAAAATGAGTTAATAGAAAAATTAGCTCAACAATTTCAAACGGGAGAACTTAATGGTAAGCGAAACATTTACATAAGTGGTATGCATGAGTTGGGGCATTTTGTTTTTCAAAACAGCAAAGACATACCAGAGGCCATCAAAACATGTGAAATTATTTCTAAAAGCAGAGATAAATTATTATCCTGTCACACAGGAATTTTCATGGACTACTTTCAAGTGGTAGACGATTTAAAAGAAAAAGTTAGTATAGATTATTGTAAAAAATATCAGGACAACTCTGACTTGGCAGAGTATTCTTGTTTGCTTGTGAATAGCCGCTCCGCAAATTTTTTAGCAAAAAATTATCAGAAAATTTCAGATTTTTGTAACTTGTATAGGGATGATAAAAAGCACTTTGCTTGTAATAGAAGATTTATTATGGAAATTTTTGGTAAAAAGGGAAAGACCCCAATTGTTATTTCTCGTAAGTTTTGTATGAATCAAAGCAGTTTAGAGTACAAGGTACATTGTCTGTATTCACTGAGCTATGATATTTTAAGAAATGAAGAAAAATTTGAAAAAAAAGACTTAACTAAAACTCTCTGTTCAGATTTTGCCTTTGTAAATAATATCCGATGTAGGCAAAAGCTAGAAAGAGATTTTGCAGGGAACATGTTTTTTACCTTACCAGAAGACTTAGATTTGTCTGTTCCTAGTTTTTGGAGTTTTTTATTTGGATAATTTGCTATAATTGTTAACAAATGCCAGACGTAAAAATAATTTTTGAAGACGCATTTTTGTTTGCAGTCGACAAACCTGCTGGTTTGGTAGTGCATGCTGATGGTCGCACGACAGAAGCCACTCTGTCAGATTTTATAAAAAATAAATTTCCAAACTTGGAAGACGTAGGTAACCCACACACGCTCGACAGTGGTCGTTACGAAAAAAGATGGGGGATTTTGAACAGATTAGACAGGGAAACTAGTGGGGTTATTTTGGTCGCCAAAAATCAAGAGGTTTTTGAAAATCTGCAAAAACAATTTTTGGATAGAACTATCTTAAAAGAGTACATTGTTAAAGTCTGGGGAGAAATAAATTTACAAAAGTTAATAAGTGAAAAAAAAATTTTTAAAACAGAGTTAAAAAATTTTTATGAAATTTCGGAGCCAATTTCTAGACATAAAAAAGATCCGCGTATTTGGGTTTGTGGTTTTACTGGGGAAGAGGGCGGTAGAAATACCAAGCGAGTTGCCGAAACCAATTTTGAAATTTTAAATTATGACGAAAAAGAAAATACTTCAACATTAAAAATGTATCCTAAAACTGGTCGCACACATCAATTACGCTTGCACTGTAGATTCATAGGACATCCTATTGTTGGAGATACAAAATATGGAGTTAATGGAATTGCAAATGAACACTCTACAAAACAAATAGAGTCCCTACTGTTGAATCTGGAGACTGGGGTAGTCAAAGTAAATACTGAAAACAGATTAATGTTGCATGCTAAAAGTTTAGAATTTTTGCATCCACATATAGGTCTAATTATAAAAATAGAATGTGATAAACTTGGGTGATGATTGGAAAAGAGCCAAAGCCAGGAGAGTCTCAGTTCAGTAAATTACTGGGTGAGTTTAAAGCTAAAGTAGAGACGAAGGCAAATGACTTAGAATGGGTAGGCACTCTAGGTGTAGATATGTTTATGGATCAGTACGGTCATTGGTGGATAGTGGAAACCAATGGTTCAACGTCTGGTTTTGGTAAAGAAAAAATTCCTAAAGGCATGGTGAGTTATGCTGATAGGATAAAAGCAAGGATAAGGGGGCGTAACAACCCTGATTACCCAGATGTTTTAGATAAAGCCAGAGCTTTTGATGAAACTTTAAAACTCGCTGGCAAACCTGTTACTAGATATGAAATGCGTCACATGGAGACAGGTTTTTCAGAAGAGGCTTTCCCTAGAGTTCAAAAGTATGTCCGTGATATTTTAGACAAGGCTGCATACCCGCTTCATGCCAATCCCAATCCACCCTATATTCGTGACCTTTGTGATAACAAGCTCAATCATCCCAAGTTTACACCTCTGGAAAATTCTGCTAGAAAATTGGTCGGACCTTTTGGTAAATTAAATTTAAAAACTGTACCTGAATCTGGGTTTTGGATAGTAAAACCAGTGGACGGAGCCAGAGGTGAAGGTATACATATTTTCCCAGACATAAAACGTGATGAAGGTGAGTTATTTTCAGATACCGAGGAAGATAAGGTTTTTATGTTAGATGTTTTGGAATTTAGACTGAGAAATAAAATATTGGAAATCACTACTCACTACTCCAGACTTTGGGGTAGAGAAGTGGATATTGAGGATTTGGTTGTCGAAGAGTTGATACGATCCGCACCACCAGATGCAACTAAAAATACAGAACTTTTCGACAGACCCGCAAGTATGAGGTTGATTATCGACTTTAAAGTTGTAAATAAAAACGGGAAAATGGAAATCTTGGTCGGCAACTGTGATGCTTTTTGGAGAATAGCCAAAACTAGTGAAATGTACATCGACGGCGTACCAAACAATGATTTTTTTGTAGTGAATAGTTCCACAGGGGCTTTGTCAAGGGACGCTTCAGGTGCTGAAAAAATAGCTGGAAAAGATTTGGTCCTAAAACTTATTGAAAATTTGAATAAACTGTACATACAAAAACTCGACATGGAAGCCTTGGTTGCTAAATTAAAGGAGGAAATAGAAGGTATTACTGCAGAAAAGTAGTTTTATTTAAACCTAAAAAGTTTTTTACCCATCTCTAAAATAAAAGGTAAGGCCACGATGGCTATCATTATAACCATAAAATACTCCATGTACACAACTAAGTTCGGGAACATTTTACCAAAATAAAACCCCAAAGAAACGGTAATTGCCGGCCAAATAAAGCTAGCAATAAGATTGTAAATGAAAAACTTTCTTCTATTATATTTTAATAGTCCACAAATTTGGGAAATAAAATTTCTGACTATGGGCACAAAGCGAGATGCTACAATGGCTAAAGCACCATATTTTGCAAAAAACTTTTCAGTATGTTCTAAGTGGGCGTCTTTGATTTTGTAATACTTATTATTTATAAGTGTTTCTCTGTCAATTTTTGTCCCAACAAAATAACCAAAATGACCAGCTAGGGCAGACGAAGTAAAAATCAAAAAGATAGTTCCTAAAAAATGCATAGCACCAGTTTCAGCCAACATTCCAGACCCAAAGATGAGGGTGTCACCAGGCAAGAAAAACATCATAGCCCCAATTTCTGCAAATATGGTTACGAACAATCCAGTATATCCAAAGTTGTGTATTATCTCTAACATATTTATTTTATATTGAAATTGTAACATGTTTTACATTTTCCACACATCCCATTTATTTTGAGTACTTTTTTCTTTTATCTATGTGATACTTGTTGCATAATGCTAGATAAATATTTGCATAAACATTTTTTAGTCAGAGTTTACACTTTGCTTATTTCTATTTCCATCTTGCTTTCTTTTTTTGGAATTATTTATTTAAATTCAAGAATTATGGGAATTTTTTTCTCTCAAAAACTCTCTTACTTTTATCAAAAGTCACCAGAACAAGTTTTGTCTCAAATTCGTAAAGATATTATCCCGGCTGTGGCTCAGGTACGATGCTCAGATGCAGACGGTGGCCCAGAAACTATAGTGGGTAGTGGTATATATTTTCTAAATGAAAAGGGTATTCCAAGCGTGCAAACCAACGCTCATGTAGTGCTAGGCTTAGATGAAAAATTTCACGGCTGTAACATCTATTTTCCAAAACCAACCGACGGTACTTTTTACGACACTTCTTACTTTTCTAAAAAAGCTGTTTTGTACCACAATAAAATAGCTAAAATAGAAACTAGTAAATCTAAAATAGAAGGCTTGGATCTGGCTGTTTTAACTATCGAAAAAGCTAACAAAAATCTGAACGGCGAGACTTATGCCATGCCACCAAAAGTGAAAGATGTTTTTAAGTCTGTGTCCAATATGTGTAGTGGCTCTAAAAGCATTGAGATTGGTGACAAGATATTTATCATTGGTTACCCAACTACTGGTGGGGAGTCAGTGACATTAACAGAAGGTGTGGTGAGTGGGTTTCAAGGTGGAGAGGACAATAGGATAAAAATTAGTGCCAGTACTAACCATGGTAACTCGGGCGGTATTGCCATTGGGCAAAATAATGGCTGCTATTATGGGCTGGTTGAAAGTGCAACTTTTGAAGCTGGTTCCAACTTGGGGTACATTATTCCATCTAGTACCATAAAACTATTTTTAGAAAATATAACAGACCTAAAGACCGAAAGTCTTCCAGCAACCAACACTAAACCTAGTCAATTTTTAAAAAATAAAATTAATTATGGAAATATAAAAATATATTATCCACTAGGATGGACAACTAGTTCCTCTACAAATGCAAACAAGACTGTCTCTATCATGCTCCTATCTCCTTATGAAAGCAAGTTGGATAATTTTTCAGAAACATTTGTAATCAGCAAGAGCAATATTGGTTATCAGTCTGAAGAAGTAGCAATAAAAAATAAAATTTCAGAGTTGATAGTAGCATTGGGTGATATGGGTATAAGCAAGCAGGAAACTTCACAATTCACTTTGGGCAATATAGGAAAAGCTGTTAGTATTCGTTTTTATGACAAAGATGGGCAACTTTTCAACTCGCCAGCTTTTGTCGAAGAGGTGGTTTTTGTAAATAAAGAAATTTTGTATCTGGTTACGACACCAATTTTTAGTGCCAACTTACTAGAAAATTATAGCTACATTTTTAATAGTATTTTTGATTCAATAACCTCTAACTAGTTTAAATTGTACTAATCTCGTTTTCTCTGGTATAATAGCAGCATTATGAATTTGTCAACATATTTAAAAGATATACAAAAAGAGCTCAAATTAACAACTTTTCCCTCACAAAACGTGGTGGTAAACTTTACACTTTTCGTGGTACTGTTTACTGCTGTTATGGCTGTTTACTTGGGTGCACTTGACCTTGGTTTCGGTGAGGCTATTTTAAAAGGAATTAACTATTTTAAAGTTAAATAATTTATGAATATTTTAGATGACGTAGCAGGCAATGTGAGAAAATGGTATGCAATACAGACTTATTCTGGCTATGAAAAAGCAGTAGAAAGAAATTTGAAACAAAAAGTTTTGAGTGAAGGTATGAATGACAAGATTTTTGACGTACTTGTTCCTTTGGAGAAGAAAGTAAAAATCAAGAATGGAAAAAAAGTAGAAGTTGAAGAAAATTTTTATCCTGGATACGTTCTAGTAGACATGATAGCCGACGAGGACTCTTGGTACCTTGTTCGAAACACACCTCGTGTAACAGGTTTCGTGGGGGCAGGAACTGTGCCTGTACCGCTAACTCCAAAGGAAATTGAGTTTATCTGGAGCAAATTAAAAGATACAAAAACTACTCATGCCCTTAAGATCGCAATTGGTGAAAATGTAACTATAACAGACGGACCATTTAAAGGTATGGAAGGAAAAGTGGAAGGGGTGGATGTAGAAAAAGGAAAGCTAAAAGTAAATGTAAACATGTTTGGACGAGAGACGCCGGTGGAGTTGGACTTTTTGCAAGTGAAACCAATGTAAGCACATGATTGTGCTTTTTTTGGTTGTAATTTGCGGCTGTCTTTTCTATCTTATCAAAAACCGAAAGGAGGTGAGTCAGATGGGGAAACACTGGTACATGAGGAACACTGGCTGCACCGGAAAGGTGCGGCACTTGGACCAGAGAAGTGCCCACCAGCATGTTTTGTGGCATAAGGAGAGATTTCAGTCTACGGTCCATGCCTATGAATGTAAGTACTGTAATGGTTGGCATGTCGGACACTCAAAACGAGAAAAAGCTAAAATGAGATTGAGGTCGATGTTTACCAACTACAACCAAAAAGAAGGAGGATAAAAAACAAAAAGGGGAACGAAAATGATTCGTCCCCTTTTCATATTTCATACAAATAAAGTCTGCAGGAGCCTTGAGTTTTGGTAAAATTATGATATAATGTTGAGCAATAAGAAAATATATGGCAAAAAAAATAGCTAAAAAGAATATAAAAGTAAAGATCGAAGCTGCAAAAGCAACTCCTGCGCCGCCACTAGGTCCGGCTCTTGGGCAAGCTGGTATCAACATTGCTGAGTTCGTAAAAAAATTCAATGATGCTACTAAAGACAAAAAAGGTAAATTAATTGCAAAAATTGCTGTTTACGAAGACCGAACTTATGACTTTAAAACTGGTACAACCCAAGCCACAGAGCTCATACTTACAAAAATGGGAATGAAAAAAGGTTCTACAAAACCTGGAAGTATCAAAGCTGGGAAAATATCTATGGCAGACTTAAAAGAATTAGCAGCCCTTAAAATGGCAGACTTAAATGCAACTACAATAGACGCTGCTGCTAAAGTTTTAGCAGGTTCTGCAAAGTCTATGGGTATCGAAGTTACAAACTAAAGTTTAAGAATTTACAAACAAAAAACTTATCTGCAAAGATAAGTTTTTTGTTATGGTAGAATGTTTAGATGCTTAAAATTTCTAGTATTTTTCAAAAAATTACCTCCTCACTTAAGTATAGAAATTTTAGACTGTATATAGCTGCCCAATTTGTGTCCATAACCGGTTCTTGGGTTCAGGCAATTGCTTTAAATTGGCTAGCCTATGAAATTACAGGCTCGGCTGAAACCTTGGGAATCATAACTGCCTTACAATTTTTGCCACTTTTGGTGTTTGGGATATTTGGAGGACACATTGTGGACAGTTTGCCAAAGTATAAAACAGTTTTAATTGTGCAATTTCTGCAATTTCTGATGCCATTTTTTGTTGCTTGCCTCCTGTTTACCGGTGGTCTAAATATTTATTTCTTATACGCAAGTGCACTTTGGGCTGGAATGCTGCGTGTTATTGATGCCCCAGTTCGTCAATCTTTAAGGTACAGGCTTATACCAAAATCCGAAACTAAAAATGCTATATCGCTTTTTTCAACCATAAATGGTTTAGGTAGAATTATTGGTCCAATTATTTCAGGCATAGTTTTGGCAGCATTTGGGGCAGCTTGGTGTTTCTTACTAAATGCCTGTTCTTTTTTAGCTGCTATTTTTCTAATTTTAAAAATGAATAAGAGTGAATTTAACCAAATAGAAAAAAACTCAGAAACAGAGAAGGAAAAAGAAAAAGAAGAAAAAAGTTTAATAAAAAATTTAAAAGAAATTTGGCGAAATTTAGTCGTAAGGGATACCTTACTTCTTTTGGGGGTTGTTGGGACTTTTATTTTAATAATTCAAACTTTAGCACCAATTTTCATCAAGCAAATTTTTAGTGGCAACGCCTTGTCCTATGCTACTATTATTACTTTTTATAGCGTTGGCTGTGTGTTGGGTGGTATATACGGGGCCCAAGACAGAAATGTGAGTCAAATTAAAGTAAAAAAATTAGGCTTTCTGCTTATTATGGTTTTCGGTTGTTTGGCCCTACCTCTAACTTTTCCTTTCTTTCTGCTTTTCGTTTTACTGACTGGGTTTTTGGGAATTTTGATGGGTAATACGGCAAATGCTTTAGTTATGCTTAATAGTAAAGAAAAGATGCTTGGACTAGTCACTTCTCTTTGGTCCATGGCAATTATTGGTACTGGCTCCATAGGTGGTTTGTACGTTGGTTTCATGAGTGAAAGATTTGGGGTAAAAATTTCTACCATATTTGCATCTGTCGTCCTGTGTGTTGCGCTTCTTCTCTACTCTTGTCCCCCTTCTGGGAAGGGGGACAAGAGCTTGACAAAATGAATATTTCTGTTATTATTTAGATTATCTACCACACAAACCAAAAGGATACAACATGATTCGTCATGTCCTCGCAGTAGTTGCCTTTCTCGCAGTCGGCACCACCTCGTCCAACGGACAGGAGGTGAAGACTCGGGAGGGAGTGGTTGAAAGTGTCCAAGGACCGATTTACGATCTGGAAAGGCAGTGCCGGGTGATGAGCCTGAGCTGCATGGGCGAAGAGGTGACTCTTCGTTTCCCTGACGGTTCGACGACTAAGGTCGTTGTTTGGCCAAAACAGGCAAAGGTTGGGACGAAAGTCTCTGTCGAGCCCGACGGTCATATTACAAACCGTTTCTAAGATCTCTTTGGACGACTGGCTCTCTCGCGTTGCAAAACGTGGGGGAGTCTTTTTTGTGGTAAAATGTAAAAAGAAAAACCAGAAAAAAAGATGAACTATTTAGATAACATAAAACAAGAAATAGAAAAAAGCTTGGAAAAAGTTTTTTTGGAGTTGGGGTTAGAGTTTCAAAAGGTAAATTTCACTGTAGATGTGCCAGAGCTTGAACACGGAGATGTGACCAGTAACGTATGTTTGGTTGCGAGTAAAATTCTAAAGAAAGCCCCGAAAGAAGTGTTTGATATTTTGCTGCCTCACCTAACCTCTCCTTACAAAGGAGAAGAAAAAAATGCAATAGCCGAAAGGTTAGAGTTTAAAATGCCGGGCTTTATAAACTTTTACTTAAAGTCAGAATTTGTAAAAAGTGAAAAAGTGAAATATGTAAATCTAAAATATTTTGGTAAAAAAGTTTTAGTGGAGCATACTTCTATAAATCTATTTAAACCTTTTACGGTTGGGCATTTAATGAACAACTTTACTGGCGAGTTCATAACTAGAATAATGAAAGAAATGGGGGCAAAAGTTACAGATATTTCCTATCCATCCGACATTTCTATTGGCATAGCTAAGGCAATTTATATAATAAAGTTGGACGGTGGTCTAGAGTTTTTGAAAAAAAAAGAACACATAGATGAAGCTGTAAAATATTTAGGGGAAACTTATGTGCGAGGTGTAAAAGAATTTAAAAAATTTGAAGAGGAAAAAAAAGAGGACGAGATAAGAAAAGTAAAGAATATTTCCAACAATCTATATGGAAAAGTAGAAAGCGAAGATGTGGAGATTTATGAATATGCTAAGAAAATAAATTTAGACTATTTTTACGAAATGGCCAAAAAGCTAGAATCCAATTTTGAGGGTTTCATTTTTGAGTCAGAGGCTGGGGTGAGAGGTAAGGAAATTGTGATAGAAAATGTACCAGTAATTTTTCAACAAAGTGAAGGAGCAATAATCTACGTCCCAGGCGAAAATAGAAAAGACATAAATACAGGAGTTTTTATAAATAGCGAGGGTAACCCGACCTATGCCGCCAAAGACATTGGTCTACTGGATCTAAAGTTTAAAAAATACAACCCTGACTTTTCTTTTTTTATAACTGACAATGAGCAGTCTCCACATTTTCGATTGGTCTTAGATGCGGCGAAAAAAATAAATGAAAACTGGGTTGAAAAAAGTATACACGTGCCGCACGGACGAATGACCTTTAAAGGAAAAAAAATGTCGAGCCGACTTGGGGGGGTGCCAAGTGCAGAAGAGGTTATAAATGCAGTTTATGAAGACGTGTGTGAGCGAAGTGACGAGAGGGTAGCAAATTTAAATAGTTTAGAAAAAGAAAAATTACAAAAAGAAATCGCCCTTTCAGCTCTCAGAATTGCAATTTTGCGAAGTAAACCTGGTGTAAATATAGATTTTGACCCAGAGAGGGCAAGTAGTTTTGAGGGAGACTCTGGACCTTACCTTTGTTATACCCATGCTAGATGTGCGAGTTTGTTGGAGAGAGGACTGTCTCTACCTCACCCAGCCTCTCCTTACAAAGGAGAGGAGTTTAGTACAAGTAAAATAGAAAGAAAAGTTTTACAATTTGATTTTATTTTAAATATTGCCGCAGTAGAAATTGCACCTCAAAAACTCATAAAATATCTGTTCGAGCTGGCAAGCGAGTTCAACTCTTTTTATGCACAACAGAAAATTATTGATGAAAATAATTTAGAAAATACTCGGTACAATTTACATCTGACTAGTTTAGCTAAAGATACTTTAAAAAAGGGTTTATATATTTTGGGTATAAACGCCCCAGAAAAAATGTAAGTTAAATATAGTTTGTAGTATACTTTCACAATGTTAAAAAAACAAAAACTTTTAGGCTTTACTTTAATAGAGCTTATGGTGGTAATAACAATTATAAGTATTTTAAGTGGTATTGCTGTCTACGGCTTAACTTCGGTTCGTCAAAAAGCTCAGGACACTTCACACTTGGCCGGGATACGAGACTACCAGCTAGCGCTTGAAGCTTTTAAAAGTGTGAATGGAAAATATCCTGCCACAAAAGAGGAGTTGATGCCTGTTTTTTTAAATAAATTACCAAGCGACTCTACAAGTGGGGGTGTAAGTAGTTACAAGTATTCCGTCAACACTACAGACTTTAAAAGTTATTGTGTAGGGGCGGTGGGAAGTATTTTCAAAAACACTTCTCAGCCTGATTTGGTTGACTCCACAAATACTAAAAACTGGAAAGCTTGTCGTGGGGCTACTCCACCAGCTTGGCCCTAATCATGTAGTTTGAAAATAGATTTTTTTTCTGCTATTATGAGATAATGAAAGAACAAAAAACTATCAATGAAAAAGAGCTGGAAATACTAGAGTTTTGGGGTAAAAATAAAATATTTGAAAAGTCGCTTTTTGAAAATAAAGGCAACCCTACTTTTACTTTTTACGATGGACCTCCTTTTGCTACAGGTATGCCACATCATGGGCACTTGTTACAGAGTTACTTGAAAGACTCTATTCCACGTTACCAAACCATGAAAGGTAAGTATGTTAGGCGGGTTTGGGGTTGGGACACTCATGGCTTGCCGATTGAAAATTTAATAGAAAAAGAACTTGGTTTTAAAAATAAAGCCGACATTGAAAACTTTGGAGTTGGAAAATTTACCAAAGCGGCGACTGACTCGGTTTTAAGATACGAAGATGAGTGGAAAAAAATAATACCTCGTATTGGACGCTGGGTAGACATGGAAAATAGATATATGACTCTTTCAAACACCTATACCGAAAGTTGTTGGTGGGCTTTTTCAGAATTATACAAAAAAGGTTTGGCGTATGAAGGTTTTAAAGTTATGCATGTTTGCCCCAGATGCGAGACACCACTAGCAGCAAGTGAAGTTGCTTTAGGTTATGCTGACGTAAAGGATATTTCTGTTTATGCAAAGTTTGAGCTGGTGGGAGAAAAGGTGGGAGACTTGCCTGTAAGTTTATTGGCTTGGACAACTACGCCATGGACTTTGCCAGGTAACACCGCAATTGCTGTAAATAAAAGCCTGAGTTATGTGGAGTTGAAATATGATAATCAGATTTTTGTTGTGGCAAAGAATTTGGTGGAAAAGGTCTTTGAAAATAAAGAAGGAAAAGTTGTAGAAATTTTGAGTGAGTTTTTAGGTCAAGAATTAATCGGAAAAAAGTACAAACCAGTTTTTGATTACTATAATAATGACATTGAAATCGGAAAATTAAAAAATTCTTTTGGTGAAAGTAATGGACAAAATATTTATAAAGTTTGGCATGCTGACTTTGTGACCGATACAGCCGGTACGGGTATTGCTCACGAGGCGCCGGCCTTTGGAGAAGACGACTATAACTTGGCAATGCAAAACAATGTGCCAACTATTTTGCATGTTAGTATGGACGGTCGTTTTAAAGATGAAGTGGTAGATTTTAGAGGAGAAAGAGTTAAATGGAAAGGGGAAACTCAGGCCACAGATAAAAAAGTGTGTGAATATTTAGCTGCACAAAATAAAATTTTAAAAACCGAAGTGATCACACATTCCTATCCACTTTGTTGGCGTTGTGATACACCGCTACTAAACTATGCAACTAGTAGTTGGTTTGTCGCAGTTTCTAAGATGCGAGAAAATTTGGTAAATGAAAATAAAAAAGTGTACTGGGTACCAGAAAATGTGCGAGATGGCCGCATGGGGCAATGGTTAGAAGGGGCTCGTGACTGGGCACTTTCTCGTAACCGATATTGGGGCGCACCATTACCAGTTTGGCGTACTGTTCCCACCCTTGATAAGGGGGGGCTAGGGGGGGTCTTGGAAACTTTCATCCCATCCTCTCTAAAAGATTTACAAACTAGAACTAAGGCTAAAAATAAATACATTCTGGTACGACACGGAGAAACCGATGCCAATAAAAGTGTAGATACAGAAAATGCAAATGTTTTAGCTGCAGGTTACATAGATGTGGTTTTGGGTCAGGATAAAAGTTTGAATGCAAACGGAAAAGAACAGGCAAAAATTTTGTCTACCTCACCTAGCCTCTCCTTACAAAAAAGAGGAATTAGTGCCGAAGATGTCGTTATCTTATCTTCTCCATACAAAAGAACAACAGAGACAGCCGAGATTTTAGCAAGTAGTTTGGGGCTGCAGAAAGAAAGTATTTTGAGTGATGATAGGCTAAAGGAGTGGCAAGTGGGTGAAAGTAATAATGGAAAAAGTTGGGGGCAATTTTATAAAGAAAACGTGGGTATAAATTACTTACATCATAAAATGTCTGGTGCAGATGAAACAAAAATAGATGTACAAAATAGAGTGGCAAGCTTGATAACTGAGCTAGAGGATAAATATGAAGGAAAAACAATTGTCCTTGTAACTCATAAATCCCCGATTGCTTGTCTTCTTTCAAGAAACAATGCTGAGCTTTTTGAGGTTGGAACTAAAAATTTGCCAGTTTGGCACAATGCTAAAAACTGTGAAGCGATAGTACTTGACTGGAAACCATTGCCTACCGATGAGTTGGGAGCTGTAAATTTCCATTTGCCACATATTGATAACTTAAAAGTTTATGATGACAATGGAAACCCAATGAGACGTGAAGGTGGGGTGTTTGACTGCTGGTTTGAAAGTGGGTCCATGCCCTATGCTCAGTTTCACTATCCTTTTGAAAATCAAGAGCTATTCAATAAAAGTTTTCCTGCCGACTTTATAGCAGAGGCTCAGGACCAAACACGTGGCTGGTTTTACACTATGCTGGTTTTAGGAGTTGGGCTTTTTGAAAAGTCACCATTTAAGTCGGTAATTTGTTCAGGGCATATCATGGCCGATGATGGCAAGAAAATGTCCAAGAGTTTGAAAAATTATACTGACCCAATTGAGTTAGTAACTATGTACGGGTCGGATGCGTTGCGCTATTTAATTCTTTCTTCGCCAGTTGTAAAAAGTGAGCCTTTTAGGCTAAAAGACCAGCTCGTTGCCCAAGCTTACAGTAAAAATATAACCAGACTTTTAAATGTGCTCTCCTTTTACAAAATGTATAGCCAAAAAGATGTACAAGTTTTAGGTGAAAGTGGCAGCCAAAACGTGATTGACAAATTTATTTTAGCCAGGTTTAAAGAGGTTAAATCGCAGGTTACAAATGGTTTTGAACAACTTTTTGTTGACGCAGCTTTCAGGCCTATTGAAAAATTTATTGACGATTTGTCGGTTTGGTATTTGCGCCGCTCTCGAGACAGATTTAAATCTGAAAATGAAGAAATTAAAAAAGAAGTGTTGCAAACTACTAAGTATGTTTTGGAAAATTTTGCTAAAGTTTTGGCACCCATCATGCCCTTTACAGCAGAGATGATTTGGCAGGAAATTAAAAATGACCTAGAGCCAATCTCAGTACATTTAACAACTTGGGGAGAAAGTCCAGATTTGGAAGTAGAAGAAGTGGAGAGTATAAATAAAATGGAGTTGGCTAGAGAAATGGTAACTAGGATTTTGGACGAGCGTGTAAAAGCTGGTTTAAAAGTACGACAGCCTCTGGCTAGAGTAACTTTTAAAACTGTGAAATATGATGTTCTAAAAACAGAGTCACAATATTTGCAAGAAATAAAAGATGAAACAAACATTTTAGAAATAATATTTACTGACTCAGATGACTCAGTTACTGTTGGAAAAGATTGTGAGCTGGATACAAACTTGACCGAAGATTTAAAGATAGAAGGTGTGTATAGAGAGCTGGTGAGACTGATTCAAGATAAGAGAAAACAAGAAAGTTTAAAAGTTGCCGACCGAGTATCTATTGTTCTAGATGAAAAACTTTCAGACTTTGAAAAACAAGTTATAGAAATTAAAAAATCTGAGTTGCAAAAAGAGTGTGGTTTGGTAGAAATATCGTTCGGTCCTGAATTTCTTGTTTTAAAGTAAATAAAATTATTTGTGATAATACCAATAAATACAGATAATAAAAAAATACTCAAAAAAATTAATAGTAAATCTTTTATTGCTGAAATGTTAAAAGAGTCAAATGCCGAGGAGGATTTGGGACATGTTTTAGAAAGTGAAAAACTTATAAAGAAAACAAGGGGTGGAGCAGGTGATTGGCCAAACCCTAAAAAACTAAGTTTAAGGGAAAACAAAATAGATCTTTCTTGGCATCAAAGAGAATTTGAGTTTGGAAGTAGTTTTGCGTATTTGCTGAGAGATAAAAAAGGTGAATATATTGGCTGTGCATATTTGTACCCTATGAACTTTCGCTCTAAGATTGCAGATGCTAAAAAGTACGAAGTAGACTTTTCATTCTGGGTTACTCAAGATTTTTTTAATCTAGGTTATTATAATTTGGTCAAAATAGAATTTATGGAACAATTAAAAAAAATAGGTTTTAAAAAAATATATTATTCGAATAAGATATGAAAAAAGAAATTAAATTAGAAGATTTTACAGATGAATATGTTTTGGGAGAAATAAAAAAGTTAAAATATACTTATGGACTTAATAAGGTTATTCGTTACAATTTAGATAGACAAGAAAAACATCAAACCCAGTCAGTAGCAGAGCATATTTGCAATATGATTTTCCTTGCTCATTACTTCAAAGATTTAGAGGACCCAGAAAACAAAATGGACTTTGCCAAAGTTATACGCATTATTATGATGCATGATATGGGTGAGATAGAGACAGGGGACATTATAACCGTTGCAAAAACAAGCCTCGATGAAGATTTAGAAAGAGCTGCAGTTAAAAATGTAAAACTTAAAAGCCCAAGTTTTATCGCCAGAGAGATAGACGAACTTTTTGAAGAATTTGAAAATCCAAAAACTCTGGAAGGAAAATTTGCTAGAGCTATAGACAAGCTTGAAGGGCAGATTTTTTGGATTGAAAAAGAGGGGGTGGAGATGGTCAAATTTATTGACGCCAAGGCCGGTCTAGATATA
>JAYSUJ010000023.1:0-29991 GCA_043719155.1 bacterium | reverse complement strand
CCGCCGCCCCCTCCTCCTGCCGCTCCACTAAGACCACCAGAATTATCTAAAAAAGGGTTTCCCTGACTTTGACCTTGTGAAGACCCACCTCCACCATTTACCCCAGCTGGGTTATTACTACTCGCAGGCAAATAGGGGTTGGTTTGCTGGGGCGTAGTATTTGAGATTGTTGATGGCTTAACATTTTTATCTAATATAATTTTCACTATTTGAAGAATTTTTTGGAGCGTAGCCACGTCTATCTTTTTTAGAAAATCTAGTTCTTTTTGGGTGAAATCCACTTTGTAGGGCAAGTCCAAACTACCTCCACCAGTGTTTGTTTTAAAACTTGTTTCAGGTCCATTTAAGAGGCTCGAGATTTGAGCAAAAGAAAGAGAAAAGGAAGAGATGAAGACTAAAACAAAATATAAAAAAACCCAACTTTTTTTCCTAAAGTTTTTCACCAACAAAGTGTAGCATTAAAGTTATTTTTTGTTATGCAAAATAGATGTTAAACTCAGTACATGAATGAAAGCGAGAACACTAGTGGGGCAAGCGGGGCGGTCATAACAATTATTTTCCTGTTTGTTCTTTTAACTTTTGCAATATTTAGATTTGGAGGTCACAGTGACAACTCGGCAAGTACCGAAAGCACAAACGGCAAAAAGATTTCCAAGAAAGAGTTTCTACAAAGTGTAGACAGTGGAAACCCAGAAGACGAAATCTATAACAAATATTTAAAGAAAATATATTTAGAGCAAACAAAAAATGGCAGCTCAACTGATGTGGGGAACATCTTGGACGAATTTCAAAACGAGATAGACACAAGACTACATGTCCCAAATTCTGTTTCCAACGAAAGCTTGCCAAATATTGTTGCCAGCACTATTTTCTCTAAAACTAATTACAATACAAGTTACGAAAAAATATTTTCAGAGTCAAAAGCAAAGGGCTTAACTACCGAGGGTAAGATTTTAGCAGCTCAAACCAATGGGGGAAGCGAGCTTTTGTCTTTGTCTAGTTATGACAAAGAAACTCTCTTGCGCATAGCCACCGAATACGATATTTTAGCAGAAAAAACCAGCCAACTAGCCACTCCAAAAATATACGAAGTTAGGGCTAAAAATACTATTGAAAACTTAAAGCAAGTTTCCTATATTTTAAAAGAACTAGCAAAGGAAAGCGACTCCACGGTTTACAAACTGTGGATAAACAAATATTTAGTGACGATGTTTGATATAATTTCCAACAGGTATGTTCAATAATTTTTTAAAATTTCTTTTTGTTTTTACATTTCTTCAGACAGCTAGTGCTGCGAGTATTTCTGTTACACCTGTAACCCAAAGTGTGGGGGTAGGGCAAAAAACTACAGTTAAAATAGTAACCACCGAGGCCAAGAAAGGCAGCTGTACAGTGAGTGGTGACACTTATAGCAAAAGTATAGTTCCAGAAAATGGAAACATTTTACTTTCTCCCACTAAAACAGTCAGCTACACTTTTACTTGTATTGACAATCTTGGTAAGACTTTTAGCACCAACGCGGCTGTAACAGTTGTTGTCTCTTCATCAGCTGCTGGTGGCGGCCAGGGTGGTGCCCAAACTGGTGGTGGGCAAGCTAGCCCCCAAAACCCAAACCTAAACAATAACAATGTTAGGCAGGCCACCCAATACAGCAACCAAACCGTGCAGGGCAAGGCTAATGAGCTTTGTGCCAGATACTCTGGGTCTCAAAATGTGTACAGTGTGCCGGGAGTTTCCAGCGGCATAAGTACGGTGCCAACAAGCTTGCCAACAGTTGAAGAAATATTAAAAAGTATCGAGAGGTATGTGGCCCTGAGCGGCAACGAGGTACGCCAAGCCAATACATTAAAATTTTGTGAGGAGTATCAAAACATGGCCCAAGCAAGCAAAAAACTTTCAGAGCAAACTGCAAAAGAACTCAAAAACTTGGCCGACAACTGCTATGCTGACGAAGCATGTCTATTAAAAAAAATTTACGAAGCCGACCTAGAGAAAGAAATAGAGCGAATAAAAAGATACCCACTTTACGGGCGAGAAATATCAGAAGTGGTTTTAGGTTTTCAAAAATCCCGACCTCCAACCGAAACCGACTATGACGTAGAACTTTCGAGAGAGTGTGAAGAACTTTGGTCTATCGGGAAAAACCCACCTCAATGTTGGACAGCCTTAGACGCAGGGCAGATAATCACCCGCGGGGTGCTGGCAGCAGAGGAAAGACTAGCCAGAGGGCAGCTGGAAATAAAAAGCCAATTTAAAGACGGGGTCATGGGCAGCCGCCCTTGTGTAGAAACAGCTAGTGGAAAAGACCCGAGCGAGGTCAAGTTTTACGAAGCTGACTGTACCCGATATAGGCAAGAGCCAGTTTTGGTCAACCAAGAAGTTTTAAGACAAATCACCTCTTTACCATATACCCAAGCCTTTTCACCTTCCTCAGTTTTAGGTGCTGACGGAGTCATCAACAACATCGGCGATCGAGTGCGAAATGGCAATCTGATAGACCCTGACATTGCATCCAATTTTGGCTCTGCCTCAGGTGGTGCTGGCACCAACCCAGGTGGTACGGTCGCTGGGGGTGCTGATTTAAAAGCTGCTCAAAAAAACTATGACACTTTGGTTTCCAATTTAGACCTGATAGTCCTTTACTTTGACTCAGGCAAAGCTCTTTACGCCTCTTCAACTGCCGCTTGCCGCTTTTTGCCAGTACAAACCAGAGCTGCAACTATTAAAAGTTTTGATACATCCAAAAAAACCTATACTGACTATCGTGACAAATTAAAAACCACTTGGGCCAATGCCTTAAAAACCCCAAATGAAAGCCATATCGACCTCATAACTCAGATAAATTTTCAATTAAAAGACAAGCTAAACCAAACCGAAATCCTAAAAGTACGAGATGTAGTAAAAGACTTGTTGCAAAAATGCGCCGACGCAGCTTCCTCTGCGAGAACCAGTTAATTTTTCCCGATTTCTAAAAAAATAAGCTATACTCAAGGGTATGTTAAGGAGAATTTTATCCAAATCATTTCTCTTGTTTTTTTTATTTACTCTCTTTTTTTATAGTACAACAAAAGTTTCTGCTATAACATTAGAGGAGTGCAAACGGTTGCCACTTCCTGGTGTCAACTTGGAATGTAGAACTCTAATGGACCGAGAAATTTCTAACCAAGGGAAGACAGCCGAAGAGATAAAAAAAGATGATACTCGCGTTGATAAGGGAAAAGAATGTAGGCTGAGAGGTAAGATAATAGATTCAAAAGGGGATTGTACAGACAGGCCAACTGGGACAGGTTGTGACACAATTAGCATTTCTCTTGCTGGCTGTCTGACTTTCCTTGCCGACTCTATTTTTGGTTGGCTGATGGGAAAAATAAACACAGGTCTTAGTTATTTACTTACTGGTGCCTCTGCTTTTCTAGATTATATTGTCTACATGACGATAGTCAAATTTAAAACCAACTTTGTAGATTTAAAATTAAACATAGACAGCCCATATGGCAGTGTGGGCATAGGTGACCCCATACTTGGCAATGGAGACGGCCTTATTTATTATTTATGGGGAGTGATCAGGGATTTTTTAAATATCGCTATTTTGGTTATTATCATTTACCATGCAGTTTTTAGTATGTTCGAGGGTTTCGAGTCTACTAGGAAAAAATTTATCGGTCTCTTGGTTTTTTCTATAGTTGTAAACTTTTCTTTGCTTTTTGTAAAAGTAGCCATAGATATATCTAATATTTTATCTTTACAGGCCTACACTTTAGCCATAAAGCCCAAAGGCACTAAAGACATAAACGAGTTTCGGACCCCAGCATTTACTGGTGCCCCAATGAGCTATGGTAACTATCTGATGGACGCTATCGGCTCTGGAGATTTACGAAAAAATGAAACTACCAAAGGGGTGCCCGGAGAGAAAAATACTCTGGAGGGGACTTTTGCCTTTGAGCTTGGCCGAGCTATAATTTTGATAGGAATGATATACCTAATGTGTTACATGTCTTGGATGCTCCTTTTGCGTGGTTTGTTTTTACTCTTGGCCATGGTGATTTCACCTCTCATTGCTTTGGACATGTTCTTTCGTTTATTTTTAAAAGACGGGCCTTCCAAAGACTTGGCTGACCAAGTACGAAAGTTGACCGGCAAGCTAGAGGGTGACTTTATGGAGGCCTTGGTCAAAGTGCCAGTCATGCTTTTGTTTATATTTTTAATAGGCGTTTTGGCGTCCAGTATCATCAGTGGCGAGACAGCTGTCTCTATCATAAAGGGAACTAGTGAGATGAAAGACACTAGTCGCTTTCCACCAAACTTTTTAATGTCTATGATAGTTCTTTTCAAATTTGCAGTTCTTTTTGGACTAACTAAAGTTTTATTTGATAAATTAAATTCTATTCAATTTGGGGCAGAAGGCACACATTTTAAAAAGTGGACTTCAGCTGCAACAAATTACATGTTGGGGAAGAAGATTGCCGGTACAGCTAACTTAATTAGTAGGGCTGGCACTTTCGGCTTAGGAACAGTAGCAGGTAGAGCTCTTTCCGGATTAGGAAGTACAATCGATAGGAAAAGCCAATTCAAATGGCTAAGCTCAGTAGGTAAAAATATGAACAAAGCCGGTACAAAGCTACAAACCTATACTTATGATCCCAGAAATTCAAAAACTTTAGGAAAAGCTGCACAGTATGCAGCCAAAATTCCAGGACAAATGTTCGATGTGTCAAAACTTAATGCTGGGAAAGCTGTAGAAGCTGGCAGCAAGAAAATCGCCGACGACAAACTGAAAGCAAAGAACGACGCACGAGCAGCTAAGTTAGAAAAAGAAGCCGAGTACGAACACCTCACAAATGCAGAATACGAGAAAGTCAAAGACAAGTCTAAAGTTGATTTTGACGGTGGGAAAGCAACAGCAGACCAAATAGCAAAAGCAATTTCTGAAATAAACGAAAAAGGAAGAACCACATTAAATGGTAAAACTTACAATCGCTCTTCTGAAATGTTTATGCCTGACAAAAAAACAGGCTACAGTAAGGCAGAAGACACCCAGGTTACCGCAATAAAGAGCCTGGCAGATGCAAAGAAAAAAGCCTTAGATGAAAAGCGAGCATTAGCTGTAAAAAATGCACAGATAGAAAACGCAAGAAAAAATACAAACCCATTGTTTAATTCCGAAGCCACAATTGCCCAAAGAAAAGCCGACAGAGAGGCGACCGTTGTAGACGCACAAAAAAGTGCAAAGGAAAAAGAAGCAAAGAAAAAAGAACAACTGAGAATAATTGAAAATGACATCCCCTCGGCGAGAAATGAAATTAATGCATTTATAAACAAAATTTCTGGACACCCAATATTCAGTGGCTATACGGTAAATGCTGACAGTAAAAAGGTAATCGACGATTACTTAATTAATCTCGGTGAAGCAAAAGATAAGACACTACTCCCTAACGGTGACCCAAATCAGGACAAAGAAGCCTTAAACAAGTTTGTTAAAGAATTTAACGAAGATGGAGGGAAAGAAGAGCTGTTCAAAGCCAAAGAAAAGATAGTGTCTGACTTGCAAGCCCATATTATCAAACAAGCTAACAGTGCCGCAACATCAGCAATCAGATCTGGAGTCAACCTAACAGAAGTCCAGGTCAGAGATATTGCTAAAAATAAAAAACAACTTAATGAACTTGCAACTAAAATTGGTAAAAATAAAGATAACTACAGTAATACTATTACCCCAAAAAAAGACGACAAAAAAACAGAAACAAAACCAGTCGCCAAACCTTAGGCTAGACCCAAGAAAGGAAGGAACGTCAAAAAACGAGAAAAGCTCTATTGCGTATACTATTTTTACTTATTAATTTCTGCAACGCGACATGAAGACCAAGCTGTTTATAGGCATTGTCAAGATGTTTTAGAAACCCCTCGTTAAAGGTATAGTAAGCATTTCTTATAATTGCGCATGTTGCAGGTAGGTCTGTATATCCACCAAATACGTCTTTTTTAATAGCCCCGTACTTTAGTATAATTTCACAGAGACTATCAATATTGTATACATTTTTAATTAGTTCACTTACGTTTGCCCGAAACTCTTGATTTTCTTTATGGGTCTGTTCCTCTATTCTTCCATCAGTCTGGTCAACACCTTATGCACTGAATAATTATTTCTATAAAATTTATCTATATTCTTTAGTGTGTAACCCATCTCCCCACAGTAAATACCTATCAGCAACTTAACAGTTTCGGATACGTTAGCAGTGTCTCTGAACAAGCCTTTTTTAAGCGGCCAGATCATTATAAGCGCATCGCAAAGTTCGTTGAGGCTTTTCGCATTTACAATTATTTCTTTTCTTTCCCTTTCATTAAAACCCCCTGGAGCACTACCTGGCATTTTCATATATAAATATATTAAATTAATTTTTAATATAAAAGCATATATTTAAAGATGAGAATTACAAAATGTTACTTTTAAAAAGAAGGCTTCACTAATTTCTTTTCCCGCAACTACCTAGATCCCGGGTCGAGCTCGGGATGACAGTACCCTGAGGTTAAAAAATGCAGAAAAACCCTTTAAAATCAAGAGTTTTTGTTTTTGTGGCATGGTACACCCTAAAAGTTGCATTTTTTAGGGTATGTGATACCACATAAACATGAAAATCCAGAGAAAACAAACGATAGAGGAGTACCAAGCTAGGGGCAGGGTAGTTATGCTTTATGGGCCAAGACGTGTTGGTAAAACCACTTTAGTGAAAAACTACTTGGCAAACCTACCAAAAGAACTCAGATGTAAATACGATCTGGGAGACGACTTAGAGCTTCGAAAACTCTTTACTCGACAATATCGAACAGAGATTTTAGACTATGCCAAAGATTATGATGTGATAGTTATTGACGAGGCACAAAACATTCCTAACATAGACTGGGTTGCAAAAATAATTATTGACGAATTCCCAGACAAGAAAATAGTTTTAACTGGCTCATCTTCTTTTGAGCTTTCTCAACAAGTAGGCGAGCCGCTGGTTGGCAGACAATTTACCATGATGCTTTTACCAATTGCCTACAGTGAAATCGAGGGTAGCACTTATGAGAAAAAACAACACCTAGAGAAATTCTTAATTTATGGCTTTTACCCAGAAATTTTCCTTGAGGAAAATAATTTGTTTAAAAAAAGCAAACTCACTGAACTTATTTCTACTTATCTATTTAAAGACATTTTGGCTTTGGACAAAATTAAGTCTCCGGAATTGCTTTTAGACATTGTCAAGGCTTTGGCTTATCAGATCGGGCAAGAAGTAACTATTAATAAACTTTCAAAAGACACTGGGGCCAACGACCCCAAAAAAGTCGGAAGATATTTAGATATTTTACAGAAAACTTTTGTAATTAAAAAAATAAATACTTTTAGCACTAATCCAAGAAATGAGATAAACAAGCCCAGAAAGTATTACTTTTATGATCTAGGAATTCGCAACGCAGTGGTTGGTAACTTTTCAGACTTAAGCAGTAGAAATCCAGTAGAGATAGGTGGATTATGGGAAAATTATATATTCATGGAATTATATAAAAAAAGTAACTTAAATCAATACTCATTTGAAGAGTTTATGTTTTGGCGAAACAAGAAAAATAATAAAGAGATAGACATTATTAAAACCAATAGCCAAACTGAAATTTTTGCTTACGAGTGCAAATGGGGCAAAGAAAATCCTGTTTTTACAGATTTTTTAAAAGATTACCCCAAAGCCAATTGCGCTGTAGTAAACCCAGAAAATTTCCAAAATTATTTAGAATAAAATATATCTTGTGCATAAAAGTTTGCCCGAGATTGGCAGAGGCTGTATACTAAAAAATATAAAATAGCGACTATTGTTTATGCAATACACAGAAGAGCATTATGCAGAAATGTATAACAATTTGCCAGAAGGTCTAAAAGACCTTGTTTTGTCTGGCCGTTTAGCTATTCTGGTTTCGGCTATTGGCTCTCGCCATGGATTAAATGCCGACCAAGTTGCCGAGCTAGAACCGGCTGTCGAAGATGTGTGCTTGGGTCTCATCACCAAAGACCAACTAGCCGAAAATATTATCAAAGCCACCGGAGTAGACCAAAGAGTAGGGAATAGAATAGCCGCTGAGGCTGAGCTTGAAATTTTAAATCCTTTTGACCCAGAACTTGTAATTGCCAGAAAACAGAAAGAAGACTTGGACAAAAAAATAAACGGTGGAAAACCCCAAGCTACTGCAGCAGCAACATCAACAACAACAACAACAACAACAACAACCGCTCCAGCTCCAAAACCTGTTGTACCCATGAGTAAGCCTGTTGAACCTCAAAACGTTTCCGGCCACGCCCAAATAAAAAAAGTTGAGGACTGGTTTGGAAGCAAAGATAGCTCTGGGCAGTCTGTTGCAGCCCCAAAAAATACAAGTGTAAAAAGTAGTTTTGACTGGGACAAAGATTTTGGCAAAAAAGACACTCCAGTAGAAATGCCAACCCAGACTGCAACAACAGTAACAGAAGAGGTTGTGCCAAATAGTCTTCAAAGTCCAAATAATTTAGAAAACAAGTTGGACGTGTTGACAGAGAGTATCAACAAACTTGTGAACTCTCGTTTTGGAGTTGCTGATACTGGCACAAACAAAGCCGATGACATCAGTGCCCAACTTAAAGAACTGACAAAAAGACTTGAGAGGGCAGAAAGAGAGAACGAAGAGCACAAAAAACTTATCAAAAACCTGCAAGGTGTAAAGCCACTAGAAAGTATTTTTGGCACTCCACAACCAAACAATCAAAACAAAAACTCTGGTCAAAATAATAGTAATAGTCAAAATCAAAACCAAAAACCAAATAAAAGTGAGCAACAAATAAAAATAGACAAAGAGAGAAAAGTGGATATAGCCAAGAATGAAGAGAATAGAGATAGAGATGGGGGAAATAAAAAAAGACCAGATCAAATTCCAAATCTTTCTGGCAATGTACAAGTCACCTCTGTTTCTTCGGCTATCCCAATTCAAAAAAAGACAGACCTTGCCGACAGCCCCGTTATTTCTTCTACAGTTTCCGCAGACACTTTAGACTCCATAGTTGAAACTAGGGTAAAAGAGGAAGCAAATATAAAACCCCAAGAGACTACAACCTCAGCAAAACAGGGTTTGACCTTGGACGAACTCATAAACAAATCTGACAGTAAAATAAAAGATGCTCAGCAGCCTAAAACTGCGACTTTGGTTTTTCCAGGTGTAAACGAAGAGAAAAAAATTGACGTAAAAAACATTTCCCAAAAAGACTCACTACGCCAAACCTTACTTGAAGATTTAGAGTTTTTAAAAAATGAAGGAGTCAAAAGTGAAAAAGTAGAGGACGCGCCTGTCAATTATGACACCCAGCCAGCTATCACAAACCTGGTGCATGCCCAACCTACAACCACTTTTGAAACCAACCCTTTTAAAGAAGAGTTAATGCCAAAAACCAAAGAAGAGAGGATGCAGGCTTTACAAGATAAAATAAAAGCTCTAAACAAGGGAGTTTCCAGCGGTGGTAAAACCAACATTACCAATGGGGCAACAAGTGGTGGGGTAGACCCGTATAAATTGTAAAAACTGCAAAATTAAACCGCCTCAAACCTGTAAATGGTTTGGGGCGGTCTTCTCGCGTCAACTTACGCTGTCGCTGGTGTGTGTCCCATTTCGTGGGACAGGAACACCGAGTCACGGATAGCCTGCATGGTGTCTTTGGCGGCCGTTGGCCCCGAAGGCATCATGATCACATGGCTTTTTCCGTTGGCTGCCGAATCCTTGAGTGTCTCCATGTAGAGGAGGAACATCAAGAGAGTAGCCGCTTCGTCCGGTTTCATTCCAGCTGCCTGGAGTTCCATCATCTGATTGCGACGACCCTTGGCGATTTCACTCGCCATATCAGCGACACCTTTGCCGTCTTGGCGTTTGCGTTCAGCTTCAGCTTCGGCTGACTTGACAACACGGATCTTCTCCGCTTCGCCTCGCGCCGTTGCAGCTTCTTGCTCGCGCCTTGCAGCGTTGATGTCATTCATTGCGGCCGTAACCTTAGACTCGGGCTTAACCGAGGTGATAGGTGTGGCAACAATGACGTAGCCGAAGTCGGCAAATTTTGCCGACAACTGTTCCCGAATCTGGTTGCCGATGTCCTCTTGCGAGGAAAACAGCTCGTCCAGGTCCATTTTGGCGACTTGCGAGCGGACCACGTTGGAAACGTAAGCCTGCATTTGCGAGTCGACATTTTCCAAGCGATACAGCGCGTCGAAAACCTTTGCAGGGTCCACACGATGCAGCACGTCGACCGTGAGGTCGGCGCTGGCCCTGTCTTTGGTGACGTAGGAGCCATGAGCACGCAGGGTTTTCTGCTCCAGCGACACAAGCCTTGCGACTTTGTCGATGAAAGGGATCTTGAAATTCAGTCCGGTCGGTGCAACGCGCACAAACTTTCTGAATCGTTCGATCGAGACAGCGGTTTGTTGTTCGACAGTAAAGAACGTGCCGAAAACAATTTTAGCTATCATCCAGAGACCCACTGCGAAGCCGGAAAGCTTCAAGAACAGCATAATTGTCGCCCAAATCTGGGCTTCGTTAAGTGGCATGTGATGCCTCTCCTACTAGCGATTCCCACTACAGGTTTCACTAAAATTCTAGTTTGAAATGCAACTAGCACTAGTGGGTTTCTAGGGAGCTTGCTCCTTAGAGGGCACTAGCAAACCGGTATTGTAAAATACCACTATGCAAGAGAATCCAATTCCTTTGGGGAAGAAAAGAGAATTTGGTCACATCACTCAAAATGACCGTGACAGAATTGAAATATTATTAAAACAAGGTTATGAGCAACAAGAAATTGCAAAAGTATTAGATAAATCTAAGTCTGCAATTTCTAGAGAAATATCTAGAAGAAGTTTAGAAACTGGTGTCTACAATGCCCTGAGTGCTAATGCCAAAGCTAGAATAAAGAGATGTAATTCTAAGTATCAAGGTATGAAAGTGGAAACTGATACTGTTTTGCAAACTAGAATTATCAAAGAAATTAAAGGAGGTAGATCACCAGATGAAATTGCTGGGATGTTACAGTTAGAAGGTCTAAAAATCGGAAAAGATGCCATCTACAAATGGTTGTACAGTGTGTATGGAGATAGGTATTGTAAATATTTATGTACCAGAAGAAAACGAAAAAAGCCACAGAAAAAGAAGACAAAAAGAGAATTGATTCCTAACAGAGTTCCCCTAGAATGGAGGCCTATTGAAGGAATACACGCAGAAGGTGATACTCTAGTCTCTGGAAGACAATCCACAGCTGCAGCTTCCATGATTGTTATCCAAAAAACTAAATTAATGTTGGGTAATAGATTAAATTCTATGAAGGGAGAGGAGATGAAAAATTCAGTTAATCATTTACTTAAAAATATTCCAGTGGATGATTTAACCCTAGACAATGGAATTGAAAACAGATTGCATGAGCAATTTTTAATTCCTTCTTACTTTTGTGCACCACATCATCCATGGGAAAAACCACTGGTAGAACAATCAATTGGACTATTGCGAAAATGGTGTCTACCTAGCGGAACTAATTTAGAAACAATTACAGAATTGGCCTATCAAAATTGTTTAAACTTTCTTAATCACAAGAAAAGAAAAAGCCTCGGCTACAAAAGTGCATACGAGGTGTCTTTGGAGTGTGGTATCATAACTGAGATACCGGAGAGAGTTGCGGTTCAGTACAGAATTTAGGCCCTATGGCCACTATTAATATTACAACTATGTTTTAAAGTTGTCAAGTACTTTACAAAAAACCCTTATTTTGCGTATACTATAAAACAAGATTCAAAAATTTAAAAGAATTTGAGTCATAAACAATTTAAATTTAATATGAACAAGCAAGCTTTAGTTGAAGTTATACAAGGTGTTACAAATGGTACAAAAAGTGGTGCCGAAGAAATAATGGAGGCCATTTTAGATGCAATCACAAAGTCACTTAAGAAAAACGATGAGGTAACAATTGCTGGTCTCGGTGCATTTTCTACAAAAACTAGAAAGGCAAGAATGGCGAGAAATCCAAAGACAGGAGCAGCAGTAGCTGTCCCAGCAACTAGAGTTGTAAAGTTTCGTGTTGCAAAAGCCTTGAAAGATATTGTGGCTGCAAAATAGTTTTCCAAAATTTTTACATTTCACAAAAGTCACTTTAAAGTGGCTTTTGCATTGTGTCTAGATTTTTGCAGGCTATATGTTATAATACTTTTGTGTTTGATAACTGGCCCCTTCGTCTATCGGTTAGGACATCACGTTTTCAATGTGAGAAGGCGAGTTCGACTCTCGCAGGGGTCACATGTTTAGATTCTGTATGTTATACTTTAAATATCTATAATAATTAATTAATTTATAGACTTACAATATAAAAATAATTTATGATCACAGAATTTGCAAATTTCATAAGAGAAAAAGGTGTTATTGGTTTGGCTGTTGGTATCGTAACTGGTGGAGCTGTAACAAAAATGGTTTCCAGTTTGGTGGAAAATTTATTGAATCCTTTAATTGGTTATATCACTGGTGCAGCTGGGGACTTGGCAAGTCTTTCGTACACAGTTCCACTTACAACTATTACTTTTAAATATGGGGCAGTTATATCTAGCTCAATAGATTTGTTAGCTGTGCTTGCTGTGGTGTATCTCGTCTTCGTTAAAAGTCCACTAAACAAGATGGACAAAAAAGCTTAGCCTTTCTAAGGTTTTCTAAAAGAAAAAACAGTTCATTGAGTTGAACTGTTTTTTCTTTTTAGTCGGGGTGCAGAGAATCGAACTCTGCCCTTATGCTCCCAAAGCATATATACTACCAATATACTACACCCCGTTTCGAATATTATTTTACCACAAATAAACTAAAAATAATAGCCTAGAAATTCACTATTCGCTAGTTGCGATAGCAACGTAAAAAGTTGAGCCTACACCTTCTTTACTCTCAACCCAAACCATCCCATTGTGGGCTTCTATAACTTTTTTAACTATTGAAAGACCGAGCCCTGAACCTTCTTGCTTCCTCTGCATTACGTTTTCAGCTTGGTAGAATCTTTCAAACAAATGCGGTAAAGCTGTCTCCTTTATACCCATACCGGTATCTTTTACAGCTATAACTATATTTTTAGGGTCCGGATTAACAAGAAAAACTTTTACTCCGCCTTTGTCAGTGTATTTATAGGCGTTAGTTAATAAATTCGTGACAATTCTTTCAAAGTATTTTGAGTCAATATTTGCGTACTCATTTTTCAGACTATTTTCAAAAGTCAGAGTTAAATTCTTTTTCTCAAAATCCATTTTGAAATCCTCGACTATCTTACTAATAGTACTTGGGATATTGCACTTTTCAAACCTTAGTTCGATCTTCCCAGATGCAAACTTTTGTAAGTCCAACATATCGTTTGCTAGCTCTAAAAGTCTACCGGTTTCAAAACTAATTTTATCGATGTATTGCTTCTGCTTTGCATTGATTTCTCCAAGCTTCCCGTCAGAAAGGAGGGCTGAGTAGCCACGTATGATGGTCATGGGAGTTCTTAATTCGTGCGAGACCACAGAAATGAACTCGTTTTTTGTTCTCTCCTTCTGCTTTTCTTCTGAAACATCGCGCTCAACTACAAGGAAATTTTCTACTGAGTCATTTTCATTTTTGATGGGCGAGATTTGTACTTCAGACTCATATTTCAGATCCTGTTTTTTTAAACCTGAACAGATAAAGCTCACTGCTTGTTTTGTTGTAAGTACTTTCTCATAATTTTCTTTCCATAGATTTGCATCATCTTCCTTATGCCAAAGATCAGTAATTTTCTTGTTTTCCACATCACTAAGGGTTAAGCCTGTAAGCCCTGTAAGACTTTTGTTAACATAGTTTATGTAGCCGAATTTATCTACAATTACTACTACATCTTTTGCAGAGTCTACTGCGAGTTTAAACTTATTGGAATTGTTTACTTCCGTCTTCGCACCGTACTTCAACTGGTAATCTTTTATCTCCCCAAGCTTGGAGCTGCCTTCGTTGCCAGACTTTTGTCTTAGCAAGTCGAAAACATAGCTTGTATACTTTGCTAAATTTTGTAACTCAACTATGTTCGTCTCTTGTTTCATTATATTGTCCCAATTTGAAACTAATGCTTCTTCAGCGTTGTCACTTACACTTTTAACTAGTTTATAGACTTTACTGTAGCTAAGTTTAAGAAAAACAAAAAGAAACAAACTGGTTAATGCCAAAAGCCCTAAAAGGATATTGTTAGAAAAGCTTCCTAAAATTTGAGCTGCGTTTGTGTTACTTTCGACAACCAAGCATAGATTCGCGTTTTTCCTGACCGCAACATACTTCTTTTGACCATCTATGCTAAATTTTTTCCCGATAAGAGAGTTTGCTCTGCAAAAATCAATAATTTGTTGATCTACTTTGAAATTACCTGGTATAAGTAAAGCACCTTTCTCGTCTATTATATAAGTTGTATAATTTAAACTTGAGAAATTAAAAGCAGACTTTAAATTGTCTTGGTTTAGGCTGGCAAATTTGCTGTCCCTTATATACTCTATAGTATCAGCTATTTGGCTTTCTGCTTTTTTTTCAACCAAGTAAAAACCCACTGACCCAGCAATTACAAAAAAAAAGGCGCTGGCTATTACGGGTCTCCAAACAATTTGGTTTTTTAAACTTCTCATAATTAGAAATATATGCTTTACTAAAAAGTATATATGCAAATCACTAAAATGCAAAAAATTTTTTTGGTAGAAGACAATGAAGACATAAGGGAAATTTATAGACTGAGGTTTGAAGTGGCTGGTTTTATGGTAGTTACCAGTGGTGATGGTTTGGACTTTCTTACAAGAGTACAAGAGGAAAAGCCAGATGCTGTACTTTTGGACCTCATGCTCCCAGAGATGGATGGTTTTTCTGTTTTAAAGTCCGTTAAAGAGAACTTCGATAATTCTGACCTTAAAAAAGTTCCTATAATTGTTTGGAGCAACTTGTCTGAAGATTCCGACATAAGAAGAGCTTTGGAGGGTGGTGCAACAATGTACTTGAGAAAAAGTGACTATGATGGTGACGATTTGGTAGAAAAGGTTAAGGACATTTTAAAATCAATCAATAAATAGTTCTTTATAATTATATTTTAATTAAAAATAATTTTCAGAACTATTTTCTGAAAATATGGAAATATAGTAACGAAGATTTGACTGGCTAAAAATATACTTATTATAATAGTTGCGAAGAAATAGTTTTGGAGTAGATTCTCTATTTTTCTCTTAACCTCCCAATTTAGGAAAACCGAGATTATTCTGTACCCATCTGCTGGGGGAAATGGAATGAGGTTAAATATGGCTAAACCTAAATTAGTTATTGCGACAATGGCACACAACTTTTTAATACTTAGGTCGGCCAAGCTCGCTCCGATTGCTATGAAAACCACAGCTAAAACTACGTTTATGAAAACGCCAGCAAAAGATACACAGAAATTTCCTAGCTTGTAGGGATTTAGGTTGTGCTCGGCTACTGGCACCGGTTTTGCCCAGCCCATGATGATGCCAGCCCCGGAAAATATGAGAGTTGCTGGCAAGAGAATACTACCCACTGGGTCGATATGGGGAATAGGGTTTAGTGAAAGTCTGTTTTGGTAATAAGCCGTTTTGTCTCCAAATGCATAGGCAGCATATCCGTGTGCAATTTCGTGCAAGATAATGGAGTAGATAAGTACAATAATTTGAAAAATGTTTTCTGGTTGCATAAGTGGTGTTTTTATGTTAAAATTATAGCAAATAAGTCAGAAAATTAAAAACCTTTATGTCAAAAATATGCTTAATGTGTGCTAAAAAATCAATGGTTGGGGGTAGATATTCGAATCGTACTCGTGCAACCAAATTCCAACCTGTTGGTCTAGTTCGAAGATACCCAAACTTACAATGGGCAAGAGTTCCAGGTGGCCCTAGAATCAAGATTTGTACAAGATGCATAAAAGCAGGTAAGCATGTACAACTAGCAATAGTTTAAATAATAAAACTCAAGCGAAAGCTTGAGTTTTATTATTTATTCAGGAAATTAAAAACAAACAAGCTTACAAATTTTTTTTCCTCAGGACTTAGTCATTTTATTGTCTACTCTTTTGACCAGATGTTTATACCGTTGGTAAAAAAAAGTATTGTCCCAGAGGAGTCTGTTCTAAAAATTTCGACTCCAAACTTATTTACCAAATCTGTAACAATTCTATGTGGATGTCCAAAAGAATTATTTTTACCAGAAGATACTACTACCAACTCTGGTGAAACTTTTTGTAGAAAATCCGCACTCGTTGAAGTGTCAGATCCGTGATGTCCAAGTTTTAAAATGTTAGACTTTAAACTATCTCCATATCTATCTATCAAGAATTCTTCACCAGCAATTGGTAAGTCTCCACTTAAAAGTATTTTTATGTTTCCATAAATAAACTGAGTGACGATCGAGGCTTCATTACTTTCTGCACCAGTCATGTTTTTCACAGGAAATAAAATTTTTATAATTAGACCATCTGATGTGTTTACAATCATCGGTTTTGTAACTTGGATTAGCTTTACATTTTTTTTATTTACCAGACTTACTAGTTCTTTACTCAACAAGCTTTCCGAATTTGGTAGTGAATAAAGTAGAGCATTTACTTTATATTTCTCTAGTACAGAAATAAGTCCGGCAATGTGGTCTGCATCGTCATGAGTAGCGATTACTAAGTCAATATTATTTTCAATTGTTGCAAATTCTTGCCCGAGCCTATTTAGTACTAATTTATCTTTACCACCGTCAATTAATATTTTTCCTCCATTTGGAGTTTGAAATAAAATGCTATCACCTTGGCCAACATCTAAAAAAGAAATTTTTAAGTAATTTTTTGTTCTGACTTCAAGTGTTATAAAAATGAGTAAAATTGTAATAGCTGTGAAAAAAAGCATCACCAGTTCTTTTCTTGTAATTTCTGCAAAATTTAGTTTCATATACTAATTTTATTTTTTTTTATTCTATCATTTTTTTGGACCTTGTAAATTAGTATGCCGAGTAGCATGTAAAATGTAATTAAGTTTGTTTTGGAAATATGAAAAGAAAGAACTGGAAACGCTTCAGCTCCAAAGCTTGCAACAGATAAAATTATTTTGACTAAGATTGTATTTACAATTCCTAAAATATTTGCAACAAATAGACTTACAAAGGAAGAGATGATGATCAGGAAACTTATGATTGTAACAAGGGCGACTAGTGGCTCAACTAACAGTGTTAGCAATGTTCCAAAAATACTTGAGCTATCTGTCATGGCTAAAATGTATGGAGTTGTAGTTAACCAAATTGAAATAGTTATGCAAAAAATAAATGTAAAAATACTTTTTTCTGTGAAAATATTTTCTATTATATGTGAAACAATAAATACTCCTACGCAAGCTAGAAAAGATAAATGTAAAGAAGCACTGTTGATCAGCAAAAGTGGGCTAGCCATTGTTAATATAAAAAGTGAAAGTAACAAGCTTTGCTGAGTCTCAATTTTTCTGCTAAAAAACTCTGCCAAGATTGTTGTGCTAGCCATTGTCCCCGCACGGATACTTGGGGCTGTTAATCCTGTTGTAAAAATGAATAACCAACTTAGAAATATAGACATTGAGGTTTTAATAATTCTATGTTGGTTTCTTAAAAGAAACCAAATTATGGAAATTATAAATGAAATATTGGCACCAGATAAAACCAAAATGTGTATTAGTCCCGATGTTCTAAAGATGTCTTTTATTTCTTTGGATAAAGTGTCCTGTTGACCTAAACTAATTCCCGAGGCAACTTGTGCATATGGTTCCCTCATGTGTTGAGTCAGTCTAGTTTTTAGTGTTTCACTAAACAATCTAAGTTGCAGAAGGTACTTTTCAATTTTACTTTCGTCCTCAGCTTGTGTAACTTTTGTTGTAATTTGTTTTGGATATGAAACTTCATACCTACTATAACTCCCTACTTTTTCTTGCTCATATGTAAAGATGAATGGGTTGTATTTTGTAAATGTCTTATACTTCCTAAGTTTCACCTCACCAATGATCTCAAGACTGTCTCCTACTTGTATCCTGCTGTACGGTGAAACTTTAATATCTACATAGTCCAAGTTGTTAACAACTGCTTTATCTGTACCGACGTCATGTATAGAACTTACCATCAGGGTGACAAAAGTTGTTTCACCAATGCTGTGTGTGCTCTGTGCCTTGCCGGCTATCCTTCTCAATTCCGAAGTACTAAGTGAATGTGAAACAGGTGTGATATTGCTCTCAACATAGAACACTGTACATATAGACAAGGCAAAAACTATTATTGTCGGGATAAAAGACATGTTTATAGACATGTCTTTTATGTTTTTAAAATGTCTTTTATAAATTTGAGCAAAGTACTTTACTATAAGGAACAAAGTTAACGAAAAAAATATAAAAGCAATATCAACATTCAAATTTACAACAAGTATAACGGTTACCAAATATGTAAATATAATTTGGTAAAGCATAACTAGTAAGCCGCAGCTTTTCGTAATGTCACTTCTTCTCCGGCAGCTAGGCCTCTCGCAATTTCGTCGCATCTTTCGTTCCAGGTTTCACCAGTATGACCATAAACATGTGTCCACTTAACTTCAATTTTATTTGAGGATAATTCATAGGTTAAGCCTATTAATTCTTGCCACATCTCTTTATTTGCCACATCTTTCTTTTGAGAATTTTTCCAGCCATTTTTAATCCAACCTTTATGCCACTCTGTCGCACCCTGGATAACGTATTTAGAATCCAATCTAAGTTCATATTTTTTCTGGTTTAAGTCATCTGGGTTCTGAGTGTTACTTTTTAGAATAATTTTTAAAGCATAGATACAAGCTGCCAGTTCCATTTGGTTATTCGTGGCAATTTTTACCGCCTCACCAAATTCCCATAAAAGTTTCTTATTGGTGTCGATTGCTACTACCCCAAATCCAGCTCTCCCTGGGTTTCCCAAACTACTACCATCACAGTAAATTATTTTCATGTTTTTCGTATTATACCACTTTCCAAATTAGAATTTTTTTTACAAGATTTTTAATCTGGGTTCATCTGTCATCCAGCCTGCTTCAATCTCAAAAAACAATTCTTTATTTTTTAGTTTAGAAATAATTTCATCAACAGAATCTTCATCAACAAAGAATTTAATTGCCTCAGTAAAATTCTTGCTAGATTTTTTTGAGTCTGAGAAGAGTTTAATTTTTAAATGCTCCTTACTTTTACCAAACATAGAAAAAGTAAAACTATCAACATTAATTAGTTTAAAAATTGGTCGTGGGTTACCCAGCCCAAATGGTCCGATTAATTTTAAAGCATTAAGAAAAAACTTATCAATTTTTGAAAGCTCAATTTCTATTGAATTTCTAAAACTCATTTCTTTTCTATGCTCAACCATGTTCTTTATTTTTGAAGAGTGAATGTTCTTGTTCAATAATGTTTCAAGTTCAAAAATGTTTTCTGATGAAATTGAAAAACCTCCCGCAAGCTCGTGACCTCCAAAGTGCTCAAAAATATTTTTCGTTTCTGTCATAAGTTTTACCAAATGTATATCACCGCGAGATCGGCATGAACCTTTGAGTATGTCCCCTGCCCCACTACCCCAAACAAAAACATTTACATTATATTTGTCTAAAATCTTGGATGCCAATATTCCTAAAACTCCTACATTCCAAGTTTTATCACCGATCACTAAAATCTCGGGCAATACTCTTTCTTCTAAGATTCTTTTTTCCAAATCCTTAAAAATTTTTTTTACTATTAATTTGGTCAAATCTTTTCTCTGAGAGTTAAGTTCTTCGAGCTGATGTGCAGCTTCTATACTTTCTTTTAAGTCAGATGAAAACATAGATAAAGCAATTTTCGGATGTGCCATTCTCGAAGCGGAGTTTACTCTTGGTCCGATAGTAAATCCAACATCGGTTTCATTTGCATTTCTTATATCGACTTTTGAGTTCTTGAAAATGGTCAACAGTCCTGCCCTATTTGTTTTACTTAGTACATGTAAACCATATATTGCCAAAGTTCTATTTTCATTTGTCAGTGGCATCATGTCTGCAATGGTGGCAATAGCAACTAAATCTAAGAGCCATTTCTCGTATCCGTTTTGTGGTAAAATTAGCTGTTGCTCCTTCACAAAATTGGGGTTGGTTCGCATATATTTAAGAAGTTCACAAACTAATTTAAAAATTGTTCCTGTTCCGCACAGATCCTTGTTTGCATACATACAAGAGTATTGCTTGTTGTTTAAAATTGAAAAAGCTTTTGGCAAAATCTGTCCGTCCTGGTTTTCAATTGGTAAATGGTGGTCGGTAACTATAACATCAACTCCAATTTCATTGGCAAAGTCAACTTCTGAAATATTAGTAGTGCCTAAATCAATAGTTATGAGCAGCTTGCAATTTGTTTCATTGGAAATATTTTTAATAGCTGCTATATGCAAACCATACCCTTCATTATGCCGATGGGGTATGTAGTTTGAAAAATTTGTATAATTTATTTTTTGAAAAAAGTCTTTTAAAAGTGCTGAGCCGGGCACACCGTCACAATCGTAGTCTCCATATATACAAATATGTTCTCCTTCTTCAACTGCAGAAAAAATCCGTTCAACAGTTTTCTGCATGTCATGCATCATTGATCCGTTTAAAAGAGTTTTATCATAATCTGGAAACAAAAAGTTTTCGTGCATATCTACGGGAATACTTAAGGTGCCGGATAAATAATCCTGCACAAACTTTTTGTGCACAGTACTCAGTCCTTGCCAGATGTTTCTTCTTTCATTCATCAAAGCATTTTACCTAAATTCTAACTATATTGACACTTGACAAGTTAAGATATATAATGTAAAAACTTGACCAGTTTCCAAGGTCAAGCAACACAGGGAGAAACACATGACCCCGGCACATTTTGCTGCGGCTTGGATTATTTTTGGGTTGGTATATATTGCCAACCTGGCGGCACAACATAGGGAAAGATTGTCGAAGGCTGGTTTCCTCCAGCTTCCGGCGATTATGGCCCTTCTGGTCATTTGGCCAGGGTTGCTTCTGCTAGAAGTCTTTGTCTTTTTTTGGCAAAAGCGCCAGAAGAGGATTGAGGCTAACAAAAAGTAAACCTGTGAAAGGGGGCTCGAAAGAGCCCCCTTTTTGTTCTGGCATTTAAATTGCTTCAAATAGCGGCTTAAACTTTGAAATGTTTCTTTATTCGCCTTTTCTTTGCTTCCGTCATATCGAGTTGCTCTTGCTTTCCTTTTGCAGACAGCGCAGTCAACTCTTCCCTACTTAGTTTTGATATTTCTGTTACACGTGAAACCAGGTCCTCTTCGTTGTTGAGCTTAGGGTCTTCAAGAACTTCCCCCATTAGTGCATTCAGTATTAGCCCAATTCTTGGGCCTGGTGTTTCATGTGTAACCTCAATGACCTTTTTTCCGTCAATCTTTAGCATTTTAAGGTCAGTTGGCTGTGTAAGTGCTTCTTCTATCATCGCAAAATATCTTCGAAGTCTATGGGGCTCTTCCATTGGGCGACCAGAACCTATGCGGTCGCAGAAGCGTAAATTCATCAAGTCCCAAATATTGTCGCGTCCTACATTTATTATCATACGTCTGACTGCAGACATTGTAACTTGGTCTGGATCTGAGTTAAACATGTGCCAGCGTATCAGGTTTGTTACACGTGAAACAGTTTCCTGTGGGAATTTAAGCCTTTCTAGTATTTCACGTGAAACTTTCTCGCCGACTACCTCATGTCCATGAAAGCTGTTCCACCCCGTTTTTTTGTTAACTCTAGCTGTGTGTGGTTTGGCTATGTCATGAAACAAGCCTGCTAGTCTTAAGTCTAATGAGTATCCTTTATCAGCTGCATGCTGCATGGTTCTCAGTAGATGCCCATAAACATCATATTTATGATTTGCGGTCTGTTTCATGCCAATTCCAAGTCTCAGTTCTGGGGCTATTTCAAGAAGTAGGCCGGAATACTCTAAAGTTAAGATTCCTACCATTGGGGTTTCAGTAAGTAGAATCTTTACTAGTTCATCTCTTACTCTTTCACGTGAAACACTGGCTATACTTTGGCAAAATTGGATAATAGCGGCTTGAGTTTCACTTTCAATACTAAAGCCAAGCTGACATGAGAGTCTAACAGCACGGAGCATTCTCAGATAATCTTCCTCAAACCTTTTGCTGGGGTTGCCTACTGCACGTATTAATTTATCTGACATGTCTTTTATTGACAAAGTTTTATAAAATAAAATGTCTTTTAAGTTGTCCTTTAAACTAAATTCGTTGTCCTTTAGTGTGTGACAAAGAACTGTATTCTCCAGTGAGAGTGCAAATAGGGTGTTGCTTGTCGGGTCAAAAGCCATTGCGTTTACTGTAAAATCTCTTCTTTGAAGGTCCTCGGATAGAGTTGCGTCAAAAGTAACAGCTTCGGGCCTCCTTCCGTCTTTGTAGTTGCCCTCGCGCCTATATGGGGTAACCTCGACCACTTCAACTGTTTCATGTGTAACACCAGTACCATCTTCGGCTTGATTCCTTACTTTTACGCCAACTGTACCAAACTCGTTTTCGTAAAAAGAATCTGGGAAAAGAGCTAAAATTTCTTCAGGTCTTGCGTTAGTATTTATATCCCAGTCTTTTGGTGGTTTACCAAGCAAAAGGTCTCTGACTGAACCTCCTACAATCTGTGCTTCAAAGCCGCTAGACTTTAAAAGTAAAATTATCTCAACGATTTCTTTGGGGATTTGTTTCATGTGAAACTGTGTATTATGTAACAGACTAGTGCACTCGTCAGGATTCGAACCTGAAATAGCGGTTCCGAAGACCGATGTGATATCCATTTCACTACGAGTGCGATTACTAAATTATATCACAAATCGTTCTTGTGCGGAATACGAGAATCGAACTCGTATCTCATCCTTGGCAAGGACGTATTTTACCACTAAACTAATTCCGCTGTATTGTAATTATAACTAATTTGTCTAGTTCTGGCAAACAACTAGTAAGAATTCATAAATAAAAATTGTGGATAACTATGTGTATATGTGTATAACTAATGTCTTTTAAAGATTCCACTAACAAGTTTCATGTCTTTTAAATTAAAAAAATGCTATATTATATAGACATTTCTATGCAACTTACTAAAAAGGAATTTAAGATAACTTTTGATAAAATGTATATAAACAGTTTAAAAACTCATAATGGCTACATTGGCAAGCTAGGTGAAGACTTTGCGATGACCTTCTTAGTTGATAAAGGACATCAGATTTTAGAAAGAAACTTTAGAACCAGACTAGGTGAGGTTGATATTATAAGCTTCTATAAAGATACTTTATATATTTCAGAAGTAAAAACAAGTCAAAGTATGTTTGTACGAGCTGAAGAAAACATGAATGCAAGAAAACTTAGGAAAGTTGCTAGAATGGGAGAGGTCTATGCACTTACTTTCTTTAAAACGCAAGGGAATCCTCAGGGAAAGTTTAAAATTGCATTTCTCGGGGTTACTCTAAACAAAGACAATACTTTAGAAAAGGTTACATTTTTAGATAATTTAGAAATTTTTTAGTTGCAAAAAAACTGATACGTGCTAAAATTGACTTAATGCGGTGCTAGTTTAGTGGTAAAATGACTGCCTTCCAAGCAGTGGATTAGGGTTCGATTCCCTAGCGCCGCACATATTTAAACAGATTGTGGATAAGTGAATTTCTTTCTTTTTTAAAAACTCTTTTAGGTTATACTAGTTTTAGATGAACAAACAAGTAAATAAGCAAAACTTAAAAAAGATTGAAGCAGATAAGATCGTTTTTGCTTTGGAAAAAAACATTGCTTCGTATAGACCTAAACAACTAAACAAAGTGAAAGACGAAAAAAAAGAGAATGAGAAAGAGAAGGATGAAGTTTCTCTCTTGATCCCAATGCAAAAAAAAGTTGCTTTAAAACAAGTAATTTTGAGCGAAACAGATATTCCAAAAGTACACAAGGGTACAAAGCCCAAAAAAACCCTAAGAAAGAGTGCAAATTCACTTAAAACTGTTGTTTTAGATGAGGTTGACACTATAAAAGTAACTGCTAAGAATAGCAAGCATCGTAAGGTGTTAAGTAAGGGACTCTCAAATTCTTTTAAAGTTTTTCTAACTACTTATAAACGTCATCTGGTTACTACTAGTCTCTATCTATCTCTATTTATATTTGTTGGACTTTCTACCTATGCTGCCTATGCCTATATTGCTGTTGGAAATACTGATATTGTGCAAAAAGTTTCTGCCCATGTTTTACTGCCTTTCAATGAAACACCAAAAGTTTACATAATACAAAGTGAAAAGTCCGAGATTTTCCAAAATCCACTTTTTAAAGGCATAGAGGTTGGTGACAATGTGTTGAGCTATGTTGCTGCTGGCAAGGTCTACATCTACAGATCCTCCCTTGATAAAATAATAAACGTTGTAAGTGCTAGTCAATAGTTTTATTTCGTGTTATAATCAAGGTAAAGATCTAATTTATTAGAATCTATTATAAGAAATAAAATTAGTATTAAGCTTTAGAGAGCTTGAGAAGAAATAGAAAATTATGCGAAGAAAAGTCAAAAATCGTAATATAGTGAAGGCAGACAGAGTTTACAACTCACCTGAAATTAGTAAGTTTATCAACTACATTATGTGGGATGGTAAAAAAAGTAATGCAGAAGCAATTGTTTACACGGCTTTGGAAAATGCTAGTAAAAAGCTAGCTGTTCCAGGATTGGAATTATTTAAGAAAGTTGTAGAAAACTGTTCTCCAGTTATGGAGGTACGTTCAAGACGAATCGGTGGTGCAAACTACCAGGTTCCCCGAGAAGTACGCCCAGAAAGACGAGTACAATTATCTCTTAGGTGGATAATCGAAGCCTCAAGAGGTAAAAAAGGTAAACCAATGGCAGAAAAGCTAGAAGAAGAGCTAACTCTTGGCTACAAAGGAGAGGGTACAGCGGTGAAAAAGAAGGAAGATGTACACAGAATGGCAGACGCAAACAAGGCTTTTGCACACTTTACCTGGTAATTTTCAGCAAAGTTACATGTGAAACATAAAAAACACTTATAAAATAAGTGTTTTTTATTGCTGAGCAGGCTTTACTATTGACTTGCGAACTAAAAAATAATAAAATACACACACCTCAAACCAAGGAAAAAACTGATGAAACATTTAGTCTTTACTTTAACAGCTACCTTAATGGGTGGCTGCAGTTCCACAGAATTTACACGCGTAGAAGTCGAGGGTAAAACCTTTGCTGCTGCTGTGTCAAAGTTGAAAGAGGTGACTCAAAGACGCAATGTCGTTCAAAAGTCTGATGTCTGTGGCTTTTCAGTCAAGGCACCAGATGGTAATGTCCATAGGTTTCGGGCTGTGGCGGCAGACAAAGGTAACTGGAGGGGTCAGTCCCCTTTCAGTGCTTGTCGACTAATGGAAGAAGGCGACAAAGTTGTTGTCTCTCTCCGGGAGGACTTCTTGGTAACTACATCAACTTTTGGTGGAGAGAAATCTTCTCTCAAAGTTGGTGAACATTGGTGGTGGAAGTTTGGGGAGACTACCTACACTTTCAACTAACAGTCAATTGAGGTTGGACGGCTCGCATGCGAGCCGTCCTTTATGCTATTTAAAAATATTGTACTTTAATATTGTTTATTGTATAATACGCTTGTATCTTTAAGGGTTTTGTGCAGAGCGTGGAATAGTCCGTTCTCTGCTAAAGTTCTGGAGATCTTAGATGAAAAATCCATTTGTACTTATTTTTGCCTCAACCCTCTTCTTTTTCTCGCAACTGGCAAGTGCACAGGCGCCACAAGCACCAGTGCAGCTTTCGCCGGATGTGAAACAAGGGATAGAGCTGTTGGCAAAAAGCTTTGGACTTGAAAGTGAAAAGCCGGTAACGCCAGAAATAGATCTGAAAAGAAGTCAAAAAACCACTGCAGATGTTGCTGACAAAGCCATCAACAAAGTGGAAGAAGCTGTCATGTACATGGAAAAGCACATCAAAAGTGTGGCTCCCGAAGTGTGGCGCATTATGGTGCGCCAGCAATACGGGCAAGCAATTGGAAACCTGATGTTTTCGCTTGGTTGGATAATTGCTGCTGTTGTTGCCCACTTGTTTCTTAATCACGCATGGGGTGAGACAACTCAACACTCAAAGAGTGACAGTGAAGCCTACTTCTTTCTTGTTGGTGTTTGCCCCGCAGTAGTAGGGCTAATCGCTTTCATCTTCTTTATGGCAAACATGGGTGAGAGCATCAAGCTCTTGTTCAACCCAGAGTATTACGCGGTGAAAGATTTGATTCGCGTAGTTCTCGCAAGATAAAGTCTGAAGCTATCTCAAGAACTTACTAGGCCTGCACTTAAAAGTGTGGGTCTTTTTTCTGGCATAAAATTTAGTTCTGTGTTAGAATTGTAGCTATCATTTTAAAAAATAAAAACAATAAATAAACAAGTATGCAAAGAGATTACCCATTAGAGAAAGTTCGAAACTTTGGTATCATCGCCCATATTGACGCTGGTAAAACTACAACATCAGAGCGCATTTTGTACTATACAGGGATGTCTCACAAAATTGGTGAGGTACACAACGGAGAGGCAACAACTGACTGGATGGAGCAAGAAAAGGAAAGAGGTATCACAATTACTGCGGCTGCAATTACATGCTTTTGGACACCGACACACTCTATTGGCAACAAGACTGCAAAACATAGATTTAACATCATTGACACCCCTGGACACGTGGACTTTACTATTGAGGTAGAACGATCTCTTCGTGTACTTGACGGTGCCATCGTTTGTTTTGACGGTGTTGCCGGAGCTGAGCCACAAACTGAAACTGTGTGGAGACAGTCTGAGAGATATCATGTACCAAGAATTTGTTTCATAAATAAGCTTGACCGTACAGGTGCCTCATTTGACAAATCTTATAAGTCTATTTTAGAAAGACTTGATAAAAGAGCTGCGCGTGTGCAAATGCCAATTGGGCTAGAAGATAAATTTGAAGGTATTATCGACTTGATAAAAATGAAAGCCTTTTATTTTGAGGGTGAAATGGGTATCAATGTCATAGAAAAGGATGTTCCTGCAGACTGTCTGGACGAGGCAAACAAGCTTCGAGTTGAAATGATTGAGAAGGTGGCAGAAACAGACGAGGACATGATGATGAAATATCTAGATGGTAGTACTTTTACACAAGAAGAGATAAAGGCGGCCATAAGAAAAGCAGTTATTGATACAAAGTTTTTCCCAGTTTTCTGTGGCTCAGCGCTAAAAAACAAAGGTGTGCAGCTTGTTCTCGATGCTGTTGTAGACTATTTGCCTTGTCCAAAAGATGTACCTGCCATAAAAGGTACAAATCCTGATACAGAGGCAGTAGAGGTAAGGAACCCAGACGACAATGAGCCTTTCACTGCCCTAGCATTTAAGATGATGAGTGACCCTTATATTGGTCAACTTGTATTCTTTAGAGTTTATTCTGGTAAAATCGCAGCTGGCTCTTATGTGTTCAATCCTCGTACTGGCAACAAAGAAAGAATTGGCCGTCTTGTAAGAATGCAAGCCAATGAACGTGAAGACATAAAAGAGGTTTTTGCCGGAGAAATCGCTGCGGCAGTAGGTCTTAAAGATGTTATTACCTCAGACACAATTTGTGACCAAGACCATCCTATTGTTTTGGAAAAAATCTTTGCTTCTGAGCCAGTTATCTCTCTTAAAATAGAGCCAAAAACTAGAGCTGACCAAGAAAAAATGGGTTTTGCACTTTCAAGACTTGGACAAGAGGACCCATCTTTGCGTATACAGTCTGACTCGGAAACTGGTGAAACAACCATTGCCGGCATGGGTGAGCTACACTTGGAGATTATTGTCGACCGTATGAAGCGCGAGTTTGGAGTAGAGGCAAATACTGGTAAGCCACAAGTTGCGTATCGTGAGTCCATCATGGGGCTGGGCTCGGCTGAAGGTAAATATGTGAAACAGTCTGGTGGTAAGGGACAATATGGTCATGTTTATATAAACATGAAACCTATTGAAAGAGGTGTTCTAAAAGAGGATTTGCCAAAAAATATCAAGCGTGATGGTGATAATTTCGAATTTATTAATAATATTAAGGGTGGAGCTATACCGGTTGAGTTTATCCCAGCTGTAGAAAAAGGTGCAAAAGAGTCTATGGACAGAGGTGTACTTGCGGGTTACAAAATGGTAGGAATCTCGGTAGAGCTTTACGATGGTTCATTCCACGATGTTGACTCCTCGGAAATTGCTTTCAAACTGGCAACACAAGAGGCATTTAGAGAAGCTGCAAAACGTGCTAAACCTGTAATCTTGGAACCTATCATGAGCGTAGAAGTTGTAACTCCTGATCAGTTCTACGGTGATGTTTCTGGAAACCTTTCGTCTAAACGTGGACAAATTGAAGGTATGGAAGAGAGAGGTGTAAACAAAGCTATTAAAGCCAAAGTTCCACTTTCAGAGTTGTTCGGATATGTTACAGAACTTAGATCTATGACCCAAGGTCGTGCAAACCCAACTATGGAATTTTCACATTACGAAGTTGTTCCAAAAAATGTTGAAGCTGAAATCATAAAATCTAGATCATAATTTTTAAAAAATAAAATAAAAATTCTTGCAAAATAACTTGCAAGTTTTTTATTTCCATTATTTATAATAAAATGTATGTGTATAACTTTTGTTTAATTTTTATATAACTCAAAAAAAGTCTTATGCTATATATCAAATATTTGTAATAAAAGACATCAATTACTTTTCTAAATTCTACTTGTTTTTTATCAAATGTCCTTTATACTAAATACCAAGTTATGAATATTGCTTGCAGAAAAATTTTTTTCAAAAATGCATTTTATTTTTCTGTGTTTACTTTTTACTTTTTAGTTGACTTCTCTAGTACCTTTGCCGAAAGTTCTGTTTACTTAAAGAATTCAAAAGGTGAGCTTGTGGGCAAGCTTACTTATGAGCAGGGTTCACTCCAAAACCTTGTTAAAGTAAATGCACTATGTGCGTATAAGTTTCTATTAGAGGGTGTTGTGTGTGAGTATCAAGGTGCCAAGGCAGCCATAGTTAAAAATACCCAACCGCAAATTGTTAAAGTTGAAAATTCAGGTACTGGTTTTAGTGGGCTGGCTGGAATATCAGAGGCTACTAAAAAAGCTTTACAAAATTCTACAGATCAGCTCATTAGTAACGCTATAACTAAAAGCTTAAAGAATATAGAGCCTCAAATTGTAAACAAAACTGAGGTTATAAATAAAGTCGTTTATCAGGTCATCGAAAGAACTGTTCCTGGTCCACAAGGACCCGCTGGCCCACAAGGTGCTGCAGGTCCAGCAGGAGCTGCTACACAAAATAGTCCCCAGCCAGTTTCCTATTCCCCAGGGGCACAGTTTTTTGGCTATATTTCTCCGACCATATCACCAGACACTCTTAACTCTGGTCAGGTCAATGCTGGAAATGCAAGTGTAACAAATTTAAATTCACAGAACTCTATTTTGGGTAACGCAACAACTTCTTCGCTATTTACGCAGTTGCTCTCTGTTTTCCAAGCCGCTGTTACCTCATTCGTTGCGACAAATGCAACTTTTTCAAACGCTACATCAAGCTCACTTAGTACTACCAATTTGAATGCCAGTGGTACTTCCCAAATTTCCAACATTGTAAGTAATAATGCAACCACTTCCAACGCAACAGTTACAAATCTGTCAACCTCAAACATTGTTGCCAACAATGTTTCCATAGCTAGTAGTACAATTCAAAACGCGGTTATTACGAACATTGTTAATAATTATGCGACTTTTACAAATGCGACTCTTACTAATCAAGTTACCCAAAATGCTTCAGTAACAAACTTGCTTGTTTTCAATGCATCTTTAACCAACGCCTCTTCCACCAACTTCTTCACTTCCATTTTTACAGCTCTCACTTCCTACTTCACCAATCTCTTAGCTACCAACGCTACTTTAACTA
>JAYSUJ010000022.1:0-76056 GCA_043719155.1 bacterium | reverse complement strand
GTGCTGGTCTTTGGAACTATCATCTGGATTTTGCAAATTAAATTGAAAACGGAATTTGGGAGTGGTTTTTAAATTCTTAAAAGGGAGCGGGTCTACTTGTTTCGGATTAAAATGACTTGCAAAATTTAAGCAAGCGTGTTAAAAGTATTTATACAAAAAATGTTATAATACTTAAAAATAAATTCTATGCCACCTCCTTTTAACTTGTTTTCTCAGCGCGCTCAGCTTACTATACAAAAATCTCATGAAATAGCCTCTGAAAGAGGTTTGACTCAGGTTTCGTCTATGCATCTTTTATTGGCTCTTTTGACTCAGGACGAGTCACCTATAATTTCATTGTTAGAAATTTTAGAGGCTGACCAACTCGCTATGGTTGATACTATTTTGGATAAGCTTGACGAAAAAACAGGTATAGAGCCAATTGCGCCACCTAGTTTGCCACAACAAATGTTTTTAACAGGCGACATGGCTGAAACTTTAGACAGAGCTATGCATGTAGCTAAAGAAATGGGGGACAAGGTTATAGACATTGAACATTTGTTCCTAGGTTTAGTGGTAATTGGTAAAGATGTTGCAGTTTTTCTCAAAGACTACAAAATAGATGAAGATAGTCTAAGAAAGGCCATAGTTACCTACAAAGAAAAAATTATTTTAGACGAAAAAAATGGTGGAGGTAAAGATAAGAATAAGTTTAAAAATATTGAAAAATTTACTCGCAACTTAACCAAAGAGGCTAGTTTAGACAAAATAGACCCAGTTATTGGTCGGGACAAAGAAATAACTCGCATTATGCAAATTTTATCTCGCCGAACCAAAAATAATCCGATCATTATTGGTGAAGCTGGGACTGGTAAAACAGCTGTAGCCGAAGGTTTGGCTTTGCGAATGGTGAAAAATGATGTACCAGATTCACTAAAAAATAAAGAACTAGTCTCACTTGACTTGGGGCTGCTTTTAGCTGGAACAAAATATAGGGGGGAATTTGAAGAAAGATTGAAAGGTTTAATGAAAGAAATTGAAACTAGTGAGGGTAAATATATTTTATTTATTGACGAAATCCACACTATTGTTGGTGCTGGAAACAGCGAAGGTGGCGCCGATGCAGCCAACCTTTTAAAACCAGCCCTATCCAGAGGAGAGTTGCGAGCCATTGGTGCAACAACTTTAAATGAATATCAAAAACACATTGAAAAAGACCCCGCCTTGGCTAGACGTTTTCAACCAGTTTATGTTGAGGAGCCAAGCCCAGAGGATGCAGTGTCTATTTTGCGAGGTATAAAGGAAAAGTATGAGCTTTTTCACGGAGTACGCATTACGGACGAAGCAATAAAGTCGGCCGTAGAACTTTCAACAAAGTACATAGCGAGCCGTTATTTACCAGATAAGGCTATAGATTTAATAGATGAGGCAGCTAGTAGTTTGCGTATGACTTTAGAAAATAAACCAAGTATTTTAGAAGAAGGTTACAGAAAAATAATGCGACTAGAAATTGAAAAAACAGCAATGGTTAGCGACTTAGCACTAGAGCTTGGTATAGATAAAAAAGATGAAAAAAACCCAGAACAAGTTTTAAGTTCTCCTGAGCTTTATGAAAAAGTCTTAAAATATTTGAAAGAAACTAAAAATAAAAATATAAAAGCTTTAACTCAAAAAGTTATGGAAATCGAAAGCGAAATCCAGAAAGTAAAAACTGAAATAGAGCCAACGGAAACGCAGTGGAAGAGTGAAAAAGATATTTTGGATGCCATTCGTCAAATAAAAACCGACTTGGATAATTTTAGAAAAGAAAGTGAACAAGCTGAAGCGGTTTCGGACTTGTCAAAAATTGCTGAAATAAGATATGGTAAAATTCCTGAAGCTAAAAAGCAATTAGAGATAAAAATGGCTAAACTTAAAAAAGTGCAAAAAAATATTGGGCGTGTTTTAAAAGAAGATGTTTCAGGAGAGGACATTGCAAAAGTGGTAGCGAGTTGGACTGGCATACCAGTAGTAAGAATGTTGGAAGATGAAGCGGATAAGCTTAAAAGAATGGAGTCATATCTACACGAAAGAGTGGTTGGGCAAGATGAAGCTGTAAAAAAAGTTTCGGACGCTATACGCCGTAGTCGTGTGGGCATCGGAGACCCCAACAAGCCTATCGGTTCCTTCATCTTTTTAGGTCCAACAGGTGTTGGTAAGACAGAGCTCACCAAGGCTTTGGCTGAGTTTATGTTTAACGATGAAAAATCTCTGATACGAGTTGACATGAGTGAATATATGGAAAAACATTCTGTCTCTAAACTGGTTGGTGCACCACCTGGTTATGTTGGTTTTGACGAGGCGGGGCAACTAACTGAAGCGGTACGACATAGGCCATACTCGGTTATTCTTTTTGACGAAGTGGAAAAAGCTCACCCAGAAGTTTTTAACTTATTGTTGCAAGTTTTAGACGAAGGGCGTTTAAAAGATAGTAAAGGTAGATATGTAAACTTTAAAAATTGTATAATAGTCTTAACTTCCAACATTGGGTCGCAGTTTATAAATAAAATGGAAACTTTTGGTTTTAACTCGAAACCAGAGAGTGACTACACTGGGATGAAAGACAAGGTTCTTGATTCTTTGAAAGACTTTTTCAGGCCAGAGTTTTTAAATAGACTTGATGACATTATTGTTTTTGATGTATTAAGTAAGGAAATTATAAAAAGTATTGTAGAAATACAGATAAAGGAATTGTCAGAAAGACTAAAAGCTAAAAATGTTAATCTAAAATATACGTCAGACGTGGTTGCAAAAATCGCTGAACTTGGCTATGACCCTCACTACGGTGCCAGACCTATAAAAAGAGTTATACAAAAGCAAATTCTAAACCCAATTGCATTACAAATAGTGTCCAACATGTCTAAAAAGGAAAAGGTAGTAAATTTGTCAGTCAAAAAAGGGGAACTTGTTTTAAGTTAATTTTATTTTAAAATAAAAGTCAACTTTACTTTTATAGTTTTACACATTGTACCTAGCGTCAATATTGCAAAAAAATAAAAATAAGCATAAAATAATTTACAGGGCTATTTGTTTATAAAACTTTACAAAATATTTTAAGGGAGCTTCATATTAGGTCAACTTGCTGCGCGTTTACTCGCACAAATATTAGTTTATCTTGCGGTTCCCACCTTGGACTCGTTCTAAGGTTTACGGCAGATAGCCCTAAAGAAAAAATGACGATTAAAAAACACGACTTTTGAGTCGTTTTTTCTTTTTAAAAGTTTTAAAAGGAAAAAGCGGCGGACCTTCGGTCCGCCGCCAAAAAAATTTGTTTGGAAAGTTAATTTGCGGACTGGCTGTCGTCCTGCTTGCGCGAGAGGTTTCGCAGGTTTGTTGTCTGCTCTTCACGTCGCCGCATGTGACGTGAGCGTTTTGAGGCGCCCCGTTTGTTTGGAGTTTTTTTGTTTTCAGTCAGTGGTTTGCCATTGGACTTGCGTGGTGGCATGCAGTTTTCCTTCCCAGTTATTTCTGTGTTCAAAGACACAGTTTTTAGATAATAGCACAACTTAGAGTATTTGCAAACTTATGTTATATTTCAACTATGAAATTGCCTGACCTACAAAACTTAAATCTTCCAGATGAGTCTGGTGTGTATTTCTTTATGCTTGATGAAGAAATTTTATATATTGGCAAAGCCACAAGTTTAAAAAGTAGGGTACGCAGTTATTTTGATGATGATATTTTACACAAGAGAGGTTTACATATTGCCAACATGGTAACCTTGGCAGATTCTGTAAAGTTCCAAACCACCAGAAGCGTTTTGGAGGCGCTAATTTTAGAAACTGAGCTAATTAAAAAACATTTACCAAAGTACAATACTATTTCCAAAGACGACAAGAGCTATTTTGTACTTGTGGTGACAGAAGAAAAGTTTCCAAGAGTGGTTTTGGCTAGACTAAGAGATATAGATAAAGAAAATAATTTGCTTTTAAAGAGTAAATTTTTAGGAAACTTTAAAAGTGAAATTATTAAAGTTAAAAAAACTTTCGGGCCTTACCCAAATGGCCAATATGCCAGAGAGAGTTTGAAATTAATCAGAAAAATATTTCCTTTTAGAGACAAGTGTGAAGTTTTTGACTCTAAAAAGTCTTGGCAGAAAAAACCATGTTTTTCGTATCAGATCGGCTTATGTCCTGGTACTTGTGCCGGAGTGTGTGATGCAAAAAAATATAAAAGAATTATAGAAAGAATGATTACTTTTTTAGAAGGTAATGGGGAAAAGGTTAGGCAAGATTTACAAAATGATATGTTAACTCTCTCAAAAGAGTTAAAATTTGAAGAGGCTCAAAAGGTTAAGGAAATGCTTTTCGCCCTTGAGCATATTCGGGACGCCCATCTTATTTCTAAAGATATAAAAGAAGAGGATAAACATATTCGTATAGAAGCCTATGACATTGCCCACCTTTCTGGACAGGACAGGGTGGGGGCCATGGCTGTTGTTTTGGGTGGAGTGGTGGCAAAACAAGAGTATAAAAAATTTAAAATCTCTACCGACAAAAATGATGATTTAGAAGGGTTGAGAGAGCTTTTTGAAAGGCGAATGAAGCACTTGGACTGGGGTATACCGGACGTGGTAGTGGTAGATGGTGACCAGAGACATGTAGATGTAGTAGAGAAAATATTAAGTGAGTTACCTCACCTAACCTCTCCTAAAATAGGAGAGGAAAAAAGTGCTATAAAAGTTGTTGCCGTAACTAAAGACAAAAATCATAAAGCTAAAAGTATTTTGGGGGACAGGGAAATTGTGGAAAAATTTAAGCAAGAAATAATTTTAGCAAATGCAGAAGTCCATAGATTTTCATTGGCTTATCATAAAAATTTGCGTAAAAAGAATTTTTTGAAATAGTTTTATTATAAAAAGAAGATGGGGCTTGGCAATCTTGCCAAGCCCCATTGCCGATCTTATGGTTTACAGTTAGCGCCGCAGATACTGCAAACCCAAATATGCACATCTATATGTGAACCAGCACCTGGCCTGTGGCTAGCTGCGGCACATTTTTCCTGTAGATTTTTCAGCTTTTTTTCTGCAATTTTAATTTCAAGCTGCAGAGCTTGGGCCAATGGACCGATGCGTTGCTGCCTCTCTTTACGAGCTTTCACAAGTTGTTCCAGTGCTAGCTCTTCGGCCTCATCCAGATCTCTCATGCTGACATTTTTTGTCATGAACTTCACTTTCCTGCTGGAGTTAGAACTATTAAATACTACCTGAAAAGCAAATTTCAAGCAAATTCTATTTTTTTTGTTGTTTGGTGGATAACTTTTTACCCTTTACATCTTCAAAAATGATTGGAAATTGCTCCAAACAAAAATATAGAGATTTTTAAAAAATTTCAACACATTTTCTGAGCTGTAAATATTGTTTTTAATTGAAAAATTTATATACTCATACCCAACACAAAGAGAGTAATTCTTTTGGTGTCTCAAAATTTCAATTAATTTACCTTATTACCTATAAATCTACAAAATATGATGAACCTTACTGTTATTCGCAAAAGAAATGGAAAGATAGTGCCTTTCGACTCGTCTAAAATTATTGAAGCCGTGGGCAAAGCCTTTTTGACTATGACTGGCGACTCAAATATTCCTGTAGCCACAGAAATACGAGACGTGACCATGAAGAAATTAGAAGAAGTTTACAGAGACAATGAGGTTTCTATCCCTTATGTAGAACAGATACAAGATTTGGTAGAGCAATCTATCATGGAAGCAGGTTACTATGAAGTTGGCAAGCATTATATTTTGTATAGACATGAAAAAATCCAAGAGCGTGCGATGTTGCGTCAACAAGAGTTGCAAAAAATTGAAGAGGGTAATGCGATTGTTATAAATAGAAATGGGGTGCAGGAAAAGTTTAGCGAGGCTAAACTACGGGCGTTTGTTGGTAAAATGATAAAAGGTTATGAAAGCCAAGTTTCCGTAGAAGCCATAGTTGGGCGAGTAAAAATGGAAATTTACGATGGCATTTCCTCAGAAGAATTTCAAAAAGCTTTAGTATTGGCAGCTAGATCAATGGTAGAAAATGACCCAGCTTACTCTTATGTAGCAGCAAGACTGGTTAGATACAATATTTTTAAAGAAGCTGGAGTAGAAATCAATCATGAAAATTACACTACAGACAATATAAAAAGAATTTACAAAGAATTTTTCATAAAATCCACCAACGAAGGTGTTGTTGACAAAATCTATGATAACAGAATGTTAGATTTTGATTTACAAAAACTAGCTGAGGCTATTAACCCAGAAAGAGATGAGCTTTTCCAGTATCTTGGGATGCAAGTGGTGCAAGAAAGATATTTAACTAGAAATATCCAAAAGAAAAACAAACTTTTAGAGTTGCCACAAACTTTTTGGATGCGTGTAGCTATGGGGCTTTCATTGTTAGAGCAAAACAAAACCGACAAAGCTATTGAGTTTTATAATCTAATGTCGTCTTTGCGACTTATACCGTCCACTCCTACCTTGTTTCAGTCAGGGACAACTTATCCACAGCTTTCATCTTGCTATCTGAACACTATTGATGATACTTTGGAATCTTTGGCTAAAGTAACTTATGCTGACAACGCTCAAATGAGTAAATTCTCTGGAGGTATTGCGACTGACTGGTCCTACGTGCGAGGGATGGGGTCTATAGTTAAGCGCACTCAAATAGAAAGTAACGGAATCATTCCATTCATGAAAGTTTCAAATGATGTAACTGTAGCCATTAACAGATCTGGTCGTCGACGTGGGGCTGTGTGTGCCTACTTGGAAACTTGGCATGTAGACATTGAAGATTTTCTAGATTTAAGAAAAAATACAGGTGATGAAAGACGTCGTACCCACGACATGAACACTGCCAACTGGATTCCGGATTTGTTTATGCAAAGAGTAAAGCAAGACGCAGACTGGACACTCTTTTCACCAGACGAAACAAAAGACTTGCATGACACCTATGGAAAAGTTTTTCAAGAAAAATATGAAAAATACGAGCAAATGGCTAGAGATGGTAAGGTGAGGATTTTTAAAGTAATGAAAGCTAAAGATTTGTTCAAGAAAATGGTGACTATGATTTTTGAAACTGGGCACCCTTGGTTTACTTTTAAAGATGTTTGTAATATTCGCTCACCCCAAGACCATGTTGGCGTAATTCACAATTCAAACTTGTGTACTGAAATAACTCTGAACAATAGTTTCGAAGAAACTGCTGTCTGTAACCTGTCTTCCATAAACTTGCCTCGACACTTTTTCAATGGAAAAATTGATTTGGAAATGTTGAAAGACACTATTAAGCTCGCTATGAGAATGTTGGATAACGTTATTGACATAAACTATTATCCGACTAATGAAGGTAAAGTTTCCAACTTTAGGCACCGTCCTGTAGGGTTAGGCGTTATGGGTTTTCACGATGCGCTCTATGAGCTGGGCATCAATTTTGACTCAGCTGAGGCTTTAAAATTTGCAGATGAAAATCAAGAGTTTATTTCCTACTATGCTATTTTAGGCTCAACAGAGCTGGCAAAAGAGCGTGGTGCATATTCAACCTTCAAAGGTTCGAAATGGGATAGGGGAATCATGCCTGTGGATACACTTTCTCTTCTTGAAGAAGCACGAGGAACCAAGCTTCCAATTACTAAAACCGGAAAAATGGATTGGGAAGTGGTAAGAGCAGCTATAAGGACTTTTGGTATGAGAAACTCCAACACTATGGCCATTGCTCCTACCGCCACTATTTCCAACATCGCTGGCTCATCACCATGTATCGAAGCTTATTATAAAAATATTTTCGTAAAGTCAAATATGAGTGGCGAGTTTACGATGATAAACGACTACTTGGTTAAAGATCTTAAGTCTCTAGGACTTTGGAACGATGAAATGCTTTCGGAAATAAAACAGGCTGAGGGTTCAGTACAGAACATATCTCGTATACCAGACGTGATCAAAACAAAATATAAAGAAACTTTCGAAATAGATCCAAAAGTATTTATCAACTTGGCAGCTTATCGTGGAAAGTGGATAGATCAATCTCAGTCTTTAAACCTCTATTACAAAGGTACTTCTGGAAGAGAAATTGGAGAAATGTATATGTACGCATGGGATATGGGCTTGAAAACCACTTATTACCTTAGGACTTTGGCGGCTTCTGGTGTTGAAAAAGCCACAACTACTATTAAAACGGCTGACGCAACTACTAGTACAACAAATACAGCTACTACAAAATCTGACAGCAACTCTCACACTGGTCATGCACATGCTAATACAACTGTGACGGCTTCTATAGCTCCAACTCCTGCCGCCTATCCTACACCCACAAAAGAAGCCAATATTCCTACCAATGTACCTGTTTTTGTAGTTGCTGCGGCTACTGCTACTTACAGCGAGGTTAACCATGCCTTGAACGCCATTAAGGAAAAGACCAGAGAAGAAGCTCATAAAGTCGAAGCCTATGTAAATAAATCGGTGGGTAGTGGAGCCGGTACAGCTACCATAAAAGTAAATGGGGCAGATGTGAAAATCTGTCGCATCCTAGACCCAGACTGTGAAGCTTGTCAGTAAAATTCTTGAAAACTTTAGTAAAAAATTATCCACATTTTTTGATAGTAAGTTTCAAAAAACAGCTATACTTTTCAGCAAGTGTAACCATACCCAACGCTAATTATAAATAAAGTTTTTCCAGATTTTTTCTTGTCTAAAAAATCGAAATTTAAAATTCTCAATTAAATTAAAATAAAAATATGAACAGAGCAGGTATATTGAACAATAATACAACTGACCCAAACAAAATTTTGCCAATGAAATATAAATGGGCAAGAGAGCATTATAAAAAAGGTGTAAATAATAACTGGACAGCAGAGGAGGTGCCTATGATGAACGACATTGAGCTTTGGAAAAAGCCAATTCATCTAGGTGGTTTGTCTGATGATGAGAGAAGGATGATCCTATGGAACTTGGGCTTTTTCTCTACTGCAGAAAGTTTAACCGCAAACAATATTGTTTTAACAGTTTACAAACACGTGACGAACGCTGAATGTAGGCAATACATGCTGAGACAAGCTTTTGAAGAAGCTATACATACTGATATGTTTATTTACGCCTGTGATTCACTTGGCTTGAACCCAGATGAGGTTTACAAAATGTACGAAACTATACCAAGTATAAAAGCTAAGGATGACTTTGTCATAAGTATTACTTCTTCTATCATGGATCCAAATTTCAAAACAGATACCGTAGAAAATGTACAACGTTTTGTGCATGACCTAGTTGGTTATTATGTAATAATGGAGGGACTATTCTTCTACGCAGGTTTTGCTATGATGCTAAACTTAATGCGACATCAAAAAATGGTTGGAATGGGTGAACAATTTCAGTACACCTTAAGAGATGAGTCGGTACATTTGGCTTTTGGAGCAGATCTCATAAATACAATAGTTTCGGAAAACCCAGAAATCTGGACTCCAAGTTTTAGAGCTGACTTGGTAGATAAAATACGACAGGCTGTAGATTTAGAAGCCGCATACGCTGCAGACGCCCTCCCAAGGGGAATACTCGGGATGAATAAAGAGATTGTTAGGCAATACTTGGAATATGTAGCCGACAGGAGACTGGAAAGAATTGGTCTGCCAGTTCAATATAACACTGCTAACCCTTTTCCTTGGATGAGTGAAATTATGGACCTTAAAAAAGAAAAAAACTTCTTTGAAACTAGGGTTACCGAGTATCAACAAGGTGGTGCTTTGAGTTGGTAAAATGAAAAATATGGCATTTGCAGATTATTTAAACAGACCTGTAACCCGAAGAGGGCTATTAAAAGATGCAGGAGTAGTTGCCGCTGCTGTGGCTATAGCTGGTATGCCTGGCAGCAATAAAGAAACTGTAAACTTTGTCTCAATAAATGAAAATTTAAAACTTTTAAAAGAAAAACTGGCTAAAGTACAGCAAGAACAAACGGACGAAGAAGAAAAAAAAGAAACAGAGGAACTTGTAGAGAGTGTTGAAAAACTGCAATCCCTGATTACGGAGATTAACACTACAACAAAGCATAATTACCCAGAATTAGTTCAAGAAATAGAAAAAAAGTGTGCAGAGTTGGAAATAAGCTTGGCAGATAATGTTGTTAATTTTCAAAGTATGTGGAACTCAAAACAAAAAAAAGATTTTCTAACAAGTATTAATAATTCACTTCTTGTTATTATTAATGATTTGGTCGAAAGGGTTAAGGTGCAGGGTAGGGAGGCGTAATAAGATGTTCTTATGTTTAAAAATGAAACCCGTGAAATTTTTTGAAAAAATTTCACGGGTTTTGTATTGTTCTAACAACAAAGAATGAATTCAAATGTATCTAGAACATGTAAATATAAGCAGTGAGTAAGTAAATCCACTAAAGATACAAGAAATAAAGAAATCTCCATCCTTGTATGCCTTGTAGGAAACGTAGGCAATGAAGCCTAACATAAACCATACTGTTAGCTCTGGATTGAAGTTCATTTGAGGTTACTCCATATTTGTTTTAAGATGGGGAAAAGACGGCAAGAATTTAATTATACAATATTAGAGCAATTTGTACAGTAATAATATTATACTTAATTTAGTATACTAAATTAGTATGGATAATAAATTAGATAACAAAGTATTTATACTTGCTGTAGTAGGTATGCCAGCAACAGGGAAAAGTGAGGTGTTAAAAACTTTAGTTAAAGACTATGGTTTTTTTCATTTGTATTATGGCGGCATTACGCTTGATGAAGTAAAGAGAAGGGGCTTGGAAGTTAATGAGGTAAACGAAAGATTTGTACGTGAAGATATGCGAAAGGGTGGAGATATGGGAATTTATTCTAAATTTATGATTCCCAAAATAGAAAAAGCCATTTTGGAAGGGCACACAAAAATTATTTTAGAAAGTATGTACAACATTTGGGAATATGAAATTATAAAAAACGCATATCCTGAGAATTTTAAAGTTCTGGCTATACACTCTGATTTTGATGTGAGGCTAAAAAGAATTGGAAGTAGGGCTGACAGAAAACTAAATCTTGATGAATTAAATTCTAGGCAAATTTCTGAGGCCAAAAATCTAGGAAAAGGTACCGTCATCTCTTTGGCGGATTATCACTATGTAAACAACGGTGAAAACATGGAAGTTTTTGAGAGCGATTTAAATCAAATTTTCCAAAAAAAGCTGGGCTTACTAAAAATATAGAAAATTGTTTACTTGGGTTTAGAATGTTATAATGTAGCAATAAAAATAAATTAAAATACTATGTTAGATTCTCTTAAAAAAGCTGTTAGTGGTGCGACAGATGCTGTAACAAGTGCGGTAAAGGGTACTGCTACAAAAGCAGCTACGGCTGTGGCTGGTAAAGTGATGGAGACAGAATGGGGAATGAATAAAATGATGGAAGAGCTAGAAAAGTTGCCAATGCCACCACAGGCAAAAGTTATGTTTAAGAAAATAATGGAAAACAAGCCAGAGCTTTTAATGAAGATAGCAAAGGAAACTCAAGAACTTGTAACGGCAGGAAAAAATCAAATGTCAGCCAGTCAAAGTGTAATGATGAAATATCAGAAAGAATTGCGTGAAGCAATGATGGGTAAATAATCTCTATGGCAAAACTAAGTATCGGAATAGTGGGACTACCAAACGTAGGAAAGTCTACCTTGTTTAATGCATTAACTAAAAAAGGTGTGCCTGCAGAGAATTATCCCTTTTGCACTATTGACCCAAGTGTGGGAATTGTAGCTGTGCCAGATGACAGGCTTTGGAAGCTGTCGGAGTTTTCTAAAACTAATAAAACTGTACCTGCTGTCATAGAGTTTGTAGATATTGCCGGTCTGGTAAAAGGGGCGAGTAAAGGTGAGGGACTAGGAAACAAGTTTCTCTCAAATATTCGTGAATGTGACTCTATTGGGCATGTGGTAAGACTTTTTGAACTTGGAGATATACAGCATGTCGAGGGTTCGGTACATCCACTGCGTGACGTTCAAATTATAAACGCTGAACTTGCTTTAGCTGACTTAGAAACTATAGAAAAAAGATTACAAAATTTAGAGAAAGATGTGAGAAAAGGTGATAAAGATGCTATAAAAGAAAAAGAAGTTCTACAAAAATGTTTAGTTGTTGTAAATGATGGCAAACTGGTCTCTAGTCTTTTGCCAAATTTAGTAGAGGAAGAAATAGTTGTTCTCAAAAAATTAACATTGCTTTCCTCGAAGCCAATTTTGTATATCTTAAATAAGAGTACAGGCAAGAAAAACATAGAGGAAACAGATGTAAAATTTTTAGAGTTGGCAAAATACATACAGGAAACACATAGTGAATTTGTGATGGTTGATGCAAAAATAGAAGATGATTTGAAAGATTTTGAAGGTGAGGAAAAAAGTATATTCAGGGAAGAATTGGGTGGAAACAAAGATGATAACGGTGTTGATAATCTAATAAAGTCGGCTTACAAACTTTTAGAGCTGGAAACTTATTTTACTACTGGCGTACAAGAAACTAGAGCTTGGACTGTGGCTAAAAGTTCAACAGCACCAGTGGCTGGACAAGCTATACATACTGATTTTAGAGAAAGATTCATAAAGGCTCAAGTTATATTTTGGTCAGAGTTACTTGAGTCTGGTAGTTTTGCTAACGCAAAAGCAAATGGAAAACTGCGTACAGAAGGTAAAGAATACATTGTAAAAGATGGTGATGTGCTAGAGTTTATGGTTAACTAAATCAATATGACATTTTTGGAAAATCTAACTTGGCGATACGCGACTAAAAAATTTAACAATCAAAAAGTAAGTGAAGAAAATCTACAAAAAATAAAGGACGCAATAAAGATGGCCCCTACTTCTTTTGGTACACAGCCTTTTCATGTAGAGATTATTTCAAATAAGGACATTTTGGAACTATTAAAAAAAGTATCTCCAAACAATGAGAGTAAGCTTGAAACTTGTTCGCACCTTTTGGTTTTTTGTGCAAGAACTGACTTGCAAAAAAGATTCCTAGGAATAGAAAAATTAAAAGGATTGGGAAATTCTTTTTTAGCTCAAGCAGCATTTGGATTTCAACACTTTCTTTCCGTAATTTCTATTTTTAAAATGGGAAAGTTTTTAACTAAAACTTCTTGGGCGAGAAACCAAACATATGTCCCTCTTGGATTCGCTTTGGCAGCTTGTGCGGAATTAAAAGTAGACTCTTGCCCGATGGAAGGTTTTAATGCTCAAAAGTATGCAAAAGTTTTGAAATTAGGAAGCATCTTTAAACCATCAGTAATTTTGGCAATTGGATATAGAGATGAGAGCGATAAAATTTATCCTAAAGCAAGATTTCCTGAAGATGACTTATTTACAGAAATTAAGTAATTTTAAATAAATATATTTTGAAATATTTAAAGAAAGATAAAGAAAAAGATAAAAGGTCGGCAACTTGCGTTGCCGACCTACTTTTTCTAGAGTTGCCTGAGAGCTATCAGGCTGCCGGCTCACCTTGCGACTTGCCGGCCTTGGCGAGCTCAACCATATCGATGGCGATCTCGAGATTTCCATCAAGGAGATCAATGCCGTGTTTGACCGCTAGGGCCTTTACGACAACTTCGTATTCTTGGAAGAAGGCGTCGCGCATACCAGCAGCTTTTGCCGTCAGTTCCGGAGGGAACTGGTTGTTGTCCTCGCGAGTTACTTCGGACAACAACTTGGCGACGTCCCATCCTTGCATGACGGAGACTCCGATTCCGGCGCTCTTGAGTTTTGCCAGGATTTCGTCGAGCTCTTTGTCTTGGTCTGCCATAGGCAGTTTCCTTCTCTAGGATTCTCACTACAGCGGATGCCGTATGAGTCCTAGTATTTTACTATAAATTTATAAAAAGTCAAATTTAGATTTAAATAAAAAAAGTGTGAAAGCGACTTGTGGTCGACTTACACACTCACTATTCAATGTTCTGCGTTTATCTTTTTGCAAAAGATAGAACGACAAATTTGGTTAGGTTGTCGCCCTGGCTTTGAAGTTCCTTCGTTTGGCTTTTCTTGCTGCTCTTTTTGCAGCAGGAACAACTCTTTGAGTCGCATTCGTCGCCTGGGTCTCCGATGCAGAATTTGGTTGAGGGTGTACTGGTGGTGTCCACTTTTACTCTCCTAATGCATTTCTGTTTTGCAGTTTTTTCCTGCTTTTACATTTTAACTGAAATGATTTGAAAATGCAAAAAAAAGAAATATAAAAAGGTCGGCAACTTGCGTTGCCGACCACTTACACCCCTTCTTCAAATCAGGTTAGGGCTTTAACCATGACCAAGATAGTAAAGAAGTGCAAAAACTGGTCGAAGCCAAAGATATACCAATATGGTTTCTCTCTTTGGTTTTCCAAGCTGGGGTACAGCCCATTTAGCGCGCCTTTTGTCATGTCGATGCAAAAGTGCATCAACACTTGAAACAAACAAGTCCATAGTATCCTGGTTTGACTTGCACTGCTTAGTTGCAGTGCGAGACACATCAAGCCTCCGTGCGCACATGCGTGTGCAAGGATGGGTTCGAACGGATGTCCGTAACGCTTGGCTTCCTGCATCCATTTTGTAGTCAGATGTGAAAAGTCACCAAGCCAGTGGCACAAACCAAGCAGAACCAGTAAATAGAAAGCATAGTTTGACACGGATGTCTCCTTTAGCGTTTTATCTGGGTTACCGACAAAGCGTAAATCACTTTGTGATAGATTTACCACAAGTATTGACATTTTACACTAAATCATTTAAAAAACAAAATTATTTTTTTAAATTAGAAATTTCTCCTAAAAGACTTTCTAAAAGATTCTCCATTTTTTCAAGACGCTTTTTTTGGTCAGCTTGCCGTATCTTTTCTTTTTGATTCTCGATTCTTTCTTGTTCTTTTTCAGTTCTTTCTTCATTTTCATCTTCTTTTTCGGACTCCTCGAGGTCTTCTTGCAACTCTTCTACGTCCTCACTTAGTTCGTCTACATCTTTCTCTATCTCCTCTACACTTTCGTTAATTTCTTCTACATCCTTTGAGACTTCCTCTACGTCCTCTTGGATTTCTTCAACATTTTCCTGAATATCTTCTACGTCCTCTTGGATTTCTTCAATGTCTTCGGAAACCTCGGCTATTGTTTTACTCTGCCTATTTAAGGATATCTGAATAAATAAAGCCAAGTATATAGCTTCTAAAGAAACTACTGTGGTTAAAACCAAAAGTGATTTCTCTAGGTCAAATCCAAAAAACGGGGATAAAAGAAAAGTGATAAATAAAAGTGTGTGGATTATGATAGAGGGCACAGACCCCATGGCACTTGTGATTTTTTCATCAAAATTTTGAGGTGATTTTAATTTGACCATAAGTTGTGAAATAGTGTATCATGTAATTAGAATAATTTTACAAAAAATATGTCACAAAACAATCTTAAAAAACTCTATAGTCCTAAAGATATTGAAGCTAAATGGGCCCAAAAATGGGAAGAAGCTAAGTTGTACAAAACTGAGTTAGATTTAAGTAAAAAAAAGATGCATGTTTTAGACATGTTTCCTTATCCAAGTGGCGAGGGTTTGCATGCTGGGCACGCTAAAATTTTCTCAGCTTCAGATATTTATTCGCGTCTAAAAAGAATGCAAGGGTATAACGTTTTGCATGCTACAGGTTGGGATGCTTTTGGTTTACCTGCAGAACAATTTGCTATTAAAAATAAAATAAATCCAAAAATCTCTACTAAAAAAAATACTGACAATTTCGAGAAACAAATGAAAATGTTGGGACTCTCTTACGACTGGGACAGAACTGTTAATACTACAGATCCTAAATTTTATAAATGGACGCAATGGATTTTTAAACAGCTTTTCAAAGCAGGACTTTGTTATGAGAGCTTTGAGCCGATAAATTGGTGTCCAAGCTGTAAAACTGGTCTAGCAAATGAGGACTTAGAAGATGGTAAGTGTGAGCGTTGCAGTAGTGTAGTTGAAAAAAAACCTATTAGACAATGGGTGATACGCATCACCGACTATGCAGAGCAGCTTTTAAGTGGGGTGGACAATTTGGAGTGGAAAGAAAGTATTAAAGAGATGCAGCGAAACTGGATAGGAAAAAGTGAGGGGGCGGAAATAGTTTTTGACTTAGTTTGTGGAGAAGTAAAAAACAAATTTACAATTTTTACCACACGTCCTGACACATTATTTGGCTGTACTTACTGTGTATTTGCACCAGAACATAAACTTGTAAAAGAATACTTGGAAAAAAATTTAATTTCAAATAGCATTGAGGTTGAAAAGTATATTTTAGGAGCTAAGGATAAAACTGAAATTGAAAGAGGTGCAGAAGGCCGTGAAAAAACTGGGGTGAAATTAGAAGGTGTAGTTGCTATAAACCCAACCAACCAAAAACAAGTTCCAGTTTATATTGCCGACTATGTTTTGGCAAGTTACGGTGCAGGGGCAATAATGGCTGTGCCAGCACATGACGAAAGAGACGCCGAGTTCGCAAATATGTTTGGGATTGAAAAAAAACAAGTAGTAGCACCTTTTACACTTATGGATGGACCAAGTACGCCAAAAAGTGAAGAAAACATTCGTGAATTTAAAGCTGCCACAGCTATAGTAAAACACTGGTCAGAGGAAAAGTATTATGTAATAGACTTTGGGGCGGAAGAGGGAATGGCGGGTGGCAGCCTAGAGACAGGAGAAAGTGCTGACGATGCTGTAAGAAGAGAGGTTACAGAAGAAACAGGATACAAAAATATTAAGTCCGTTAAAACTATTTTTGAAAATGCTTTTAGTAGAGGGTACAAACCAAGAAAAGTTGTTGAAGAGCTTTGTCACGATGCGATTTTTGAAGTTATTTTAGAAAATGATGAGCGTGGAGAAATTGTAGATGAGAGAACTAAAATTGGTGACTGGAAAACCAAAGAAGAAATTTTAACTTCATTAAAATTTACCAAACATCATAAATTTTATTTCGACGAATATTTAAATGGTAAACTATTTACGGAAAATGGCATTTTAGTTAATTCTGGAAAATTTGATGGACAAAAAAGTGAAGAGGCTGGCAGAAAAATTGTTGATTTTGTAGGTGGAAAAATGGTAACAAAGTACAAATTACGAGATTGGGTTTTTGCCAGACAAAGATATTGGGGTGAACCTTTTCCGATTGTTTCTAGAATTGAGAAAGACAGTATTGGAAACGAAGTAAAGAAAAATTATCTTGTTGCAGATACTGAATTGCCTGTATTTTTACCTGAAGTAGAAAGCTATGAGCCAACAGGTGACGGCGAGTCACCGCTTGCAAATATTAAAGAATTCACAGACGTTTATGGTTTTATAAATGAAAGTGGGGAATTTGTAAGTGACCTAAAGGGGGAATTATTTAAAAGAGAAACAAACACTATGCCGCAATGGGCAGGAAGTAGTTGGTATTGGTTGCGCTACATGGACCCAAACAATGAAAACTTTTTGGTTGGCAGTGTTGAGGAAAAATATTGGGGTGATGTAGATATTTATTTAGGAGGCTTAGAGCATGCCACAAGACATTTGATATATGGTCGTTTTTGGAACCTGTTTTTATTTGACAAAAATGTACTGACCACAAAAGAGCCATTTAAGAGACTAGAAGCTGTAGGCTTAATTATGGGAGAAGATGGGCGAAAGATGTCTAAACGATATGGAAATGTCATCAACCCAGACGACGTAGCAAGACAATTTGGGGCTGATACTTTAAGGCTTTATTTGGCCTTTACAGGCCCATACCACGACTCTTCAAATTGGAACTCAAAGGCTATAGTAGGTCCAAGAAGATTTATAGAGAGAGTTTGGGATTTGCAATACAAAATAAATGAAGTAGATATAAAAGACGAAAACATAGAAACAGTGTTGAATCAAACTATTAAAAAGTGTGAAGAGGATTATGAAAAGTTGCAGTTTAACACTGCCATAGCTCAACTGATGATTTTTACAAATGCCGTAGACAAAACCAAAAGTCAGAAAATTAATTTAGAAGATTACAAGACTCTTCTCAAACTTTTAACACCTATCTGTCCATTTTTTACTGAAGAGATTTGGGAAAGTCTATCTAATACAAACTATTCTATACACAAAACTTCTTGGCCAAAGTTTGACGCAACTAAAATAGTTGCCAATACTACCAACATTGCATTTCAAGTTAATGGAAAGTTGCGAGACTCTTTTGCTTGTGCTGTAAATTTAAGCGATGATGAAGTGATAAAGCTGGCGAAAGATCTGGAAAATTACAAAAAATGGGTAGGTGAAGTTGCTCCTAAAAAAATTATTGTAGTTAAAAACAAGATTGTAAATATAGTACTCTAGATTTAGGGTTCAAAATGTGTATAACTTTTTACAACACTGTTGCTAACTTTGTCAAATTGTGATATAATGTTTATAAGAAAAATAAAAAATATGAAAAGCAAAATCACATTTTCTCCGAAAAAAACTACTAAAAACTTGCTGTCTCCACTTAACACAAGAGCAAGAGAAGTTGTTGTCGGGCGTTTTGGACTAAGTGAGCTTGGTGACCGAAAAACATTGGAAAGTATTGGTAAGAAATATGGCATCACTCGTGAGCGAGTAAGACAGATAGAGAATTTTGCTTTGAAAATGATCAAGAAAAGTGACAACTTTTTAGCTGAGTCTACATCTTTCGATGAAATTAAAAAAATAATGCAAGATGCTGGTGGAGTTGTGCATGAAGAAACTTTTTTAGATGAAATTGCAAAAGATAAGCTTACTCAAAATCATATACATTTTTATTTAGTACTTCATGATGATTTTAAATCTACTAAAGAAGACGAGACTTTTAACAAACATTGGTCAATTGACTCAAAAATCAAAGACACAGTACATGGTGGACTTTCAAATTTGCATCAAAATATAACTGAAGAAGAAATGATAGCTGAGGATGTGTTGCTTGACAGATTTTCAAAGCAAATAGAAGAGTTGCATGAGGTTTACAAGTCTAAAGAGATGCTTTTCAAATACCTCTCGCTTTCTAAAACTTTAGGTAAAAACCAAATGGGCGAGTGGGGCAAGAAAACTTCTCCGAACATCAAGACTCGTGGTATAAAGGATTTCGCATACTTAGTGGTAAGAAAGTCTGGGCGTCCAATGCACTTTAGAGATGTAGCGAAAGAGATTTTTGTTGAATTCAAGCGAAAAGCCCATGTTGCAACTTGTCATAATGAGCTTATCCGTGACACTCGCTTTGTTTTAGTTGGTCGTGGCATTTATGGTCTAAGAGAATGGGGCCATAGTGGTGGTATTGTCCGAGATGTTATCACCGAAGTGATGAATCGTGCCAATACTCCTCTTTCCAAAAATGATATTATAGATTTAGTTAAAAAAGAGAGAGTTGTAAAAGACAATACCGTAGTTGTGAACCTACAAAATCCAAAGTTTTTTGATAAAAGTACTGATGGGAAATATTCAGTAAAGAAAGTTTAAAGGTTAAAGATTAAAAAACAAACAAAAAAAACTTGAAAGATTTTCAAGTTTTTTTGTTTGTTTTTTTTAAACTGCCTGCTATACTGTTTTTAACTATGGACACAGTTCTTTTTTACACACTAACCTTTAATCTTTTTGCCGTTGCCCTGCTCTTTGCTTTTACTTTTAAAGGTACAAATTATGTCATGTCCTGGTGGCTACATGTGAATAGGGTAAAAACTCTCGTAAATAAATTTTATAATAGCAAGGTTTTTTTAGAAATTAAACTTCCCCAAGAAATTAATAAAAACCCTGCGGCTATGGAGATTGTTTTAAATGCTTTAAACCAAGGGTTAGGACATAAACCAAAAAAAATTTTGGTTCCTAGGCCAACCAAGGAAGTTGACAATCATGGCCACAAACAAATGAAAAATGACGGCCCTATTTACAAATGGGTAAATAAGATGAGGGAGGAGTTTTTTTTGAAGTATGTCAGTGGAAGCTTGCGTATGTCTTCTTCTTTAGAGATTGTCTCTCAGGAAGGTGATATCACTTTTTGGGTGATGACGCAGCCTAAAAATGCTGAAATTTTTAAAGCTTATGCTTTTTCGCAGTATCCAGGTATAGAGATAACTGAAAAGCCTGATTATAGCTTAAAATATGATTATCAAAAAAAGGGGGGTAATCTTTATGTTGGTAGATGGAATATGGACAAAGACAATATTTTGCCAATCAAAACCTATGTTGATTATGGTCTAGATCGAGATCCTAAAGAGGAATATAAAATAGACCCACTTACACCTCTCTTGGAGGCGATGGCTAGTGCCGGTAAAGGTGAGAGTTTTTTCTTTCAGATTTTGATTATGCCAACTCTTGACGAACCCCTTAGCGATTCAGAGAGCCCACAGGGACATGGAATTGTAGGATGGAAAAAAAGAACAAGCAACAGGATAGACCAGATTTTAGGAATAAAAAGATTTACAAACGCAGAGGTTGAGGCAGCAGAAAAGGAGGGTAAAAAAGTGAAAGTGGGAGACATTAAAGAGCAAAGTCGAAACGCTATGCAGGTTACACCTTCTGACAAACTTGAACTAGAAATGTTGCAAAGAAATATTGAGAAACCTGCTTTTGATTGTGTACTAAGAATGTTTTACCATGTAAAAGAAAAAAAAGATTTTAATTTGAACAAAGGTGTTTTCTCTGTGGTTAGTGCAATGAAGAGTTTTGGTAAACCTGGTTACAATGAATTTAAGTTTGAAACAGTTACAATCGATACAGATACACCTTTTCTAGATCCAACTGGAGCTAGATCAGAGGGAACAAGATCTTGGACATGGATGCTTTTTAAACTTCGTGCAGGCCTGTATGACTTTGAAGGTATGGAGGCTGGAAATTGGGACGGAATAAAAACTATTTGGACTAGATGGAGAAAAGGTAAAAGTTGGGATTGGGCTATGGTTCAGTGGGGAGAAGTTAAAGAGTATTTTACAGGTGTAGGGCATCTACCTATTAGGAAAGAGAACTTTGTTATTTTAAACATGGAAGAACTTGTGACCCTTTGGCATTTTCCTGGCAAAGCTTTTGGAAACTCACAAAGTCGTGTCCAGTCTGTAAAAGCCGATCCACCAAAGAACTTACCTATTTAAATATATGTGGGAACAAGAAAGACTCACTAAGTTTAAAGTATTCTATTTCTGTCTTTGGCTTTTTGTAGTATCAACAGTTTTTGTATTATTCCAAATTTTTTCTGTTAAAAAAGATATACCAGTTGACCAAGTTTTTACCATAGAAAAGAATGACACAGGAACAGAAATATTAAGTGGTTTGGAAGATAAAGGCTTTATTCGATCAGCTTTTTGGGGTAAGGTAACGATAAAAATTTTTGGAAAAACAAAGTTTTACCCTGGTGAATATAGGTTTGAAAAAGCTGTGTCTACATATCAAATAATTTATGAGATTTTTAAGAAACCTATTTCTTTGGCGGTTCTTATTCCTGAAGGTTTTACGAAAAAACAAATCGCCGAAAGAGTCGCTAAGTATGTAAAAAAGTTTGATAAAAAAGTTTTTCTAGACAAAGCCGAGGAAGGGTATCTATTTCCAGACACTTACTACTTTTATAGCTTTGCGACTACTGAAGAAGTTTTAAAAGAGTTTAATGACAAGTTCAATGAAAAAATGTTTAAAGTTTTTGGTAAAATGCCAACCAAAGAACAAGTCATTATCGCTTCTATGTTAGAGCGAGAGGCTAGAACTTTAGACGAGATGCAGATAATTTCTGGTATTTATCAAAATAGACTTCAAATAGATATGCCATTGCAAGTTGATGCAACAGTTCTTTATGGTAATGGTCTGTGGAAAGAAAAAACTCTTTATAGTGATTTGAAAAAAAAGAGTAATTACAACACTTACTTGAACACCGGGTTGCCTATAGGGCCTATTTCTAACCCGGGCATAGAGGCTCTGACTGCTGCGATAAAACCAAAGAAGAATGACTTTCTATTTTACTTAACAGGTCGTGATGGAAAAATGTATTATTCCAATACTTTTGAAGAACACAGTAAATATAAAAGAAAATATTTAGATTAGCGTTTTCATGTTAAACTTTAGAAATAAGTAAGAAAATATGAAAGAATCAATTTTGGCTTTTTTGGATGTTGAAACTACCGGTTTGAGTGCAGAAAAACATGAGGTTATACAAGTTGGTGTGGTACTAGCAAGACAAATACAAAGGGACGGAGGACTAGGTCCAAAATTGGAGAAGATAGAAGAGATTGACCTGAAGATAAAACCCAGTAGGATAGAGGATGCTGAGGAAGAGGCATTGCGTATCAACGGTTACAATGAAGCTGACTGGATGTTTGCCCCAGATCTTAAAAATGCAATGGAGTTTTTAGCAACCAAGCTCGCGGGTACAATACAAGTTTCCCACAATTTAACTTTCGATGCAGCTTTTATGGAAAAAAGCTTTGAAAGAGCCGGGCTAGAGAACCCGATGGCAAGATATAAGCTGGACACTATTTCTATCGCTTTTGCTAGACTTTACAATAGATCAGATGTAAAATATTCACTCCGCTATTTGTGTGAGCTTTTCCAAATTAAAAATGAAAATGCTCATACGGCATTGGCTGATGCAAAAGCCCTTTACGAAGTTTATAAAAAAATGATGAATGCCTAATTAACATGAAGAGTAGATTAAGTTTAAATAAAGTCTATATACTTTTACCGGCAGCTTTATTCTTGTTCTTAAGTATACTTTATGTTTGTTTTTCTTTTTTTAATTATTTAAACATTTCAGGTAACTCACCAATTAAAGCTCGGGATAGCGATTTGAGTTCAAATCTTTTTGAACAAAAGGTTTTGATAAACACACCAGTTTTTTTTTCAACTCTACCTCCACCTTCAACAACGACGACTCTTGGTAACCAAACAGTAAAAAAGGAGGAAGACGTAATTTATAATGAAGAAGACTTAAGGTTTGAAAATATAAACATCTTTGAGAAGAAATTTAAAAAACTTTTAATTGATACTAATGTTAACAGTAGTATAGATACTGTTTGTAACTCAGGAACCAATTTACAAAAAGAGATGTGTAGACAGGATTTATTTATTGGCTGTGGAGACTCGTTTTACTTAAGTACGGAAATGGCCCCAGAATGCAACAATTTTGAAATTGGTGATTTGCAAAAATATGTCTTAGCAAAAAAATCTCAGACCGATAACTCTTTTCTTGAAAAAGACAGTGTTGAGACGAAGCTCGGAATAATAAAATTAAGTGAAAAGTCTTTTACGAGTCAAACCAGCCTAGAAAATAAAGGTTTGTTAAATTCTGGAGCAATAAACACTTCGAGAAGTATTTTAAGTAAGCTTGAACAAGAAAATGAAAGGCTATTTGTTGAGCCCGAAATTAACGCACTTTCAAATAGAGATACGAACTCAAGTTTGGCTTTTAAAAGCTTAAACTACAGTGGTTGGGTAGTGGGTTGGGGGACTCTATTTGCAATAAATGGCGGAAAGAGCGAGTCAGGTTTTAAAATGTTTTCCCGCACAGCCTTTGGGCTAAACCCGTACCGAAGCGACGCCTGCTTGGTTTCTCTACCGTATAAAACAGTGGATAAGTTTTTCGGTACTACTTTGGACTATTGTGTAAAAACTAGGAATTCAAAATGCGTTATAGAAATAAAAGAAAGTATTAAAAATAGGAAAATAGAGGTGTTTATGTTTAAAAATGGAAAAAACGGAGTGTTTAAACTTGGTGATTTGGGTCCAGCTGAGTGGACAGGTAATGCCATAGACTTTACTGCTTGTACTGCAAAAGTTTTGGGTGCAACCGGTAAGGATCAGGTAAAGTTTCGAGTTTATGCTAAAATATAGAAAATGCTAATTGTAAAAAAACAAAAAGTTTATGTAGGCTTGTCAGGCGGTGTTGACTCTAGTGTCTCCGCCTTACTTTTAAAAGAACAAGGATATGAAGTGCTAGGGGTATTTATAAAAGGATGGCAACCAGACTGGATCCCATGTACTTGGAAAATAGACAGGGTATCAGCTATGCGTACTGCTGCCTATTTAGAAATACCATTTATAACTTTAGATTTAGAACAGCAATATAAAGATAAGGTTGTAAAATATTTATTGGATGAATATAGTAAAGGTAATACTCCCAATCCAGACATGTTGTGTAATAGGGAAATAAAATTTGGTAGCTTTTTAAATTGGTGTTTGAAAAATGGGGCCGACTTTGTAGCCACAGGTCACTATGCTGTGATTCCCCCTTTGCCTAAAGGGGATCAGGGGGATTTTAAGATGCTAGAATCTGCCGACAAAGAAAAAGACCAAAGCTATTTTTTATCTCAGCTCACCCAAAAAGAATTAAGTAAAACTTTGTTTCCCATTGGTCATTTGCAAAAAAGTGAAGTGCGTAAAATTGCTTTAGAAAATAAATTGCCAGTAGCAACACGTAAAGACTCTCAGGGTATTTGTTTTGTGGGTGATTTGGAAATGAAGGATTTTTTGAAACGTGAATTAAAACCTCGAATAGGTAAAGTTTTAAATTTAAATGGTGAGATCGTTGGTGAACATGACGGAGCTATTTTATATACTATCGGGGAAAGACATGGTTTTAGAGTTAAGACTACAAGTGCTGGTATAAAAAATATGTATGTTGTTTCTAAAGATTTAGAAAAAAATGTAATAGTTGTAGGAGACATTAATGCAAAAACCCAAAAAGAAATAAAAATTGAAATTAGAAATAACTCTAACTATCAGATTGTTGATGTAAAAAATCTTTCTTTTACTTATGGTTTTGCAAGTCTAGACATGGCAGATGTGCTATCAATCAGGGTCCGCTACAGAGGTGAAAAACATAAAGTAGATATCGTAAATTATGATGATAAAAGTAATGTTTTAACTTTAGAATATAGATTGAAAAATGAGGAACCGTTAGTTTTTGCGCCTGGACAATTTGCGGTTTTTTATGATGGTGAAATTTGTCTGGGTGGTGGTGAGTTGATATAAAAAAAAGCGGTCAGTTTCCTGACCGCGAGCGCTAGTAAATGTGCGTTTACTTGCCCATACTTAGGACTTTCAGCTCACCATTTGGTTCTGTCACCCAATTAATTAGCAAGCTTTGTTCGCAAAGAAGCCGAGGAAAACCGGCATCTTTCCATTGTTGCCGGGTAAAGCAGAACTGTTGTTGATTGGTCCGGCAAAAGAGTTTGCCGTGTCCAGTTCCTGGGTTAAAGCAGTAAAAGTAAACCTCAGAAGTGTTCCAAGGTTTTGCGTGCTTTCTTGCTTTTGAGGGCATTTTGGGCATCGGATTTCCTTTCTCAGTTAAACACAATTTTAATCATACCTAAAATAAAAAACCCTGTAAAGGGTTTAAAATTTTTGTGCTCGAGGTGGGACTCGAACCCACACGCTTTAAAAGGCAAAGGATTTTAAGTCCTTCGTGTCTACCATTCCACCACTCGAGCAATAGAAGTATTCTAACATAAAAAAAATGTTTTACAAAAAATAGTGTAAACTAAATTAATATGATCGAGACACTTCTGTCTTATTTAAAATTAGAATCTGTGCCGTATATTGGAGTCTTGGTCGGTATTTACTTTTTGTACAAAAGTGTAAAATTTTTTGTAAAAATTATATTGTATTTTGCTATTTTTGCTTTAGTTTTATATTTACTAAAAGACTATTTAATAAATTTCTTTGTATAGTCCATTTTAGAGTTTTGGCTGGGGATATTTGTTTTTCTATGTTATAATTATTTTGTTCAAAAATGGTGTCGTGGTGAAGCGGCTTAACACTGCGGTTTGCAAAACCGCCATTTCGTGGGTTCGAATCCCACCGGCACCTCAAGAAGAAAAAACTAAACTGCATTGTGTAAAACTTTTTTTTCTTTTACTGCTATACTAACTTTATGAAAGAAAATGAAATAAATAGTCTGGACATCAAGTCTTTTTTTAAAAAATACAAGTGGCGGTTTATCTCTCTTATTACTTTGTTAGTACTTGTTTTAATTTTTATTACTTTCAAAATAAAAGTAGAAACTTTGCCTCAGGACAAGTTTAATTCACAAACAATCAAAGAATACGAAATATAATTTTGTATAGCATTATCTATGATGAGTATTTTTAAATATTTTTTTTCAATCATAGGAGGACTAATTTTGATTTATGTCCTTTTTATAATGATACGAACAGTCTTCTATTCCTCAATAAATACAGCTCAGACTGTTGTAAGTAGCGAGAAAACAAAAAATATTGGCACAACTACAGCTGCTGCTCTATCTACGTTTACTGCTTTTTCACTAACAAAGTGGCTAAACGACTTTCATCCTTTTCAATTTTCCCCAGTATATGTTGGTACAGATGCAGCAAACTCGCATTCATCTTTTTTTGGAACTGGGCAAATGAACGGCTTAAAAACCCAGCAACAAGTCTATGAAGAATCTAAGTCTAAGATTTCTACAACTCATCCAACAGATTGGGCTCCAGTCGGAGAATTTGACACTAGATGGAGTGGGTCAGGGAGAAACCAGGGTAACGTAAACACTCAAACATCCCTAGACCAAGACCCAGAAAGAAATATTTACATGAATGATGTAAGTAACTTTAGTGAAGAAGTGGCAATGTCTCCTGATAAACTTAAACAGGATAAGCTTAAAGCAACTTACGTAACTCCATATTTACAAGTTAATACTCGAGTTCGAAACAGTCAAGTCGTGCATGGGTATGCTTTTTTTAAAGTTTTTTCCAATAGAAGTTTTCCTGTTTTGGTCTTGAATGAAAAGGGTCTTGTTATAGGTAGCTCCAAAGCATTTGTAAATGGGGATGTAAATCCAAATGGCTATGTAAATTTTAGAGTTGTTTTATCTTTCATGAGCAAAAGTGCAAAATCTGGCTTTGTGGTATTTAAAAATGAAAATAGTGAACTTTCAGGGATAAGTGCCGAAACTGTAGTACCAATTGACTTTTACTCAAGCTATATTTTCTCGAACATGCCTAAAATGCTTTTCCCTAGTAATTACCTGGATAAGTAGCTGTTTTTACTTGTTTAAAATAGCTTTTCATGCTATAATCCGACCAACTGATTGAGTAACGACTGGACTTTTAGCTTTATTAATATTATAAGTTTTTAATAATTCATAAAAAAATATGACAACTCCTGTTATTCAAAAGCATTTTTCTAAGTATCGCGAAGCTCTGGTTGAAGTTCCAAACCTAGTAGAAAACCAAATAAATTCCTACAACCTTTTTCTTAAAGAAGGTTTCGGAAATGTGTTACGTGAGTTTACACCTATTTCAGATTATTCTGGTAAAAAGTTTGACCTTGAAATTGTTTCTTTTGAAATTGGTGCCCCGAAAATGACAGAAATGGATGCAAAAATTAAAAAGCAAACTTTTGATGCTCCCATTCGTGCTAAATTTAAATTAAAGAATAAAACAAGTGGCGAAGAGAAAGTGCAGGAGCTTTTCTTGGCTGATATACCTTTGATGACTTCCCATGGTTCGTTTATAATAAACGGTATCGAAAGAGTTATTGTTGCTCAGCTTATCCGGTCTTATGGAGTTTTTATAAGTGCTGAAGAAGTGAAAGGAAAGGAGTACTATGGTGCTAAAATTATCCCAGCTCGTGGTGTGTGGATAGAGCTGCAAACTACAAATGATAACGAGATTGTAGTAAGAATTGATAAAAAAAGAAAATTTGGAGTTATTTCTTTGCTTCGAGCTTTTGGTTTCAAGACAAATGAAGAAATAATTTCATCATTTACGTCTGACAAAAGCCGTGCTTACATAAAAAAACTTGCTGAAACAGACGAGATTAAAAACCAAGCCGACGCTTATGTTGAAATTTATAAAAAAGTGCGTGACGGAGACTTGGCTTCTGCTGACAATGCAAAAGAATATTTCGCTTCAATTTTCTCAAAAGAGAGATATGACTTTTCACTTGTAGGTCGTCACCGTTTTAACAAAAGATTCAACTTGCCACTAGAGGGTAAAGAAGTTGAAAGAAGAACTTTTACTAAAGAAGATTTAGTACGTGTTGTGCAAGCTATTATTGACTCAAATGAAAATATTGAGTCTATCCCAGACGATATTGACCACTTGGGTTCGCGTCGTGTTCGTTTTGTGGGTGAAATTATCGAAGGTAGAATTCGTACTGGTATGATCCAGGTTAAGAGAAATATCCAAGACCGTATGTCAGTTGTTGAGGCAGATACAAATCAGCCAACAGCCATTGTAAACCAAAGACCACTACAGGCTAGAATCAAAGAGTTTTTTGCTACTAATCAGCTTTCACAATTCATGAACCAAGATAACCTGCTTGGAGAAATCGAGCATTTAAGAACTTTGTCAGCCATGGGTCCAGGTGGTTTAAACTCAGAGCGAGCTTCGTTTGAGGTTCGTGACGTGCATACTTCGCATTATGGTCGTGTTTGTCCTATTCACACTCCCGAAGGTCATACTATCGGTCTGATTTTGCGTATGTCCACATATGCCAGAGTCAACACTTTTGGTATTATTGAGACACCTTACGCTGTAGTCAAAGAAGGAAAGATTACAGCAAAAATTGTGTACCTAAACGCTCTTGAAGAAGAGGCTTACGTTATTGCCCACCAAGGTCTTAGTTATGACTCAAAAGGAAATATTACTGACGAAGTAGTGCAGGCTCGTGTGCGAACAATACCTGGTATTATTCCAAAGGAAGAAGTGGAGCTTGTTGAAGTTTCAACTTTCCAACAATTTTCAGTTGCTGCAGCCATGATTCCGTTTTTGGAAAATGACGATGCCAACCGTACTTCGATGGGTGCGAACATGCAAAAGCAAGCTACACCTTGTATAGTTCCAGAGCTTTCTCTTGTTGCCTCAGGTTATGAGTCTGAGTTTGCAAAATATACCGGTCGTTTGGTTTATGCACCAGCTGCTGGTGAAATTACTTTTGTAGATGCGACAAAAGTTGTTTTCAAACCTGACACAGAAGTGAATGGTTCTAAAAAAGAAATCACCTACAATCTTGCAACTTTCCAAAGAACTAACCAATTTACAAACTTTCATCAGCGTCCTTCTGTGCGTCTTGGTGAAAAGGTTAAAAAGGGAACTGTCTTGGTTGACGCTTCTACGTCTCACTCTGGACAAATCGCTCTAGGTCAAAATGCTTTAATTGCTTTTATGACTTGGAATGGTAATAACTATGAAGATGCTATAATTTTATCTGAAAAACTTGTTCGTAAAAGTAAATTTACTTCTATTCACATAGAAGAGTTTGTTTGTATGGTACGAGAGACTAAACTTGGACCTGAAAGCACTACTTGTGACATACCAAACGTGGGTGAAAATAGATTAAAAGATTTGGACGTTAATGGTGTTATTCGTTTGGGTGCAGAAGTTGAGCCAGGAGATATTTTGGTGGGTAAAATCACACCAAAAGGAGAAACAGAACTTTCCCCAGAAGAAAGACTTTTAAGAAGTATTTTCGGTGAAAAATCTCGTGAAGTAAAAGATACTTCAATGCGAGTAGAAAATGGTAAACGCGGACGTGTTATTGGTATTAAAATCTTTGACCGAACAAAAGGTGACTCTCTCGAAACTGGTATTTTGAAAAGAATCCATATCGAAGTTGCACAGCTTAGAAATGTACAAGTTGGTGACAAGTTGGCAGGTCGCCACGGTAACAAGGGTGTTATCTCGGTTATTTTACCAGAGGAGGAAATGCCATACATGGCAGACGGAACTCCAGTAGACATTGTACTAACTCCGCTAGGCGTACCATCTCGTATGAACCTAGGACAAATTTTGGAAATTCACTTAGGTCTTGCAGCTAACACGCTTGGTTACCAAGCGGTAGTACCACCATTCCAAGGTGCAACTCCTGACGAAATTTCAGCTGAACTTGTAAAAGCAGGTTTCAATGCAAATGGAAAAGTCGCTTTGTTTGACGGACAAACAGGTGAAAAATTTGAACAAAATATTGCTATCGGTTACATGTACATGCTTAAGCTTCACCACATGGTAGAAGATAAGATACACATGCGTTCAACTGGACCTTACTCTCTAATTACTCAACAGCCACTAGGAGGTCGTGCACAAGGTGGTGGACAGAGACTTGGAGAAATGGAAGTGTGGGCTTTGGAAGGTTATGGTGCAGCTTATACACTTCGAGAAATGTTGACTGTAAAGTCTGACGATATTGTTGGTCGTACTCGTACATTCGATGCGATTATCAAAGGTGAGGAAACTCCTGAGCCGGGTATCCCAGCATCATTTAATGTACTTAAAAATACACTCAGAGGTTTGGCACTAGATATCGGTATCTTGGGTGGAGATAAAGAAGGAACTGACGAGTGGCAAAAGGCTGAGTATCTTAAAAATAGAGGTGTGGACATAGACGAGCAATTTGGTATCGATGAGGAAGATGCGGCAGATCTGCATGAGGTGGAAGAAGAAGACTTCAAGGGTTAGTTGAAGTTTCCAACAAAAACTAAATAAAAAAGTTATGTAAAATTCGTGTAGGGCGAATAAAAAAAAACCGCAGCCTAAAATAGAGCTGATTACCAAAACTTGTTAACAAATCTATACGCATTTATGCACAACAATAAAAAAATAATTCGAAACAATTTTAAGGAAATACAACTTAAAATCGCTTCTCCTGCCAAAATCAAAGAGTGGTCATATGGTGAAGTGATGAAGCCAGAAACTATCAACTATCGTACAGGAAAGTCTGAACGTGGAGGTCTTTTTGATGAGCGTGTTTTCGGACCTACTAAATCTTTTGAATGTTACTGTGGAAAATATAAAAGAATCCGCTATAAAGATATAATTTGTGAAAAATGTGGAGTTCAGGTTACAGACTCAATTGTTCGACGTGAGAGAATGGGGCATATTGAGCTTGCTTCTCCTGTATCTCATATCTGGTACTTGAAAGGAACAATTCCTGCTCCATTATCTTTGATATTGGGTGTGCAACAATCTCAACTTGAAAAAGTTATTTACTTTGCAGGTTACATTGTTACAAGTGTAAATGAGCAAGCTAAGGTAAATTTGTTAAAAGATTTGGAAAATGAGTTCAAAGATAAGCTTGGAAATGCAAATGACGAGGCCACAAAAGAAAGATTGCGAGAACTTTTGGTAATTGCAAAAGAAGAGATAAAAAGTATAGATTTGTGGCAAGTTTTGGATGAAGCAAAGTATAATAAGTATGTTGCTAAATACTCGAATGTATTTGAAGCGGGTATTGGTGCCGAGGCTGTGTATGAAATTTTAAAGGGACTAGACTTGGAAAAATTTGAAAAAGAAATTGCGGAAGCTTTGGAAAACTCAGGTAAAGCTGGAGAGGAGAAATTGCAAAAGAGACTTTCAATTGTAAGAGCCTTAAAAGAGTCAAATCAAAGGCCTGAGTGGATGTTTATCAAAACATTGCCAGTTATCCCTCCTGGATTACGTCCAATGGTAGCTTTGGAAGGTGGACGTCACGCTACGTCCGACGTGAACGACTTGTACCGAAGAGTGATAAATCGTAACAATCGTCTCAAGAAATTAAAAGACATTGGGGCACCAGACGTTATTTTGCGAAACGAAAAGCGTATTTTGCAAGAAGCTGTGGACTCACTTATGGACAACTCGGCACGAGGAGCTAAAGAGATGGCCATGAACGCGACACAACGTCGTCAGCTTAAATCTCTGGCTGACAACTTGCAAGGCAAGCAAGGTATGCTCCGTCAAAACTTACTTGGAAAGCGTGTAGACTATTCAGCCCGCTCGGTGATTGTGGTTGGACCAAGACTGAACTTGAATGAGTGTGGTTTACCAAAGCACATGGCACTAGAGTTGTTCAAACCGTTTATTATTTCAAAACTTTTGGAAAGACAATTTACTTTCAACATTAAAGGTGCAAACAAAATGATAGAAGAAGGTCAACCAGAAGTTTGGGCAATTTTAGAAGAAGTCATACAAGGAAAATATGTTTTGCTAAACCGTGCTCCTACTTTGCACCGTTTAGGTATGCAAGCCTTCTTGGTAAAGCTTATTGAAGGAAACGCTATACAACTCCATCCATTAGTTTGTCCAGCTTTCAATGCCGACTTCGATGGAGACCAAATGGCTGTTCACTTACCACTTTCAGAGGAAGCGCAAATGGAGTCAAGAGAGATCATGGCGGCCCAAAAAAACATTTTGAAACCAGGTGACGGTGTCCCTTCTTTCTTTGGAAAGCTTTTAGATATTGTTCTCGGTGTGTACTGGATGACAACAATTATTGAGACAGATAAAAAACAATATTTCTCTTCACCAAACGAAGCGATATTAGCTCATGAAAACGGTGTGGTTTCTTTCAGATCAAAAATTATTGTACTTCCGACTTCTTCACCTAGGTACGCAAAATTTGGCGGCAAGATTTTTGAGACAACAGTTGGACGACTTTTGTTCAACTCAGTTTTACCAAATGACTATGAATATGTAAACGAAGCATTGGACAAAAAACTCATTTCCAAACTTTTAGAAGATGTTATCGATCGTTACGGTTTGGAGAATTCTTGGGTAATTTTTGACAAAGTTAAGAACTTTGCTTTCGGTTATGCGACTAAGTCAGGTGTAACATTCGGTTTGTTTGATGTTGAAATTCCTGTAGAGAAAAAAGCAATTATCGAAGAGTCAAATAAACTAGTGTTGGAAGTTGAAAGTAATTTTAACGATGGTTTCCTAAGTACTGAGGAAAGATATAAAAAAATCATTGCCATCTGGACTTCGGCAAAATCTAGAATCGAAAAATCTTTAAATGGAGCTTTCAAAACTGGAAACCCGATTCGCGACATGGTTATCAGTGGAGCCCGTGGAACATATGGACAGCTGGTACAGTTGGCAGGTATGAAAGGTCTTATTCAAAACAACACTGGACGTACTTTAGACTTTCCAATTATCAACTCTTACAAAGAAGGTTTGACACCGATTGAGTATTTCGTAACTTCTTACGGAGCTCGTAAAGGTGGTTCAGATACGGCTCTTAAAACAGCTCAAGCTGGATACTTTACTCGTAAGTTGGTAGACGTGGCTCAAGACACCATGATCTCTGAGGAAGACTGTAATACTGAAGAGATAAAAATGGCAACAGCACAAAACATTTCTGGAATCGAGATCCCACTTTGGAAATCTATTTGGGGAAGAATTTTGGCAGCAGATGTAATAGACGCAAATGGAAAAATCGTTGCAAAAAAAGGAGACTTGCTAAAACAATTTGAAGCAAAAGAAATTGAAAGCTCCGGAGTTACAAGTGTAGCTATTCGTACACCTCTTACTTGTCATGCAGTGCGTGGACTTTGTCAGAAATGTTATGGACTAGATATGGGTCGTGGGACATTGGTTAGAATGGGAGAAGCTGTGGGTATCGTTGCAGCGCAGGCCATCGGTGAGCCAGGAACACAGCTGACAATGCGTACTTTCCACTCGGGAGGTGTAGCAGAAATCGACATTACTCAAGGTCTTCCTCGTGTTACTGAGTTGTTCGAAAAAAGAATGCCAAAAACTCAAATTCCTGCCTCACTTGCTCCCTTTAATGGAGAAGTGTTAGAGATACAAAACAATGGTAATGATAAAATCTTAACCTTAATTCTAGACGAAAATGAAAGCACTAAAGATAAGAAGAAGTCTGTACAAATTGAGGTAAATTCGAAACGTGTACTGGTAGTAAAAGTTGGTGACAAAGTGAAAAGAGGAGACTTGTTGACAGACGGATCGGCAGACATCGAAGAGTTGTTTGAGATCGCTGGTGCCGAAGCTGCTCAAGACTATATCGCTTTTGAAGTGACAAAAGTTTATGAGTTACAAGGTGCAAGTATTTCTAGAAAGCATTTGGACATCATCATCAAGCAAATGTTTAGTCGTGTGGAGGTGTTGGAAGGTGGAGATACAAGATACTCTGCTGGAGACATTATTCCAGACTATACCGTAGCGAAAGAGAACAAGAAAATAGTCGAAAAAGGTGGCAAGCCAGCCACTTTCGAGGCTATTGTACAAGGTATTACCCAGGCTTCTCTTACAACGGAGTCTTGGTTGTCGGCAGCGTCCTTCCAAAACACTACAAAAATCCTAATCAAGGCTGCAACTCGTGGTCAAACAGATGAGTTGGTAGGTTTGAAGGAAAATGTAATGGCAGGAAGACTGGTGCCAGTAGGAACGGGCTTTAGAACGAAACAAGAAAGAGCGGACGAAGCTGCAGTAAGAGCAGCCGAGAAAGACTCTGATTTTGATGGACGCTAATTAGAGCTTTATAAACAAAAAACACTGTAGAGAAATTTATCGTGTTTTTTGTTTGCAAAAAAGTAGAAATAAAATTATACTTTTGTTAAAGAAATAAATAATATGTCACCAGAAAAGTCAGCATCATCATCTGTACCAAAACAATCAGAGAAAAAAACTTATACAGGTTTAAATGTAAGAGAAAAAGTTAAAAGTTTTTTGAGTAAAGCAAAAGAGACTGTTCAGAGTTTGCCTGAGGTTACAGAGAGGTTGTCAAAAAAAGGGAAAGAGATATGGAGTAGAGTTATTGCAAAAAGTACCGAGTCTAGTGGACAAAATGAGTCGGCTATTTCTAGGAAATTTAAACTCGTAATGAATGAAACTCTGTTGTCGCGCAACTCCGATAAAATAAAGAGTTTGGACAAAAAAATTAATCTTAGAAATAGCGAAATAGAAAAATTAACACGGACTTTAACTAGACAGTATTCAGAATATAGTTCTGACCCAGTTAAACTAAAAGAAATGATTGATTCCAACCCGCAAATGAAGAAATTTATAATTGAAAAACAAGTTCAAGAGGATAAAAAGACTCACAGCCAGAAAAAGAGAGACGGGTATACTTCCAATGTCAATGCTATTAATGAAAATTATGAGAAAAAAAAAGAGGCAATAGAGGCTAAAAAAAATGAGGAGATAGTCAAAAAAGAAAAGGAATTGGCAGCCGCAAAAGAAAGGTTGGATCTTGCAAGGAAGTCGATAGTTGCAAGCATTTTAAGGTCGAATAGTTTTGTGTCAAAGTTAAATTCTTTGAGCAAGTTTAATGTGGTTGGCAGATTAAAATACGCGGAAGTTATAAAAAGGCACAGCAAAATAAGTGGGGAGCTAGAAAAAAAATATAATGAAGTAAAAAGTAAAGTAGACCTACTTGAGGGGGAAATTAAAAAAATGAAAAGTGAGCTCAAGAACCCAGTAAATGCTACCAAGCAGACAGAAACATATACTGTGCAACCTGCAGCTGTAATTGGAACAGAAAAAGTTTTGAAAGACCCAGAAATATTAGGGTTTTTAACAGAGTGGAATCAAGAATTTAGTACTGAAATTACTGATGGGAAATTAAAAAAAATAGACCAAAATTTTGATGCACAGCCACTCGTGCCAGATAAAAATAATGTCACTAAAGACCAGCTAAGAAATGTTTTTCTAACTCAGTTAAACGGTAATACAGACAATCCTGAATTAGTAAAGAAAGTTATAGATTTTGTAAATACAATTAAATAAGAATATGCAAGAAAATGAAGAAATTATGACCGAGGAAGATATTGCTAAATTAGAAGCCGAAATGGAGCAAGAAAGTTTGAAGTTGGATCAGGAAATGGATGCTCTATTAATAGAGCTATCAGAGATAGACAGCAAATTAGATTTAAACCTGCGAGACGTATTGAAAACCACTGCAGAATTTGTAAAAGCTGAGGCAGATTTGAACACAGAAACAGAAAAAACTCTTGACGATTTAATTGTAAATAGAATAGAGGAGATTGTGGAACAAGAACAGGAAATATGAAAATAGGCTATCAGGGTGTCTCGGGTGCTTATAGCGAAATGGCTGCAGAGAGTTTTTCTAAAGAGTTATCAAAAAATGTAGATCTTGTTGGCTGCAAAGATTTCGAATCTATTTTTGAAGGTGTAGAAAGTGGGGGTTTAGATTTTGGGGTAATCCCCGTTGAAAATTCTCTTGCGGGATCTATACATAAAAATTTTGATTTACTCGGTAAACACGATTTAAAAGTAGTTGGTGAAGCGTATGTGCATGTGAACCATCAGCTTTTAGTTTTACCGGAAACAAAGAATGAGGACATAAAAGAGGTATATAGTCACTGGCAGGCACTGGCTCAATGTGAGCATAATTTAAAAGAATATTTACCTAACGCAAAAATTGTGGAATATTTTGATACAGCCGGCTCGGCTGAATTTGTAAAAAAAACCAATGACAAAAGTAAAGCCTGTATAGCATCTGTTAAAGCTGGAAACATGCATAATCTAAAAGTTCTAAAAAAGGACTTTCAAGATGACAAAAATAATTATACAAGATTTTTGGTAATTTCAAAAGAATCTCCCACCACCTCTAACCCCTCCTCAGGCAGGAGGGGAATAGTGCAAAATGATAAGTATAAAACTTCTATTATTTTTACTGGTGGCAATATTACAGGTTTTCTCTTTAAAGCTCTAGCTTGTTTTTCTTTAAGAGATATAAATTTAACCAAAATTGAAAGTAGACCAGTTCCAAAGTCACCATGGAAATATTACTTTTATTTAGATTTTGAAGGAAAAGAAAGTGACACAAATATAGCTAATGCATTAAGTAATTTAAGAGAAATTGCAAAAGAAGTCAAAGTTTTAGGGTCTTACAAGACAGGGAAAAACTAATGACAAAAATGTTATACTGTCTACATGTTGCAGGGTAAAAATAACGCAAATTTGGATTTAATACGAGATAGGCTAAATATTTTAGATGTAGTTTCAACATATGTAAAGCTAGAGAAAGCTGGGTCACAATTTAGGGCCAGATGCCCATTTCATAATGAAAAGTCACCAAGTTTTTATATAAACCCTGCCAAAGGTTTTTATCATTGTTTTGGCTGTAGCGAACATGGTGACATTTTTGGATTTACAATGAAAATTGAAGGTATAAATTTTAAAGATGCACTTCGAATGCTTGCGGACAAAGCCGGGGTCAGTTTAGCAAACTTTAAAAAAGAAGAAACATCTTCACTTATAGACATTTTGGAAAACTCAACTCTTTTTTTTGAACATAATTTATCCCAAAACACAGAAGCCAAAGAATATTTAAAAAGAAGGGGGGTAAACAATGAAACAGTGCAAAAATTTAGAATAGGCTTTGCCCCAAATGACTGGAGACAGCTTTATACCAAGTTAAATAAAGCGGGTTATACAGATGAAGAAATTGTAACTAGTGGAGTTTGTATAAAACATGAAAAAGGTTTATATGACAGATTTAGAAGTAGAGTTATGTTTCCCGTTATGAATGCATCTGGTAAGGTAGTGGCCTATAGTGGCAGAATAATTGGCTCAGACGAGGGTCGAGACGGAGTAGCAAAGTATGTAAACAGTCCAGAAACACCCATGTATCACAAGAGTGCAATTCTGTTTGGTTATGACAAGGCAAAAAGTGAAATTGCAAAACTCAAAAAAGTGTTGGTAGTGGAAGGGCAGATGGATGTGGTAATGTCGCATCAAGCTGGCAATACAAATACAGTTGCCATTTCCGGTACTGCTTTCACACCAGAACATATTTCTATTTTAAAGCGTTTTTCAGAAACTGTTGTTTTAGCATTGGACACCGACAAAGCAGGTTACGCTGCTATGCTTAAGAGCGCAGCATTGGCATTAGAAAGTGACATGGAAGTAGAGGGTATAAAACTAATTGATAAAGACCCAGCCGATATGATTCTGCATGACCAAAAAGACAAAACAGAAAATTGGAAGAAAGCTGTAGGTGAGCCAAAACCCATTTTGACACTCATCACAGAAATAATTTTAGAAAAAGAAAAAATTAAGCCGAGACAAATACAGCTTTTGCGAAAAGATCTGTTCCCCCTTTTGAGGGTAGTAAAAAGTCCACTTTTAAAAGAAACTTACACGAAAGAAATCGCATCAGCATTAGATATTGATGTCTCCATAATTAAACAAGAAACAGAAAATGTGCAAAGCGAAGTTGTACTTCAAATAAAAAAGGAGAAAAAAAAGATTCCGCAAATAGAAATTATGACTATGCTGGCAGAATGTGCCGCTTCTCTCTCTCTACTAGAAGATTTGGAATTCAAGGATTTTTTAAGTACAAAGCTAAAGTACTATTTAGGTTTACAGAAGCCAGAAAATGCAGAGTTTACACTTGAAGGAATACCGGACGAAATTTTAAATAGAGAAGTAATAAATATTGAAAGAAAAAAGGCTGAAAAAGTATCAAAAAATGATAACGAATTCAAGCTTGTCCAGCATGTACAAGAAGTTATTTATGAGTTTATGAAAAAACTTTTAGCTAAGTTAATAGAGGATTGTAAAAATGAAATACGAGAGGGACAAAGCCTAGAAGAGAATTTAAAACGGATGCAAGACCTAACAAAGATTTCAACTAGTCTAAAAAAAGATTTATCTTTTATATGACAAACCTTTTTTTTGTATATTCAATAATTTTTTTTCTCGGAGCTTCTGTCGCTTCTGCTATTTGTGTTTTCCAGGATGGTGCTAAAAGTTTTTTCCTACTTAACACTAGGTCGGCGTGTAAATCCTGCAAAACCCAACTTAAATTTTATCACTTGATACCAGTTGTTTCCTTCATTTTTTTGCAAGGGAAGTGTTTTTTTTGTAAAACTAAAATCCCGCTTTCTTTATTTGTAGGTGAAATTCTACTTGGGCTATGGTTTTTGTTTTCCTCTGTATACTTTGGAAGTTTGGGTTTTCTACATATTGTTTTTGCCTTGATATTTGGCGGTATTTTCTTGGCATTGGTGTTGGAAGATCTTGCGGACATGCAAGTTAGCTCTAAATTTGTATATGCACTTATGATTTTAGGACTCTTGAAATCTTTGTTTTTGGGTTTTGAAATGGTTGCACTTTTGGTGATTTTACCTTTTTGGCTAATTTATTTTATAAATAAAAATGCCATCGGTGAAGCTGATCCCTATGTCTATACAGCTCTCTCACTTTTTTTTGGAACTCAATTTTCGATTTCTATATTTCTCTATTCAGTTTGGTTTGGAGCAATATATGGTATTTGTTATCTACTTATAATTAAGAAGGAGTTTGAAAGAAATGTAAGAATGCCTTTTTTACCAATTATTTTTGTTGCATCACTTTTTATCTTGATAACTAATTACCATATAATAAAAATCCAAGATATACTTTCTCTAAATGAAATATTCAGCCTTTACACTTATTGAGCTCTTGGTATCTATGTCAATTATAGCTATTATGGCTGTTTTGAGTGTTTCCTCATATCCTAAATTCGCAGAACAGATCTCCCTTTCTACCGATACCTATAAAATGTTGGCTTTTTTTCGGGAGACACAAACTTTTGGTATCTCTTCTCTATCTGTACCAGGAAAAAAGTTTGCCAATGGTTTCGTGTTTTCAAAAAGTAGCAATGAAATAAAGAGGTTGCGTAGGGAGGTTGAAAATTGTTTTAACGGCGAGTTTACAAATATCAAGTATCAAAGCTGTTTAGAAAATGACCCAGAAGCTTCCCCAGCTGTTTTAAAAGACCAGTTTACCATTTCTAGTATTGTGGGTTTCAGACAAAATGTTTCAACTGAGCTTGTTACTGCCTATGGTGTCTTTAAAAGACCAAACCCAGAGGCAAAGCTTTTCGGACTTGAGGGATCAACAAATTTAGTACCATCTGACAGTTTGAGCTTCGATAAATTGGAGGTTACTCTCAGTAGCAAAAAGAATAATGTTTTTAAGAAAAAGGTTGTTATACTTTCTACGGGACAAATGTATGTATCAGACTGGTAAAAACAAAAGTAGAAAAAGTGCTTTTTCTCTCATTGAGATAATAGTTTCTCTGGCTATTTTTTCATTTATAATAACAACTGTTATAACTATTACAATATCAATGATAGGGGCCCAGAAAAGAATACAAGCTCAACTTTTCCTAACTCAAACTGCGCAAATTACCCTTGAAAACATGTCAAGACAATTGCGATACGGCTATAACTATTCTGGGGTTTTGACTTCTGCAGATTCTACAATAATCCGTATAAGATCTACTGCAATTAGGAGTGAAAATTTTACCCAGGACTGTATCGACGCTCGAAGAAATTTAGGAGCAGGCTATACGGGAACGGTTTGTACAGAAACAAATGACAACAGTCAGCTATTGACTCGAGCTAAAAACTCTCCTTACATTGTTTTTGAATCTCAAAATGGAAATCCAAATACTCTGGTAGATCAGAATGCTTTTTGTATAACAGGAGGAAAGCTTTATAAGGTTTCTGATTTTCAAATTCTCACAGGGGGTTTAATTTTTGAGAAGCGCTGCGACCTGGGCGCATCTATGTTGCCAGAAGATATAATAATTGAAAAGCTTTCATTCGATGTTTTTGTTGACGAAACTACTGGTTCAGAAAATCCAAAAAACCCTATGGTCAGAGTGAAAATGAAATTGAAGCATACAGAAGCAGGGAGTGTAGAAATCCAAACAAGTATTGCACAACGTCTAATCACTTATTTTTAGAATATGAAAAATACAAATAAATCTGCCTTTACAATAGTTGAAACCTTGGTAACACTTTTGGCAATAACAATCATGATCACTGCACCACTTACTTTTATGTACAGAAGTTACAGCTACTCTCAACTTATAAGAGCAAGAATAGTAGCAACAGGACTATCTCAAGAAGGTTTAGAGCTGTCTACCTCTCTTAGAAATGCTGATGTTGAGGCTTTCAAAGCTGAAGTTAATCTGACTTGTGCCGACGGCTGTAGTATAGACTGGGACGGTTTCTCTCCGCTTCCGAGAGTTGCGGCTTGTACTTCGCAAATTTCAAGCCTCTCTGATGACAGTTGCAGATTAGGAAGAGACGATGATACCTTATTTAAAGTTGGGGGTGAGCCAACAGATTTTTTTAGAAAAATTAAATTTACTGAAAACCCCGATAGGACTGGCTTTATTGTGGAAAGTCTTGTTTGGTCAGATGTTAATGGTGTGAAAGTTCAGGTCAATTTAAAAAAATTACTTTTTAACATAAACATAAAATAAGAATATGAAAAAAAAAGCTTTTGTGTCCATGTTTGCAATTTTCTTTTCGGCAATTGTTGTATCAATTTTAACCTCAATGTACTTACTTTTGATTAAGCAAATAGAGATAATGAACATTGACTCTAGTTCTTTTCAAGCACTTTATACTGCTGACTCAGCTTTTGAATGTCTATTATTCAAGGAACAAAATGCCACGACAAGTGCTAGTAGCGTTTTATTCAACGGGAATGCTGGAAACTGTGCTGGAAATACTGCCTCACCAGATTTGGAATTTGTCAGTGGACCAACCAATAATGCAGGTGCAAAAGACTCGGTTTTGAAAATGAAAATTACAACAGACCAGGGAGATTTTTGTGCTGTTGTAAGCTCTACCCGTCAACCAGATAATGTTGAGATTTCAAATAAAATGGTAATTTCAGGTCAAAACAGAGTCTGTGAAGATGAGTCCGGCAAGAGAGTTGTTGCTAGACTTGTAGAGTTTTTCTATTAATTTTTTAATGTTATAATTTATTTGATAATTTATGAGTAAAATAAAGGCAAGAATGCATGATTTAATGGTGGAAATAGAAAAACATAGAGCAGCCTACTATACCCACGACAAACCAATAATCTCCGATGAAGTTTACGATTCGCTTTTCAATGAACTTGTTTTTTTAGAAGAAAAGAACCCGAATTATATCAGTAAAAATAGTCCAACAAAAAAGGTTGGTGGTGAAGTTTTGGATAGTTTTAAGAAAGTTAAGCATGATTTTTTACAATGGTCATATGATAATGTTTTTAATTTTTCAGAGTTAGAAAAGTGGGAACTAAGAAATCTAAGGTATTTAAAAAAGGAAGAAGAGTTTAGCTACTTTGCTGAGCTGAAAATAGATGGACTAAAAATTATTTTAAAATATGTTGATGGAGAGTTGGTACAAGCCGCAACAAGGGGAGATGGAGAGGTGGGTGAAGACGTTACTGTCAATGTTAGTACTATTAATTCAGTACCAAAATTTTTACCTGAAAAAATAAATATTTTCGTAACAGGAGAAGTTTGGCTAGCAAAAATGGATTTTGATAATATAAATACTGAAAGAAAAGAGTCTGGTCTTGAGCTTTATGCAAACCCCAGAAATGTGGCGGCCGGTACTCTGCGCCAACTAGATTCAAAGGTTGTCGCAAAAAGAAATTTGAAATTATTTGCCTATGAAATTGACGGCCTGGAATTACTCACACAAAAAGCTACAAATAATAAGCTTATAAATCTAGGTTTTCTAGTAAATAGCGATTCAGAATTTTGTAAAAATATAGCAGAGGTGCAAGGATATTACGATAGATGGAACAACAAAAGGCCCGAGATTCAAGACTATGCAATTGACGGAATTGTGGTTAAGGTCAATCAGAAAAAACTAGTGGCAGATCTGGGCTATACAGCTAAAAGTCCGCGTGGGGGCATAGCCTATAAATTTAAAGCAGAGGAGGCGGCCACAAAGCTTTTATCTGTTACTTTTCAGGTTGGTAGAACTGGTGTGGTTACACCTGTTGCCGAGCTTTCCCCTGTGCAGTTGGCGGGCTCAACTGTGGCTAGGGCTACTTTACACAATTACGATGAAATAAACAGGCTTGGAGTAAAAATAGGAGACACGGTAATGGTAAGAAAAGCGGGTGACATTATACCTCAGGTTTTCGGTGTAATTGCTAACCTAAGAAATGGAGAAGAAAGGAAGATAGAAGTTGTTAAAGAATGTCCAGAATGTAGTTCGTTATTAACAAAAGACATTGAAAATGATGGTGTAAAACTTGTTTGTGAAAACAAAAACTGTAAAGCAAAGATAATAAATAAAATAATATATTTTGCCAGCAGAAAAGTAGCTAATATTGAAGGTCTGGGTGAGAGTACTGTAAATTTACTTTTCAACAATAACTTGGTTAAAAAAATATCTGACATTTATTTACTTAAAAAGGAACGGATTTTGCAACTGGAAGGCTTTAAAGAAAAATCTGCTCAAAATTTGATAGATGCTATAAATAATGCAAAGAACTTAAAGCTGCAAAAATTTCTAATGGGCCTGTCTATTGATAACATTGGAGAGGAGACGTCTACAGATTTGGCAAAGAATTTCCAGTCCGTAGATAATTTTCTAAATCTAAAAAAAGAAAGTCTGGAAAAAATATTTGGAATAGGTGAGAAAATAAAGACCAACATTTCAGACTACCTAAATAATAAAGAAAATGTTCTAGAAATAAAAAATTTATTGAAACATATTAAAGTCTCTAACTATGAAAATTTATCAAAAAGTAATAAGTTTGAAAATACACGTTTCGTAATTACGGGGACCTTTGAAGGTATCACGAGAGAAGAGATTGAACAAAAAATCAAAGAAAACGGAGGAAGTGTTCAAAATGCGGTAAACAATAAAACCACTTTTCTAGTGGTTGGAAATGATGCTGGTTCAAAGTTAGAAAAGGCAAATAAATTAAATATAAAAACTTTAAAAATTGAGAACTTCATAAAAATGCTTGAGTAAAGCAAAAAAAGTTGAAATAAAAAGGGGAGTTCAGCTGTGCTGAACTCCCCTAGTGGTAGAACGGGAACGAGTTTATTGTTTCGGTCGCGAAAGGTAAACAATGCTTTCTTGGGATCCTACCCAGGACCAGCCTTCAGCAAGATGTGCCTTGACTTGATCTTGAGTAAAAAGAGCTTTGACCTCCAGTTCTTCTTCAATCTTTCGACGAAGAAAGCAGACTGGGCCGAAGTTAGCTCCATTTTGGAAAGCCTTTCTGGAAAGAACTGAGAAAGGCTCCCATCCTTTCGCGAGTAGTCCTTTGAGAAGCATGTCACTTTGCACTAGGCATTCCGTGATTTCCCACATTAGTGTTTCCTTTACCACTGTTTTCAGTTGACTTCAAAGTCGCGGCGCACTTTGGTATACACATATTAACACATTTAATAAATAATGTCAAAAGTATAATTAGGGCTGAATGTGGTTTTTTTTGGTATAATAAAAGTATGACTACACAAAAAGCCCAGTTAAAAGAAGAGGACGTTAAAAAGCTTGCAGATTTAGCTAAAATAGAAATAACTATTGCCGAAAATGAACAGTATTTAAAAGATATAAACAATATTTTAGGACATTTGTCTATGGTCAATAATTTTTCATCTGCTTCAGATGTGGCACGTAGTTCAGATTTACTGTTTTACAATAACACCAGAAAAGATGGAGAGTCACGAGATTTTAAAAAGGAATTAATTTTAAAAAATATACCCAACAAGTCTACAGACAACTATGTCAAAGTTGCAAAAGTTATAAATAAATCTAAATAATTTTATGCAAATCCCTAAAAGTATTTTAGAGGCCAAAGAAATGTTTAAGAAAAAAGAGTTAACACCAACTCAGCTTGTCGAACATTATTTAAAAATAATTTCTGATAGAAACCCTGAACTGAATGCAGTTTTAGAGGTATTTACAGATAAAGACGCAGCCGGAGGACCAGATGTTTTAGAACAAGCAAAAGTTGCAACACAAAACTATTTAAATAGAACAGCCAGAGAGTTAGAAGGCATTCCTTTTTTAGTTAAAGACTGTATTTTAGTAAAGGGCAGAGTTGCTTCTGCTGGCTCCCAAATGTTGAAAGACTACATTGCAACCTATGACGCAACTGTGATTGAGAAAATCAAAAATGCCGGTGGAATCATTTTAGGTCGTACAAATATGGACGAGTTTGCCCTGGGTGGCAGCGGTGAAAACTCATCCTATGGCAAAACTTTAAACCCAATAGATACCTCACGAGTGCCTGGCGGGTCTTCTTCAGGCTCTGCAGCAGCATTGGCTTCGGGCATGTGTTTGGTTGCCTTGGGTTCAGATACAGGAGGCTCTGTACGACAACCTGCTTCATTTTGTGGACTATATGGTTTTAAACCTTCGTATGGGGGCTTTTCCAGAAGTGGCCTTATTGCGGCCGCATCTTCACTCGATACTATAGGTATCTTTGCAAATACTGCAAGTGATGTAGAGCTGGTTATGAATTTGGTAAAAGGTGAAGACGTGTTAGACAACACTACGATTCCAAAAGAGGTGATGTCAAAGTTAGAAACAAATAATCTCTATAAAAAAACAGTTGCCTATCCAAAAGCCTATTTAGAAAGCGAGGGTTTGAATGCAGAAGTAAAAACTGACTTTTATAAATCTATTGAAAAAATAAAGTCTCTTGGTTATGAAGTTTTGCCAATAGAAAAAGAGGAGCTTCAAACTTTAGAATATGCTCTATCAATTTATTACATAATAAACACTGCTGAAGTATCTAGTAATTTGAGTCGCATGGATGGTTTGAGGTTTGGTGGAGGTCAAGTGGGGGATGTGAAAAATTACGGAGACTTATTTTCAAAAAACAGAGGTCAATTTTTTGGTCCCGAAGTTAAAAGAAGGATTATGATAGGTTCATATGTTTTGTCGCATGGCTATTATGATGCTTTTTATGGGAAATCTTTAGCTATCAGAATAGCCATGAAAGAAGAGTTTGATAAAGTTTTTACAAAAGCAAGTGTATTCCTAATGCCAACAGCACCAACTACTGCATTTAAATCAGGTGAGATTAAAGACCCACTTACTTTATATTTAGAAGACATTTTTACGGTTCCTGCAAACTTAGCAGGTTTACCGGCTATTTCAATTCCTACGGCTTTAGATTCTCAGAAACTACCAATGTCTTTGCAGATAGTTACTAACAAATGTTGTGAAGAAAATTTATTTACTTTTATAAAGGAGTTTGAAAAGAAATAATATAAAAAGAGCCTGCGTTTTAACAGGCTCTTTTGCTTCAAGCCCATTTTTGCTGAGTCTCTCACACCTTTGTCCTCTTGAGGAATAGATGGAGTGAGACCAGCATCATGGTGCCACTAACAAGCATCTTCCATTCGCTGCTATGCTCAAGGAAAAAAAATCCTGTGGCACCAGCAAAGGCCAGAGTTAGTGCAAGTAGAAGTGCATCCATGGGTTTTTCTCCGTACAGAGTTTACTACTTATCCATAGATTAACACACAATTAAAGTTGGGTCAATATTAATTAAAAAAATTAGTTTGCTATACTTTTTTGCATGGCAGACGCACCAAAACCAGCTGGACCAGCAGACGCAAAAAAAGAGGCTCCAAAAGAAGTCAAAAAAGATGACCATGGACATCCAAGTATATTTAAACCTTTTGTCGATGCTCTAAAGGCAATTATAACTGTAGGTGGTACACTAATACTTTCTTTTTTCCTCGTTTTTTTAAATCGTGAAACTGCAATCAACTTTATTTATTTTCTAAATGCACTCGAAATATTCTTTGTACTTTATGCTATATTTTTAATCTACAAATTTTTTAATTTTAAACATAAGTTTGACCACCATGTACACGATATACATCACAGATTTTCTAAAATGTATGTACCCTCAAAGGAGGACGAGTTGGCTAAAATATCCCACAATGTTTTTAAATTTGAAAAAAGTAAAGCCCATATAGCTTCCAGATTCCCGGAGGAATGGAAGATCGGTATCATAGAACTCGACACAGTTTTAAAAAACTTATTAATTGAAAACAATTATACAGGTGCTGGAATTGTAGAGATGTTGTCAGACGCCTACGAAAAGGGTTTTACAAAAGTTCGTGAAGCTTTGGAGGCACATAAGCTTCGCACAAGAATTGTCCGCGTTGGCGTAAAATATGACTTAACACAAGCTGAGGCAGAGGCTGCTCTTTCAAATTACGAAGAAGTCTTTAAAGAGTTGGGGATAAAATAAGACAACATAAACTCACTACTTTTCAAGGTATATTTTTGTAAAATAAATGGTATAATTAAATTAATTATGGAACACACACAAGTTGCAAAACCTGAGCTTGAGCAGACAGAAACCCAAAAGCTACTCTTTCCTCACCCACATATGCCAGGGGTAAAGGCAGATACTCTTGGACATGTTGGAAGTTGGCCGATTTCAAATTCGACCACTTTTCTTTTTTTTATCACAGTACTGTTTATACTTTTTTATTTAACTGTAAAAAAATTTAAAGAGGTACCATCTTTCTTTCAAAGTTTAGTTGAAATGATCTTGACTAGTATTGAATCACTTGTTGACTCATTAACTGGGGGCAAAGCCCACAGAAATGTTCAACTCCTTTTCCCAATAGCTGCAATTTTCCTAATAGTAGGCAGCATAAACATAATCGGGTCTTTCCCTATAATTTCTCAGTTCACCTGGTTAGAAGGTGGGCAGATTGTTCCTTTTTTTAGAAAGGCTACTAGTGACATAAATGTAACTTTTCCTCTTGCTTTAACCATTGTTTTATCCATGCAGTTTTTCGGGGTTAAAAACTGGGGTTTCTTTGGGTATTTTAAAAGGTTTGTGCCACTACATTTGGTTTGGAATGGTGCTAAGCAGGGAGTAGGTGGTTTTTTTATGGGTTTGATAGAGTTATTTGTTGGCTTACTAGAACTTATCTCAGAATTTGTAAAGATAATCTCGCTTTCACTGCGTCTTTTCGGTAACATGTTTGCCGGGGAAATTTTACTAGCTATTTTAACTGGTATTTTTGCTATAGCTCTTCCTGCTGTTTGGCTAGGTTTTGACTTTATGGTGGCAATAATACAAACGGTAGTTATAGGTTGTCTGACAGCTGTATACTATGTTTTAGTTGTCAAAGAAGTGGGACAAGAGGGACATTAAAATGAAATGTTATTTCCGAGTCAAAAGTCAGAACACAAAGTAGTTAAAAAACTTAAATCACCTTTAGGTGGTGAATATTCGGAAACTCTAAAGCCAAATTTAGAATGTAATGACTGCGAACTTATGTATTCACGTTTGCGAAATTTGAAAGTGAGAGAAAAGTTTTTGAACCTGCTTTTAAATTCGCAAATGAACAATCCCGGAGAATTTGCAGATGGCATGTATACCTTAATCAGAACACCGTTTTTCCATACTTTTCTTCAGGATGTGCAAAACCCTGTAGATGTAAGTATACCCAAAGAATTGAGAGACATGGTGAATGAGGCTATCAATGAGTCTTCTGCTGCATTTTACAATAAAACTCCATACAGTAAAGAGCTGCTAAGTAGAATCTTGGATCTACAAATTGAGATATCCAATACATACACAAAAGTTGACCTTTCAAAAAAAAGTGTTCTGGAATCTACAATGGAAAAAGGAGTTGTTCCAAATTGGGGGAAAAAATTAAATGCTAAGGTATATCCTCTAAAAGCAATGAATGTTGCAGTTGCACATGAAAAAGGTCACATGCTAAGAAAATTGGATTTCAGTCTAGCAGGCTTATATTTTAATCAAGGCTTGAACTTTATGTTCATTGAAAATTTAGAAGACAGAGAATACATGCAAAGGCCAAATGAAATAATGGAGAGAATTTCTCAGATTAAAAACTACTTTGGTTTTTCCGGCGACGAAGCACTAACAAAGGAGCATATAGTCTTTGCGGAGTTACACTATGTAAATGACATTGGTTTTGACAACAACATGACGGATTTTTTTAGAGGAATAAAAGACGGGGATATTGAAAAGTTTCTAGAGGTTACGAACAGTTGTGGTGTTTAGTCACAATTTCAACAGTAAATTTGCAACTTGTAAATATAAACTTTTCTAGTAAAAAATGTTAAAATAGATTGATAAATTGTTTTAATATCAATTTATCAATAATTAGTGCTAAATTACAAAATAATATAAATAATATATGGAAATAGAAGCGGCAAAAATGTTGGCAAAAGGTATAGCGTTGTTACCACTATTGGGAGTTGGTATCGGGCAAGGAATTATGATGGCAAAAGCGTTAGAAGCAATGGGTAGAAACCCAGAGGCATCAGGTGACATTTTTACTAAAATGCTTATCGGGGCTGCACTTATCGAGTCTATTGCGATCTTGGCATTCGTTGGTTACTTTATAATGTAATTTTCCTACATGGAAATATTAACAGATATAGCCACGAAAATTGGCTTTGATTGGCGTTTGGCACTAACACACTTTATAAACCTATTGCTTATTTTTGTGTTGCTAGTAAAATTTGCTTTACCTTCAATCAAGAAAACCATCTCAGAAAGAACAGCTAAAATTCAAGAAGGTTTAAGAATGCGAAACGAAGCAGACAAAATAGTTGAGCTGGCTAATTTAGAAGGAAAAGAAATTAACAAAGCAGCCAATCAAAAGGCAAGCGAATTGATTACTAAAACTGAAATGAATGCGAAAAATATTCTAACGGAGTCTTCACAAAAGGCTAGTGAGATAATGCAAGCAGCTAATTTGCAAAAAGATTTGTCAAAAGCTGCTGGACTAAAAGATGCAGAAAATATTTTGAGTAAAGATATTTCTAAAATACTTACCCAAATATCTTTAAAATCTTTTAACTCCAAAATAAATGGAGATAACAATAGTGAATTTGTAAGCACTGTATTTAGTGAAAAATATGGCAAATAGAAAACTCTTTAATTCTAAAAATATTGCAAATCTAATTGAAAACTTGCTTGAAAATGGTAAGCATGATTTAGTTTTAGGTATATTTAAAAGAAACGAAGTGACAAATCTTTTGCCAAAGATTCTAGAAATTCTAAAAAGAAAAAGTCTTAAAGAAACTGACTACAAATTGACAAAAATATTTGTGCAAACGGAGTTGTCTGAAGAGGCTTTAAAAAAAGTTTCAAGTGCTGTAAATTTAGACTTGAGCAGTGCTAAAATAATTATTGATAGAGATATGTCGGCCGGTGCAAAGATAAAAACTCGTGACAGAATGATAGACGCAAGTCTAGAGACTATGTTACAAAAAGGTTTAGAGGAATTATTAGCAAATTAGAAAAAAACCTATGTCAATACAAAGAATAATACAAGATTTAGAAATAAAAATTGGAGAAATTAAATTTTCACCAGTCGAAAGTGAAATTGGAACTGTCGAATCTATACAAGACGGTATTTTAAAAGTTTCAGGCATGAAAGGTGTCATGTCTTCGGAAACTGTTGTAATCGGGAAAAATAAAGTTAAAGGCTTAGTACTAAACTTGGAAGAAGATTTCGCAGGGGTAGTAGTTTTTGACACATTCGCTAAAATTTCTGAAGGTGATGAGGTTGTACGCACCAAAGAATTGCTTTCGGTACCTGTATCAGACAAAATTTTAGGGCGTGTAGTAAACGCAATTGGTGAGCAAATTGATGGGCTAGGGGAAATTAAAAAAGACAAGATGTACCCTGTCGAAAAAATTGCCCCAGGAGTGATGAAGCGTGAGCCAGTAACCCAACCACTGCAAACTGGGGTAAAAGCAATTGACGGCATGATCCCAGTAGGTCGTGGACAGCGAGAGCTTATCATTGGTGACCGTCAAACTGGTAAAACTACAGTTGCAATAGATACGATCATAAACCAAAAAGGTAAAGATGTAATTTGTATTTATGTTGCTATTGGTCAAAAGGAATCTAAAATTGCCCAAGTTGTTGAAAACCTAAAAGCAGCTGAGGCAATGTCTTACACAGTTGTGGTTTTAGCGGGGATCTCTCAAGGCCCAGCTTATTCATATTTATCTCCATACACAGGTGTAGCAATCGGTGAATATTTTATGGATCAAGGGAAGGATGTACTAATTGTTTACGATGATTTATCTAAGCATGCTGTGGCGTACCGTGAGCTTTCACTACTTTTGAAACGTCCACCCGGTCGTGAAGCGTACCCTGGTGACGTCTTTTATATTCATTCAAGACTTTTAGAAAGGGCATGTCGTCGAAATACAGAGGCAGGAGGTGGGTCTATAACAGCACTTCCTATTATAGAAACACAAGCAGGAGATGTTTCTGCTTATATTCCAACTAACGTAATTTCTATTACAGATGGACAAATATTCTTGGACTCAAACTTGTTTTACAAAGGTATAAGACCAGCAATTGACGTTGGTCTTTCAGTTTCTCGTGTAGGTGGCTCGGCTCAAACAAGTCCGATGAAGAAAAATGCAGGAAAGATAAAACTTTCACTTGCTCAATATAGAGAGTTAGAGTCTTTCTCTCAATTTGACTCTGACCTAGACCCCGAAACTAAAAAAACTATTGAGCATGGAAAAAGAAGTGTGGAATTACTAAAGCAAAACAATGGCGAGCCACTTTCGGTAGCTTTACAAGTTCTTTCTTTCTTTGCGCTAAACGAAGGATTTTTCAAAAATGTAGATGTTAAAAATGTAAAAGAAGTTGAAAATAAACTGCATAAATACTTTGACTTAAATTATAAAGATTTAGGAAAAGATCTAGATTCAGGAAAGTGGAAAGACGACGAGATATCAAAGATGAAAGAGGTTTTAAAAAGCTTTGCTGAGCTAAACAATATTGTTCTGTAATTCAATTGTTTTTGTGAACTAAATATATGGCAAATACAAAAATAATAAAACAAAAAATAAAAGCAACAACTTCTATCAAGAAGATAACTAAAACCATGGAAATGGTGGCGGTTTCTAAAATGAAAAAATCTGTGAGTGGGGTGACAGACATATCTGAGTACATTAAGGAAATTAAGTTTGTTGTAAGTAAAATAAAAAAAGAAAGTAAAGAAAGTCATATTTTCTTTGATGGTCAAAAAGGTGGAAATAGCTCTCCTGAACTAGTAATTTTATTTGCTTCAAATAAAGGTTTGTGTGGTTCTTTCAACACAAACATTTATAAAAAAACAAAGCGATTGAAAGATGAAAATCCAAACTTAAAATATGCTGTTTGCTTTGGTAAATTCGCAGAAAAAATTGCAAGAAAACTGGATTTAGAAATCAAGCTGTCTTACCTTGAGATAGAAAAGCTTTTACAGCCAACTCAGGTTTCCAAAGTTGAGAACTTTGTTAGAAATTTCTTTTTGTCTAATGAAGTGTCTAAGATTCATGCTGTTTATACAAACTTTGTAAAGATGGGTGTTTTCGAACCACGTGCGGTTACTCTCTACCCAGTCAATTCAAATTTAAATATTTATACTGACACTTTGGGTGATAGTCTGCAAAGTGTAGCTACAAATTCAAATCAAATTTACACTTTTGAGCCAAACTTGGAAACCTTAATAGATAAAACAATTCCTAAAATTATCAAAATGATTATGTATTCTTTTATTTTAGAAAGTAGAGCCTCCGAAAACTCAAGTCGCAGCTTTGCTATGAAAAGAGCAAATGAAAGTGCAGGGGAAATGTTGCATGCTTTGAAGATTAAATACAACAAAGTTCGCCAAGATGGCATTACTCAAGAAATTGCCGAAATCTCAGCGGGTGCAAATGCATAAAAAAACCGCTGATCTTGGGAAACCAGCGGCGCAAGCCAATTTAACAGCTCACTTTCCCTTCGCAAACATTGCCAGCAAGAGTTTCCAACCTGTGTAGATAGTGAGCAGGTAACCCGCCCACTTTCCAACTACAACCCCTATCCACTGGATAGAGCTAAGTCCTGCGTTGCCTTGCAGCTCCGCTAGACCTAAGGTGGTTATCAAGATAACAATAAGCATATTGCGAAGGAACTTTGCCTTCCGTGTCATGGTAATACTCAGCATAAAATCATCCTTTCCACTGTTGACACTAAATATATAATAACACAAATAAATAACTCTGTCTATATAAAAAACTTTAGAATAAAATAAAAAAATGCTATAATTAAAAACGAAAAATTCATATGAAAACAGGAAAAATATTACAAGTTATGGGTCCAGTGGTTGATGTTTATTTTGAAGGTCAAGTTCCAGCTGTTTACAATGCTTTAACGATCGATATTAAAAATGCAGAAGGTAAAATAGAGAAGCTTTATTTGGAAGTTGCAGCTCATTTGGGTTTAAATGAGGTGCGTTGTTTTGCCATGAGTTCTACTGACGGACTTTACAGAGACCAAGAAGTGCTTGATACAGGGTCGGCAATTTCCGTACCAGTAGGTAAAGGAACACTTGGAAGAATGATGGACGTGACAGGTGAGCCAATCGACAATCTTGGGCCAGTAAAACATGACAAAAAATATGAAATTCATAGAGCGGCACCAACTTTTGAGGAACAATCTACAAAAGCGGAAGTGTTGGAAACTGGTATCAAAGTGGTTGACCTTATTTGCCCATTTTTGAAGGGTGGAAAAATTGGGCTTTTCGGTGGAGCAGGAGTAGGGAAAACTGTAGTTATCCAAGAGCTTATTCGTAACATCGCATCTGAACATGGCGGGTATTCTATTTTCGCAGGTGTAGGAGAAAGAAGCCGTGAGGGAAATGACTTGTACCGAGAAATGCATGAGTCAGGAGTTTTAGATAAAACTGTTTTGTATTTCGGACAAATGTCCGAACCACCTGGGGCTCGGGCACGTGTTGCTTTGTCAGCCCTTTCTACAGCCGAGTATTTCCGTGATGAAGAAGGGAAAGACTTACTTTTCTTCGTAGATAATATTTTTAGATTTACCCAAGCTGGCTCAGAGCTTTCTTCTCTTCTAGGACGTATGCCGTCTGCGGTAGGGTATCAACCTACCTTGGCCTCAGAAATGGGTCGCCTGCAAGAAAGAATTACAAGTACCAAGAAAGGGTCTATAACCTCAGTACAAGCTGTTTACGTGCCTGCTGACGACCTTACAGACCCGGCTCCTGCTACTACTTTCTCACACTTAGACTCAACTGTAGTACTTTCTCGACCACTTTCTGAGCTTGGTATATACCCTGCGGTAGACCCCCTTGATTCGTCTTCGACAATTTTAACAAAAGATATTGTAGGAGAAGAGCATTACAACGTAGCTCGCGACGTACAAAAAGTTTTGCAACGGTACAAAGATTTGCAAGATATAATTGCTATTTTAGGTATGGATGAGCTTTCAGATGAGGACAAATTGCTAGTTGCTCGTGCTCGTAAAATTCAACGTTTCTTGTCACAACCGTTTTTCGTAGCAGAACAATTTACAGGAAGAAGTGGAAAGTATGTAAAGCGTGCGGACACAGTTAGATCATTTAGAGAAATTTTGGATGGTAAGTACGACCATGTACCAGAAGGTAAATTTTACATGGTAGGAAGTATAGAAGAAGTGTTAGCAGAAGATACAAAATAAAATGCACACATTTAAACTCAAAATTTTAACCCCTGACACAAAGCTTTTTAGTGGTGAAGTTGCCTCTTTTACAGTACCGACTCAAGCAGGAGAAATTACTGTACTCAGAAACCATGCACCGCTTGTAACAGTGGTCTCCATTGGTGAGATTGTTGTCAGAAAAGAGAACAAAAGTGAAGAAAGGTTTTTGGTGCAAGGTGGGGTGATAGACGTAAAACAAAGCTCAAAAGAGGAAATTTTAGAGGTAGTGATCTTAGCAGATCAGGTACTTGTTACTGAAAACGCAGATTTAAAAACTTTTGAAGAAAGTTTAGAGAGGGCAAAATTAGCTAATAAAGAAAACAATAGCGAATTTGACCTAGAAACTTTTGAAAGTGAGACAGAAAGAGGTGCCTATTTTAAAAATTTAAGAAAGAAGTAAAATAATCAAAGAGAAATTACAGCAAATAAAAAGCACCTAAGTCTTTCGACTTAAGTGCTTTTTACTTTAGAAATTAATTTCTTCGGTCACGAGAGTAACCACCGTTACCACCACCATTTCCGCCATCTCTATCGTAACCTCCTGAAGAACGTGCAGGTCTTGCATCTCCTTCTGGACGAGGTTCTGAGAAACGTACAGTTATAACACGGCCTTCAAATTCGAAGCCGTTGAACATTTCGATTGCCTTTTCAGCAGCCTCAACTGTTTCAAATTCTACGAATCCGAACCCACGAGATAATTTTGTGTCTCGGTCTACAGCAATGTTTGCTGCTACAACCTCAACTTCAGTACCATCTCTTCTTGCCAATTTCTTCATAGCTATTTTACCAGCTCTTCCAAAAAGGTCTGCAAGTTTTTGGTCACCATGTCTTCCTGTTAATGGATTTCCGTCAAGGTCGCGATAAGCGATACCTGCAACGAATACTTTGTTTGTTTTCATTTAAATACTTTTATTACTTTTGTTAACGGCGTCACACTTTGTTTTCTAAAAACACAATATATACGCTTATGTGTTATAATACCACATATTTATGAAAAAAGCTATAGAAACAGACAAAATTAAAAAATACCCAAAAACCATAGTAAAGACAAGCTTTTCTGGTAGGGGGATATTTGCATTAGAAACAATTAAAAGAGGTGCAAAGATAATGCAGTATATCGGAAAGAAAATTACCAACGAAGAAGCCAATGAAAATCCAAATAGATATATATTTGAAATAGATGAGAAGTGGTCACTGGACGGTTCTCCTCAATACAACGTGGCTAGATATTTTAATCATAGCTGCGCCCCAAATGCAGAAAGTATAATGGAAGGTGAAGAAAGAATATTTATATCCGCTAAGAGAAAAATAACCACCGGAGAGGAAATTACTTTTGACTATGGGCAAGAGTATATAAACGACTATATTAAAAAGTCAGGTTGTAGGTGTGCTCAATGTAAGAAGGTTTCTTAATTACAAGGTTGTACAAAAATATCGATAAGATTAAAGACGAACCTGTTATAAAATAAGTCACAGTGTCAATGTAATTTATAGGCATAAACACAAAAAAGATTGTCAGAAATGTAGCAAATACCTTCATGACTTTTGCGGTCACTTCTTTATTTATCATGTTTGCAGTTAAATATACACAAAAAGCTATAACTAAAGCGGAGTTGGCAGCCAATACAAAAGGTAAAGAAGATTGGTAAAGTGCGTATGGATTGCCAAAGAAAATCTCTATAATGTATTTTGCTAAAACAAAAAAAGAGAAGAAGAGCACAAGGAAAAGCGAGATCATACCATTTACGTGTTTATAGAAAATATCCAGAACTTTCAATTCCTTATCATCAACGGTAGACTCTCCTTCAATTACTTGCATGTTTTTTCTCAACAAGAAATAACCAACGAAAACAAATTTTGTAAAAATTGAGAACATAAAATAAATTCCGGACTCTTCAAAACTTAAATTTTTAAATACCAAAATAAAGTCTCCGAACACAAAAAGAATAAAAACAAGATTTATTAAGTTCAAACTTAGGAAATTCTTATAGAAAGAAAAGTCTTTAGCTTTCAAAAAATCTAGCAATACCAGAGTATTTAGCTTTGGTACATCAGACTTTACGTATCCCCATGAAAATTCTACAACAGGTTTTGTCTTAATTAAATTGGTAGATGCAAACTCGTTGTCTACATATTTAAAAAAATAAAAAGCCACTAACGCAAGCATTAGGAGTGGAACAATTATGCCAATCAGACCGAAAGGTAGAACTCTGGCAGCAATACAAAAAATTATTATTAAACAAAGTCCAACTATCTCCTTATTTTTTCCATCTGTTACATACTTACTCATTTCAACAATATAACACTATATTACAAAAATGTCAATGGTTATTTTTCCCCAAAAATTATTAATTTTCAACGCTTTTTAAAAGAAAACTGATATAATTTCCATATGTTTAATTACAAAAGACTTACATTTGTTTTTCTATTAATTTCAGTTATTTTAACCATAAGCGACACGGGGCTTGAGAGACAAGCTAGAAAAAGTCTGTTGTCGCTAGTAAACATTGTTACTGAAGAGGGCAGTCAAGTGACCGAAACTGCGCCAAGTACTTTTCTGGATTCTTTAGAAAATGTGCGAATTGGTGGCTATAATTTTTTTGAAAGGCAAGATGACTTACTGGTTTTAAAGTTGCAGAGAACCAATGGAGCAGCTTCAGTTTTGTGGACCATCACAGATTACATAGTTCTTTTGTTTAGATTTCTGTGTAGTTATGTGATAACTTTTTACCCTTTTATGATTTTCTTACTCTACATGTTCTTTACCTCCAGGTTTTTTAGGAAAAATGATTATTACGGAGGCTACAACTATTAGTGAATTTGTAAAGTTTTCTTAATTTTTAAATTTGGATATACTATATTTATATATGAAAAAAAACATAAAGAGTAGCCAGTCCATAAACAAAAAAGATTATTCAGAACTTTCCCTGCAAGCCCATTTAAAATTTGGCGGGAAACTGGAACTAACTTCTAAGTTTAAGCTAAAAAATAATGATGATTTATCCGTGGCTTACACACCAGGGGTTGCAGCTGTTTGCATGCAGATTTTTAATGATAAAAACAAGAACATTGAAAGTGCAAAAAAATATACATTAAAGAAAAACACAGTAGCCGTCGTTTCAGACGGTTCAGCAGTTTTGGGACTGGGGAATATTGGCGCTAGTGGGGCGATACCTGTAATGGAAGGTAAAAGTGTTTTAATGAAGCAATTTGCAAATGTGGATGCCTTTCCAATTTGCATCGAAAGCCAGGACACAGAGGAGATTATAAAAATTGTTAAAAACATACAATCTACTTTTGGTGGAATAAACCTGGAGGACATCTCTGCCCCAAGGTGTTTTGAGATAGAGGAAAGATTGAGATCAGAGCTTTCAATTCCTGTAATGCATGATGATCAGTGGGGAGCTGCAACAGTAACTATTGCAGCTCTTATTAACGCATTAAAAGTTGTTAAAAAAAGAAGTTCCGAAGTCTCCGTCGCTCTTGTTGGTGCCGGTGCTGCTGGAATTGCCACAGCAAAACTTTTAGAAATATTTGGAGTAAAAAATTTAACTGTTTTCGATACCAAAGGGGCAATTGACAGCAAAAGAACTGACTTGAATACACAAAAAAAAGATTTGTTAAGACAAAACACTTTAAATGTCTCTGGTTCACTTAAGGATAATATGCATAATTTTGATGTTGTAATTGGTCTTTCAAAGCCAAATCAGTTTGACTCGCATGATGTAGCAAAGATGAAGCGTGACCCCATTATCTTCGCTTTAGCAAACCCTAGTCCGGAAATTATGCCTGATGAAGCGAAAAAAGGAGGAGCAAAAGTTGTCGGAACTGGTCGTAGTGACTTTCCAAACCAAATCAATAACTCGATATTCTTTCCAGGTTTTTGGAGAGGAATGCTCGACCGACAAAGCAAGAACATTGTAAATGCAAACAAATTTGATAATAAACTTTTTATAAAATGCGCTGAGGCTATAGCTAAGATAGTAAAACCAACGGCTGAATGTATTTTGCCTTCTACATTGGATATAAAAGTTCACAAAATAGTTGCAAAAACTGTCTTAACTTATAAAATCTAATGAAAATTTACATTAAGAAAAGTTTTATTTATATTTTAATTATTATTTTTCTAGCTTTAGGTTTTATTGGCTTGGCCTTACCCCTTGTACCCCAAGCTGTCTTCTTTGCGGTGGCTCTAATCCTCATTTCTTTTGAGGTACCTTGGGTAGAAGAAAAAATCGAAACTTTCCTAAAGCGATATCCAGAAATTTTAAAGATTTATTTAAGATTAAAAAGTAAATTAGAGAAATATTTAAGGTAACCCTAGTGTGATATAATCTTTTCTAAATGCAAAATAAAAATAAAGAATTCTCATTTAAGATACAAAAAAAAAGCTTTGAAGCAGCTTTAGCTAGAGCAGGTAGAATAATTACTCCACACGGAGATATTTTAACACCTTGTTTTGTACCAGTAGGGACCAAAGCCACAGTTAAAGGTGTACAGGTCTCCTCATTAGAAAAAATTGGTAGCCGAAGTATTTTAGCAAATACTTATCACCTCTATTTACAACCTGGTATGGAGATTGTTGAGCAAGCCGGTGGTTTCGGAAAATTTATGAATTATTTTGGCCCAACATGGACGGACTCTGGCGGGTTTCAAGTACTAAGTTTGGGTGCGGCTTTTAACTCTGGAGTTACTAAAATTGCGACTAGTAAAAAAATAGCTGAGGAAAAGCAAAGCATGCTGGACAAGGTTGTTAAGTCGACAAAAGAACAAATGGCAAAAGTTGATGAGGAAGGTGTCACTTTTAAGAGTTTTATTGATGGCTCAACACACAGATTCACCCCAGAAGTATCAATGCAGATACAACATAAGCTTGGTGCAGATATTTTTTTTGCCTTTGACGAATGCACCTCACCACTTGCAACTCGTGAATACCAAATTGCTGCAATGGACAGAACACATCGTTGGGCAAAAAGATGTGTCGATGAACATAAAAAGTTGGGTGTAAGTAGTGCAACAGGTGAGCAACAAGCTTTGTTTGCAGTAGTCCAAGGTGGAGGGTACGAAGATTTAAGAAAAGAATCAGCAGAAATTCTATCAAAAATGGATTTTGATGGTTTTGGTATCGGTGGTAGTTTTACAAAAGAAGACATGGATAAAACAGTGAAAAGTGTCACGGAAGTTTTGCCTGAAAATAAACCCAGACATCTTTTAGGTATAGGTGAACCTATAGATTTTTTCTTAGGGGTTGAGTACGGCGTAGATACTTTTGATTGCGTTATCCCAACTAGAATCGCTAGACATGGTCAGATTTTCACAGAAAATGGAAAAATAAATATTGAAAACTCGAAATATAAAACAGACTTTAGTAAAATAACTACAGATATAAATTCGCCACTCTACCCGTACTCACATGCTTACATCGCCCATTTATTTAGAAGTGACGAGATGCTGGGGGCTATTTTAGTTTCGGAACATAATTTATATTTCTTAATCTCTCTCGTAGAGAAAATAAGGCAATCAATATTAGAAGATAATTTTTTTAATTTTAAAAAGGAATTTTGTGAAAAGTTTTACAAAAATAGCAAATAAAGTAAAAGATGTTAAACTAGTTTGTATATGAAAAAATATGACTTAGTTATTATCGGGGCGGGGAGCGGTGGCTTGTCGGCCGCCGCAGGAGCTGCAAAACTTGGATTAAAAGTTTTATTACTAGAGAAAAATAAACTTGGTGGAGACTGTCTTTGGAATGGCTGCATCCCATCTAAAACACTTATCCACGAGGCAGAAAAAATGTTGATAATTAGAGAAGAAAAATTTGTCGATGAAAAGGTAGATGTAGATTTTTCTAAACATTTTGAGGAAGCAAAAAAGAGAATTAAAATGGTGGAAGAGGAGATAGCTAAGACAGACAGTGTAGATAGGTTTCAAAATTTAGGTTGCGATGTAATAATTGGTGAAGCTAAATTTTACTCAGAAAATAAAATTATCGTTTTAGAAAAGACAAACAATAAAGAGGTTTATTTTAAATTTAAAAAGTGTATTGTTGCGACTGGATCCAAGCCTAGAATACCAGAAATTTTTAACAGTGTTAAATTTGTTACAAACGAGCAATTTTTTGACTTACCAAAACTACCAAAAACCATGACTGTAGTAGGCGGAGGGAGTATAGGCATGGAAATGGCAACTGCCATTTCTTGTTTTGGGACTAGAGTGAAAATGATTTTGAAAGAGGACTTAGTTATGGCAAGAGAAGAACTGGAGACTAGGCAGTTTATGACAGAGAAATTAAAGAAACTTGGAATTGAGATATTTCCAAACGCAGAAATAAAAAAAGTATTCGAACTAGACGGCGAAAAATGTGTCGAACTTGAAAATGGGATTATTTTAAAATCCGAAGAACTTTTAGTAGCTGTAGGTCGTGACCTAAATCTAGACCTAGCTTTAGACAAAGCAAATATTAAATTTACAGAAAGAGGAATAGAGATAAATGACTATCTTCAAACAACAAATAAAAGAGTTTACGCTATTGGTGATTGCAATGGAAAGCTCATGTTTACTCATGCAGCAGGTTATCAAGCAAGGGCCGTTTTGAATAATTTATTTGTTCCAAAATTTATTTCTTTTCTCATGCCTTGGTTAAAGAAAAAAGCACAGCCTAATGCATTTCCTTGGGTTACATACACTTTTCCTGAAGTGGCCCATGTGGGTTCAAGTCAAAAAGACCTGGTTGATATGAAGATAGATTTTAAATCTTTTACTACAAGACTAGAACATGTAGACAGAGCAAAGGCAGGTGGAACAGAGGCAGAAGGATTTATACAAGTTTTGGTTGGTAAAAATAAGTGGTACAAGCGAGGTGGAAAAATTCTAGGGGTTACAATTGTTGCTCCTCATGCAGGTGAACTCATAACCGAGTGGGTACTTGCCATGGAAAACAATTTGCCAGTGGAAAGTATTTTTGAAACTGTCCACGCCTACCCAACTCTATCAGAACTGAACCCTCGTGGAACTTTTCAATACATGTCTGAGAAACTCACGCCACTTAAGTCAAAGATGTTGAGATTTTTATTCAAGCTGTAAAAGTAAATAGACAAACTAAATCCCTTCCGATAAAATATTGCCTCCACAACCCAAGAACTGTGTAGCCCCATAAGTACCGGTCAAAGAGTACTCAAAAAGATTTTTTTCCTCATCTTTACAGTTCTGCAGGCTTTTTTTCATTGAAAATGTTTCCTTTTTTCCATCTTTACTTTTCATCTCGCCGACAAATATGTTAGTCACTTCTTCTTTGACTGTAACAGGGTGCTGGTAGACTCCGTCATCAACAATTACTCTACCAGTGAATACATTAGGCTGAGTTTCCAAAAGAGAGATTACCCAACCAGGGTTAACACCACCTCCTGTTATTTTCCTTTGAACAAATTCTATTTTATCTGAGTTTAAAATTGCAGAGGTAACAACTATGTCTCTCTTTACCACATACTCGTTTTGATCAGAACTTTGACCTAAACCAGTGTAGGCTATGGACGACTCGGAACTACTGTATTTATTATAAGTGAAAAGTGAGACAGAAAAAAGAATTGTCATTAGAACAATTGTTATTAAGATATTTTTCAAAGAAAGTTTTTCTTGCATATGTTTGTTGTTCTTTTAAAGTATATATTAATTGATTTTAAAGGCAATAGATTCCCAAGTTGTAAATTGTTGACAAATAGTTTTTTTTAACTATAATCAGCACATATACAACTATGAAAAAAGAAGAAAACACAGATGAGGTTTTGGAGTTTGAGGAAACAACTGAAGCTGGGGATGAGAAAACTTTACAAGAAAAAGTAAAAGATTTGAGAATGCAACTAAAAGAAAAGGCAGAAGAATCTAAAATAAACTTGGACGGATGGCAAAGAGCTAGAGCAGAGTTGGTAAATAAGGACAAGCAAATGCAGGTTGAAAAACTGGAGATTTACAGAGGCGCAGCAGCTAATCTTTTGGAGGACTTAATACCTGTTTTAGATAGTTACGGCATGGCAAGAAAGAACGTAACTACTTGGGAAAAGGTGGAGGCAAACTGGAGAATGGGTGTGGAATACATTTTTCAGCAATTGACAACAACTTGTGAGAATGCAGGATTAAAAAAAATAGAACCAAAAGTAGGTGACAAATTTGACGTAAACACCATGCATGCAGTTGAAGAGGTGCAGGCAGACGATGAGACAAAAGACCATACTGTTTCTGAAATTATCCAAAGTGGTTATGATCTGAATGGTAAACAATTGCGAGAAGCAAAAGTAAAAATTTACATTTTTAAATAAAGCTTGACAAGAAATTGAAAATAGATTATAGATTGTACATTATCAAAAAAATAATTAAATAGAAAATTTAATACAAAAAAACATATGGCAAAAATAATAGGAATAGACCTTGGAACAACCAACTCTGCAGTAGCAATAATTGAAGCTGGAGCACCTAAAATAATCGAAAATATTGAGGGAAACAGAACAACACCTTCCGTTGTAGCGATTGCTAAAAACGGGGATAGGCTTGTAGGGCAATTAGCCAAAAGACAATCTGTTACCAATCCCCAAAACACAATATATGGTGTTAAAAGGTATATGGGACATGCATTTTCAGACAAAGAGGTTTCGGCAGACATAGGGCGTGTTGCATTCAAAATCGACAAAGATGCCAACGGAGGAACCATGGTTAAACTTGGAGATAAAAATTATAGGCCAGAAGAAGTTTCAGCTATGATTTTACAAAAAATTAAAACTGATGTAGAGGCCAAGCTAGGTGAAAAGATAACCGAAGCTGTAATCACTGTGCCAGCCTACTTTAACAACGAGCAACGAGAAGCCACTAAAAATGCAGGTGAAATCGCAGGACTTAAAGTTTTACGTATTATAAACGAACCTACAGCTGCTGCCTTGGCGTACGGATTTGATAAAAAACAGAATCAAAAAATTGCTGTCTATGACTTTGGCGGAGGGACATTTGATATTTCAATTTTAGAAGTTTCAGCAGATGTTGTTGAGGTTAAAAGTACAGATGGTGACTCGCATCTTGGGGGTCGCGACATAGATAGAGAGATTGTGTCCTACATTATCACTGAGTTCAAGAAAACTTCTGGAATAGATGTCTCTAAGGATCCTCTGGCTTTACAACGAATCGACGAGGCGGCTGAAAAAGCAAAACATGAGCTTTCTACTGTTCCGGAAGCTGAAATAAATATTCCTTTTATAACAAGTGGCGCAAATGGTCCAGAACACTTGTTGTTAAAAATTTCTAAAACTCAGTTAGAAAAACTGGCTCAGAAATTTGTTGATCGAAGCATGGAAATTGCTAAAAGATGTTTAGATGCATCTGGGTTTACAAAATCTGAAATTCAAGAAGTTATTATGGTCGGAGGTCAAACTCGTATGCCAATGATAGTAGAAGCGGTAAAAGATTTTTTTGGAAAAGAGCCGAACAGATCTATCAATCCTGACGAAGTAGTTGCCCTCGGTGCAGCAGTTCAAGCTGGTGTGCTACAAGGTGATGTGAAAGATATTTTACTACTGGACGTCATTCCTTTGTCTTTTGGCATAGAAACTATGGGTGGAGTGATGACAAAGTTAATAGAGAAAAATACAACCATACCAACTCAGGCGTCACAAATATTTTCTACAGCATCGGACAACCAAACCTCGGTACAAGTAAATGTTTTACAAGGTGAGAGACCAATGGCAACAGACAACAAGTCGCTTGGTATCTTTAACCTTGACGGCATACCACCAGCACCACGAGGAGTGCCACAAGTTGAGATCAAACTCGACATCGATGCTAACGGTATTTTAAATGTTACAGCTAAAGACAAAACCTCTGGAAAAGAGTCGACAATACGAATAGAAGCCTCTTCAGGACTTTCAAAAGAAGAAATTGAAAAGATGAAAAAAGATGCAGAGGTTAATGCCGAAAGTGATGCTAAGAAAAAAGATTTGGTAGATATTAAAAACCAAGCTGAACAAACTGTACACATCGCGGAAAAGGCTTTAAAGGATGCTGGAGATAAAATTTCTTCAGATACTAAAAAAACGGTGGAGGATGCTATCAGCAAATTAAATGAAGTGAAAGCCAAAGACGACGGCACAGAGATTAAAAAAGAAATAGATAATCTGTCTACAGTCATGCAAAAAATTGGCGAGGAGATGAGTAAGGCAGGTCAAACGGGAGAACAGAATACTCAAGCTGGCCCTGAAGAAGTAAAACCAGAGGGGAACTAAGTATTAAAATTCTCTTAACAAAAAAAGCTGGGGTTGACCCAGCTTTTTGTTTAAACATTTCTAAACGTTTGTCTTTTAGGATCTGGGGGAACACGATTCTTTACTTTTAAAAAGTCCATTGGATCATTTTTGTATACGTCATCTAAACTGATTGGTTCAATCCCTTTTGGTCTACTTCTGTTATAGGATGCAATTTTTGCTTTTGCCGCATTTACATTCTCACCACTTAGCAGTACCTTAACATATGCAAGTGTTGTAAAGCGGTCCCCACTTGTAACTGTTGTGACTGTCTTCACTGGTTTCTGTTCTCTATCTTGTTCTCTAAATGGCATATTTTTTAAAACTCAACTTTACTTTCTTGAGTTATAAAAAGTATATAGAACTTACAAATGGATTGAAAGAATGGCCTATGTGGAAAAGTAAAAAACATGTATAAAATATAGGTTTTTCAGACTAAAAAAATTAAAGAGTTTATAGAATATATACTTTTCCAACAAAAATTTAGAAAAACCATACTTAACAAGAGATTTACAGGTTATGCACCGACCAAGCTCACAAAAAAATTTGCATAATTTTGTGACAAGAGTAGAATTTAAAACTGTTCAATCTAAAGGAGACTAGGATGGACACGGTGCTCAAATTTCTAATAGGAGCCTTTGTCTTGTTGCCGCCAATCTGCACTGCTGCGTACTTTGTATGGGCCGATAAGAACCCGTGTGATGTTCTAAAGCGTGCAAGAAAAAGGCACAAGAAGAAAAGATGACAAATAAAATCCTGAAAAGGTAAACTGGGCAATGAAAGTTACCCAGTTTTTACTTGACTTTACTTTGTATTTTGATATAGTCTGACAAGAAAGATTTATACAAATTATGAGTAAAGACTATTACAAAACTTTGGGAGTTGATAAAAAAGCCAATAAAGACGAGATTAAAAAAGCTTTTTACAAATTGGCACATCTTCATCATCCAGACAAGAACGCCGGAAATGACACTAAATTTAAAGAAGTGAACGAGGCTTATCAAACTCTAAATGATGATAAAAAAAGAGCCCAGTATGACCAATTTGGGTCTGCAGGGCAACATGGGGGAGCTCATGGTGCTAGTCAAGGTGGCTTTGGTGGATTTGAGGGCTTTGATTTTTCTGGTTTTGGTGGGCAAAATAGCGGATTTGAGTTTGACATGGGGGACATGTTTGACATGTTTGGTGGCAACAGAGGAGGAGGAAGGCAGAGGTCGAGACGTGGTGAAGATTTACAAATCCTTATTCAAGTTACAATTGCGGAAAGTTTTCTTGGAGTTAACAAAAAGGTTACTTACAATAGGCATGTTAAATGTGAGACCTGTAGCGGAGACGGAGCTAAACCAGGTACAAAAAAACACGAGTGTAAAAAGTGTTCTGGGAAAGGTGTCGTCAATATAGCTAAAAAAACTATTTTCGGTACATTCCAACAGCAGGGCTTATGTGACGAATGTGAAGGTGAAGGGAAAGTACCGGAAGTTAGATGTTCAGTGTGCAAGGGTCAAGGACTGCAAATGAAAAAGGAAGAAGTTTCAGTCCCTATAAAAGAAGGAGTAGAAAATGGACAGCAGTTAATGATGCGTGGATACGGAGAAGGTGTGGCTAGCGGTGAAAGTGGAGATTTATACATAACCATTAGGGTAGCAAAACCAAAATCTTTAAGTAAAAGGGCTAAGGAATTGTTGGAGGAATTAAAAGCAGAGGGATACTAACACAAAAATATGCGAAACACAAAAGCCAGAAAAATATATTTGATACGACATGGGCAAAGTGAAGGCAACCTCGACCACCTAGTTTTAAAAGACACAAATATTTTCAAATTGACTCAAGAAGGAAGAAAGCAAGCTGAAAGCCTGGTGGAGATTTTGGAAGAGCCAAAAAGAATTATTGTTTCTAAGTTTATCCGCACCATTGAAACCGCTCAACCAATCATTAATAAATTTCCAGATTCAGAGATACACCTTTGGGCTGACGTGCACGAATTGCATACAGTTTCTCTTGAAACTACAAAAAAACTAGAAACGTTAGAGGCTTATGAACAACATACTAAAGTTAAATACGAGGAACTAGATGTGGAGCTGCGTGACCCTCATGCGGATGGACATGAAAATTTTAAAGAATTTGTAGAAAGAGTGAATTATGTAATCTTAAAAATGCAAAAAATCCCAGATGGCATAAATTATGTTTTTACTCATGCGTACTTCATAAAAATGTTTTTTTTATTAGCTCAAAAATACCCGGATTTCGATAAGAGTGAAAAAACTCTTGAGAAATATAAAGAAATAATGCAAGTGTTCTATGTCTTTAAAAGTGAGTTTAAAACAGCAAATACTCAGGTTTTCGATGTATCTGAACTAGTTGAGAACTATAATAAATAAATGCTATAATTTAGCTATAATACAAATTTATGTTAGATATAAAATTCATTCGGGAAAATTGGGAACTTATAAAAGAAGCAGCGAGAAAAAAACATATAGAGTTTGATGTTGAAAATTTATTAAAAATAGATAAAGAAAGACTGGAGACTTTGCAAAAAGTCGAGACTTTAAGAGCAGAGCAAAACAAAGCAAGTGAGGAAATAGTTAGAACAACAGACAATTCTGTCAAAGACTCTATCAAAGAGAAAATGAGAACGTTGAAAGAAGAGCTTTTAAAGCTTGAAGAGCAACTTAAGAAAATAACAAGTGAATGGCAACTGCAAATGCTGCATGTACCAAATATCCCAGACATGACGGTCCCAGAAGGTGAGAGTGACGGCGACAATGTAGAAGTAAAAGTTTGGGGGGACAAGCCGCAATTCAACTTTGAGCCAAAGGACCATGTAGAGTTGATGACCGAGCTAAAGCTTGCAGATTTTGAGCGTGGGGTAAAGGTTCATGGTTTTCGTGGTTACTTTATCACTGGTGACGGATTCAAGTTGACTATGGCCATTTGGCAATACGCTTTGGAATTTTGGTCTGCCAAAGGCTTTATGCCGATTTTAGCCCCAGCAATTGCCAACAAAGAATCTTTCATGGCAAATGGTTATTTGCCACAAGGTGAAGATGATTTATTTAAAACTCAAGACGGGCAATACTTGGCAGGTACAGCTGAGGTACCACTCATGGGCATGTTTGGCGGTGAAGTGTTAGAAGGCTTGGAAGAAAACCCACTCAAATACATTGGCTTTTCATTTGCTTTTAGAAGAGAAATTGGGGCCCATGCTAAAGACGTAAAAGGACTTATTCGTGTACATGAATTTCATAAGTGGGAGCAAGTGATATTATGTGAAGCTTCGCATGAGACAAGTGTTAGATATCATGAGGAGATAAATAGAAACACTGAAGAGTTTATTGAGAGTCTGAATATCCCATACCATACAGTGCTTAATTGTGGTGGGGACATCGGGCAAGGACAAGTAAAAAAATATGACGTAGAATTGTGGGTACCAAAAGAAAATAAGTATAGAGAGATTTCCAGTGCCTCATATTTCCACGATTTTCAAACCAGACGTGGTAACATAAAATATAAAACCAAAGAAGGAGTGACCAAATTTGCTCACTCTTTAAACTGTACAGCTATCCCAACGCCTAGAATTTTGGTCTCTTTGGTTGAAAATTATCAAAACGCCGACGGAACCATTACCATACCTGAAGTACTTAGAAAATATATGGGGGGACAAGAGAAAATTTCCAGAAAATAAAAAAACCGGCGATTTCTCGCCGGGAAGTTTGCTGCCCACCAAGGCAGGTCAGACACATTTGCCGTCACTTTCCTTGCAAGCAGGAAAGTATTTCGGAGTTGTTTCTTCCTTCTGCTTTGGAACAATTCTCATCTCAAACTCTGACTGGAAGTACGAGATTTCAGACTGAATCTGAAGCATGTTGTTGCCGATGGCTTTCTTTAGTAACATCGTGCTCACGACAGCTGTAGCCAACACTCCAATAAGAATGCCGGCAGTGAGGATGACTCCAGTCATTGCAGCAGGGTACTTTGTCATTTGAAACTTCCTTTCAGGAGTTTGAGTTAAAGGTAGCACTGCATAAATATTTATAGCATTTTTTTGAAGTTTTAGTCAAATCCTGTGTTAAACTATTCTACAATGAATTTTGGATTAAGAAAAAATAAATTTTTGTCTCAAAAAAAACTCCTACCATTTTTTTTACTACTGTTATTTTTAACATTGACTCATATATTAAATAACTATCTCAAAGTCAATAAAGTAAATGTTGTTTTTTTTGACGATAGCTTGGAAAATTTAGAGATCAAGAGGTACATTGAAGCCAACCTAAGAGATGAGGGAAATAGTTTATATTCTTTTCTTTCACTTGAAGAACAGCTCATATCCAAGCTTACTCATGATGAGTTTCAACTAGTTAGTGCCATAAAAATATCCAAAAAAATTAATATGGATATAGATGTTGTAGTTTCAAAAAACGATAAATATTTCTATAGTTGTATGCCAGAAAGTTTAAATTTCCTAGTTAGGTGCATGCTTGGAAACTCTGAAGGAGTATTTTACAAAGAAATAAATGACGATAATCCAGCAATTCTAAGGGTGGACGTCAACACTGAATCTCTTTTCGCAAGTGTTGACTCTCAAAAAGTTGAGCTTCCAGATTCGCTGTCTGGAACTCGTATTTATCACAAACAAGACTTTTTATTTTTGAGAGAGACAGTTACCTGGTTACGAAAAAATGGTTTTGCTGTGGAGAAAATCTATGTGGACGACCTTCGAATTGCAACAATCTATACTGACAAGTATTCCTTGAAGATAAATCTGGAAAGGAGTTTGCCAGAAACCCTCTCAGACTTTAGTCTTGTATCAAGAAGTGGAGAGCTTCAAACCTACATAAATGAAAAGAAAGAGAGGCTCGAGTACATCGATCTTTCTTATAAAAATAAAGTTTTTTGGAAACTCAAGAATAACTTTATAAATGCAACTGGAACTGATATAATGACAGCAACTTCAAAACAATAATGCAAAAAAATTTCTGGACAGATTTATATCTAAAGACAAAAGGTAAAAGACCTATCATAGTTTTGGCTCCAATGGCCGATGTTACTGACTATGTTTTTCGTAATTTAATTGCCGAAAAGAGTGGTTTTGGATATGACGAAAAAGGTGAGCAAACTTCAAATTTGGACGTTTTTTGGACTGAGTTCGTTTCGGTAAATGGCTTAAATGACCACAGAGGTAGGTTAGAACTTGTAAAAGATTTAAGATTTAACTCTACAAATGAAAGACCAATTGTGGCTCAGATCTTTGGAGATAAAGTACTAGGTTTTGACAATGTAACCAAACTTTTAATAGATATGCAGTTTGACGGAATTGATGTCAACATGGGCTGTCCTGACAATAATGTAAATGGTCAAGGTAGCGGTGCCTACATGATAAAAGTTCCAGAACTGGCTAAAGATATAGCTTTTGCAATAAAAAATACTTTAAAAGAAAATAATTCAAATATCCCACTAACAATAAAGACCAGAATCGGTTATAACCAAATAGAGTGGAAAACTTGGTTGGGTCAAATACTAAAAGTTAAGCCACAAGTCATTACTATACACCTAAGAACAAAAAAAGAAATGAGCTTGGTACCAGCACACTGGGAACTGGCGCCAGAAATTGTAATTTGGATAAGAGAGAATTTTGGAACACCAGAAAATGGAGGACCAATTATAATTTTAAACGGGGACGTAAAAGATGTAGAGGATGCTGAAAAAAAATGGCATGATTCTGGCTGTGATGGGGTGATGATAGGACGCGGAATTTTTGGAAACCCTTGGCTTTTCCACACAACAATTAAAAAGGAAAACCTGAGTTTGAGTGAAATACTTTTAACTTTGGTTGAGCATGCTAAAAGATTTGAAGAAGAATTGCCATTTAAAAATTACCCAATAATGAAAAAACATTTTAAGGCCTATGTAAATGGTTTTGATGGAGCAAAAGAACTGCGAATGAAACTGATGGATACAAAAAACTCAGCTGAGCTTGAAAAGCTTATCCGAAAATGGCTGTTTTGGTTTAAAATTCAAAAAATGTTTACAAAACTTTCAGGCAAATTTCGCTAAAATGACAATAGAAATTATGCCAAATACTATTCCAACCATCTCAAAGTAGTTTAACTCTTCTTTAAAATGAAAAACAGAAAGCAATACAAGTAAAATCATACAAGAGACACCGTAAATTGTACCTGCTGTAGACAATTTCATTGTTTTCATAACAAAGAACCAGCCAAGTGCTGTTGTAGCATATATTGAAGCTGCAAGGTAGAATTGATAATTTAGAACATTTTTAACAGATGAAAGCTTGAGCAAGTAGTCAGCGTACACCGTAAGAAAAGAAAGAAACAAAGCTACAATTACCGATTGTATATTCATGATATAATTATATCAGAAATAGATAACATGAACCAGAAAACACTTTATTTGAAATACAGACCACAGACACTTGACGAGATAATAGGGCAAGAAGAATTGGTTAAAGTACTTAAAAACTCAATAGCGAATAACAATATTTCTCACGCTTATTTGTTTTCTGGCGGAAGGGGTACAGGAAAAACTACTGCTGCTCGGGCTTTTGCAAAAGAGTTAGGCATACACAAAGAGGATGTTTTAGAGTTGGACGCAGCAAGTAACAACGGTATAGACAACATGCGAGATTTAAACAGCTCTGCAAATACACTTCCGTATCACTCAAAATACAAAATGTATATTTTAGATGAAGCTCATATGCTAACTCCACAAGCTTGGAATGCATTTTTAAAGACTCTGGAGGAGCCACCTGCACATGTCATATTTGTAATGTGTACAACTGAGCCGGAAAAAATGTTGGACACGGTTTTGTCTAGGTGTACAAAGTTTGGTTTGAAAAGTCCAAATCAAGAAATTTTAACCAGTTTTTTAAGTAATGTTTGTGAGAAAGAGAGGGTGAAAATAGAAAAGTCGGCTTTACAACTTTTAGCACTTTCTGGAGACGGATCCTACAGAGACTCGCTTTCAAGTTTACAAAAAATACTAGCATTTTCGGAGGTGGAATATACAGAGGTCTTTGTTTCAAAAATTCTAGGCGTACCTGAAACCACAGCAATTTTTAACTTCTTAAAAAGTTTGGACGGCATATCTTTACCCGAGTCGGGACTAAGTATTTTGAAACAATTGGAAGAAAGAAGTGTGGATGTTAATATTTTTTCTAAGCAGGTTACTTTTTTTTCTCGTCTAGTTTTACTTTCACGACATAAATTGTTAGGTGAAAAAAAAATATCGGAAGAGTATGGACAACGTATATTGGAGTTTACAAAAGAATTTTTAGAAAATAAAGCGCCCAAACTTAATTCAACTATGATGAGCAGAATTATTGAAGCTGAAAATACAGCAAAAAAATCTTCATTACCTTTCTTGGTTTACGAACTATTTTTGTTTTAGCTCCTTCTTTTATTTCTCCTGCTTTTCTCTAATTCAATCCTTCTAAGGGTATAATGCTTATCCAAAGCTTCTTTTATTTCTTGAGGTGTCATGTTTGGGTCCGGTACAAACTTTGTAAAAGCCTTTGACTTTGGGCTATCTGCTCCAACTCTTATTGGACCTGCAGTCCTTAAACCACTCACATTACTTGGTGGAAGCAAATAACATAGTTGGGGTACTGACTTAATCCTATCGCAATGACCGTACATTGCGCCTTTTGTGATATTGAGCCTATTCTGAATCTCAGAAGGTGGTAGACCTTGTCTATATAGAGAGATAATACTCGCAGCGACATCTGGTTCTGCAATTTTATTTTTAAGTAATCTAATCTTAAGTTTTATAGAGTCTAAACTGTAAACATTTTTTTCGCAGTCTAGTCTATATTGTCTTAGCTTGTCCTTGTATTCATTACTTTTGGTTTTCTTGTATAACTTAAAGGCTTTTGTGGCAGCACTTTCTCTCCTCCTTTTTTCAGCATCTCTCACAACGGATGGTTCATTTTCTCCACCAAGGCCAGTTTCACTAGGTCTCTTTTTTGCCATAATTAAAATATCTTTCTCTTAACTCTTCAATTTAGCCTTATTTCTCGCTTCTTTCCTTTTTTCTCTTTCAATTTTATGTCTCAACATGGATCTTTTGGCTAGTCTTTTAATGTCGAGCTCTGGTATATCTGTTTTTTTACTACCTATTTCTTTTCCAGATTGGGAAATACTGTATGCGGTATTTGGTTTTCTAACTTTGTACAACCTATCTGGGTCTTTACCCTCGGTTACTTCTGTTCCTTTTTTTTTAGTCCGACTTACCCAGTCAACTTTTATTTTTACCATACTAAATAGTTTAATGTGTTTTTATGTAAGTGTAAATATCCTCTAGTGCCTTAACACCATCACCGGCTGCAATATTATTTTGATGATATTTAATATTTGTACAGTCACCAGCTGCCCAAATACCTTCTGTTGAGGTTTTTTGAGTCCAAGGGTCTATTTCTATTTTTCCAATTTTATCAATATTTACAACACCTTTTGCCAAAGCTGTGTTTGGTATCTGACCTATTTCCACAAAAACACCTGAAACTTTTAAAATTTCCTCTGCATTTGTAAAGTTGTTCCTAACTTTAAGACCTTCTACTTTTTTGTCTCCCATGACTTGTACACTTTCTGTATTTAAAAGTATTTTAGTCTTAGGGTTATTTTTTACATATTCAACTGTTACTGGGTCTGCACGAATATTTTCGGTACGAATTAAAATGGTAACACTTTTACAATATGCTAAAAGCTGCAGGGCCGACTCAAAAGCTGAGTTCCCCGCACCAACGACTACCACGTCCATATTGGCAAAAAACAGTCCGTCACAACTCGCACAATAGGTTACACCTTTATGCTCTAACTCTGCTGCACCTGGAACTTCTAACTGCTTTCGGTTGGACCCGGTAGTTATTAAAACTGTCTTAGAACTAAAAAACTTACCGGATTTAGTCTTAAGTTGAAATATATTTTCCTTTTTTTCTAGTTGTGTCACTTCTTCATTTTCAACATTTAAAATATCTGATACGTAATTTTCCACATGCTCTTTTAAATCTAGAGCAAGCTTGTCACCGGAAATACTTTTAGTACCAACCCAGTTGTGGATGTCTAGGGAAACAACACTTTGGCCACCCCATTCTTTCTTGATAACTAATGTATCTATTTTCTTTCGTCCAGCATAGACTGCGGCGGCGGCCCCTGCGGGGCCGCCGCCAACTATCACCAACTCATAAACTTTATTTTCTTTCATATCCTCAGAGTCTAGCAAAAAAAGCAAACCACTTCTAGCTTGCTTTTTTTAAAAAATGATGTGGTTTTATCTATTTCGTCTCAAGATGGAGGGTATAGAAGAAGACCAGTCGTCGGAGTCGTCGATTGTTGCCACAACCTCTGCCTCTTTAACTTCTTTTTTGAAGTTATTTTGTTGAGGTATTTGACCATTTGGTCTTTCACCAAAAAGCTTGGCTGTCTTTTTTAAAATAGGTTGGTCGATATACTCTTCGTCTTGCGTCTCAATCTTTTCTTCTGTTTTAGCTTCTACAGCATGCTTTACCTCATGTTTAGGTTCATGGCTTATCTCGGGTTCTGGTTTCTTTGGAATAGTGTAATTTTCATTGGCTTTTGAGGCATTAAAGAAACTGCGAATATTACTTCCGTTTGCATTTGCATTATTTTGACTGTTGGAAGAAACTTGAGGTCGCGCTACAGTATTTGTGTGTTCAATATTTTTTATGACACCATAGCTTTCATTTTTAGAGTAGTTGTTAGAGTAACGATGAGGGTTTGGAAAGCCTGTTGCTATAACTGTTACTTTTATTTCTCCTGGCTTTAAATTGTTATCGATAGTCGTACCAGAAATAATTTTTGCATCTTTATCAACACTTTCTATAATTACCTTAGCTGCTTCTTGCATTTCCCACATTGACAAGTCTTCTGAACCAGAAATAGAAAATAAAATTCCTTTAGCCCCGTCAATAGATATGTCTAAGAGGGGAGAGTTGATAGCTTTTGTTGCAGCTTCGACGGCTCGCCTTTCACCTGAAGCAATGCCTACGCCCATTAGAGCTGTACCTGAGTTGGCTAATATTGTTTTAATGTCAGCAAAATCTATGTTTCCAAAAGTACCAGGTGTGGTTATTAAATCTGAAATACCCTCAACCGCCTGTCTCAAAACTTCATTACAAAGCGCAAAAGCATCGCGTACAGAAGTTTTTTGATCTACACTTGCGAGTATTCTGTCGTTAGGAATGACAATCATGGCATCCACTTCCTTCTCTAGTTCAGCTAACCCTTCTTCAGCTATACGCATTCTCTCTCGCCCTTCAAAAAAGAAAGGTTTTGTTACAACACCAATTGTAAGTATACCTTCTTCTCTAGCTATTTTAGCAATAACTGGTGAGGCTCCTGTGCCAGTACCACCACCCATGCCACAAGCGATGAACATCATGTCAGCTCCGGAAATAGCTTCGTGCAGCTCTTCCTTGGTTTCTTCGGCTGCACGATGACCCTTTTCTGGATCCATGCCAGCCCCTAAGCCTTTAGTGAAATTTTTCCCAATATGTATTTTCTTTTCAGCAAGCGAGTGATGTAAGTCTTGCACATCGGCATTAACAGCAATAAAATCAATTCCACTAGTACCATTTTCAATCATATGGTTTAGGGCGCTTTTTCCAGACCCACCAACTCCTATTACTTTTATTCTAGCGTACGTTTCTATACTCGGATTAATTTTTGGCATACATTACTCTTTGTTTATTTTAAAATATACTCGTTTCTAATGAAATAATTATAGCACATTATAAAAACTGTGTTATGATATTTACAAAGTAAAAATTCATGCTGATAAATTACATTTTGTGGTTAGTAGTGGGTATATTTGTTGGGCTAATAGGGCATATTTTTGATGTAAATAAACAAAAAGGCTTAAGTTTATACATCTTAGTGGGAATGTTTGTAGGTTATCTTTCTTGTTTTGTAGTGCATTTTTTGATTTGGCCTGTTCCAAATGGAGAGATAAATGTAGTCGCCATGGTTTTAGGTGGTTTTGGGGCATACTATGGAGTAAGGAAAATTGACTATTATCTTCATCTTTAGTTTAAAGTATTTGCCAGAAATAAAATGAAAACATCAAGGTTAATTTTTGGCAGCAAAACTTTTAGTTTATTCGAAAATATGTTATAGTACAAATGCGATCGCAATCGAAAAACATTGCGGGGTGGAGAAGTGGTATCTCGGCAGGCTCATAACCTGCAGACCTAGGTTCGATTCCTAGCCCCGCAACACGAAAATAAAAAGCTAATGAACGTAAGTGAAATTAGCTTTTTATTTTCGTTTTGGGCTAGTGATGAGAAAGACGGAGCGAAGTTTCGTTGTGAGCGAAGCGAACCGAAACGAGTGAGTCGGGGTAGCGGAATTTTTTGTGGAAAGCGAAGCGAACAAAAAATATCCGTGACCGATTCCTAGCCCCGCAACAAGCGAGTTTTCTATAAAGTGGAGATGAATTTATCCAAATCGGTGTAACTCTTGAAGACCTTAACTTTACTATTATTTTCTGTTACAAATTTCCGCATTTTTGGTATGACTTTAAACTGTCTACGAATAATTTCAAATATAAAAAGTAAGTCGTCTTTTTTTGTTAATTCTGCATGTCTATCGCCTATGTAAATTCTTTTTAAATGGTTCCATAGCCTCCTGTGTAGAGTTATATCTAGAAAAATTAAGATATCCGACTCTTTTGTTATTAGCGATTGCACTCTTGAATACCAGCCGTCAGAAACCCAATAGGCTTGCTCCTTTTTAACAAAATGTTAGACTGTAGTAATGTTTAAAACAGAAAAATTAGTTAACGATCCTAGAGCCATCAAAGCCCTAACAGG